>NZ_JBGONO010000012.1:0-176317 GCF_041439165.1 Enterovibrio sp. FF113 | reverse complement strand
GAGTGCACCCTTGGTAAGGGTGAGGTCCCCAGTTCGAATCTGGGTATCAGCACCAGCTTTAAAATTTTTCTGGCAGCCATAGCGCAATGGTACCACCTGATCCCATGCCGAACTCAGAAGTGAAACGTTGCTGCGCCGATGGTAGTGTGGGGTCTCCCCATGTGAGAGTAGGTCACTGCCAGATACCTCTTCAAACCCGTAGCGGAAACGCTGCGGGTTTTTTCATTTCTAGCGCTTAACGATCTATCTCACAAATGTTCTTGAACCCTGATTGGGGATGTTATAGGGTTATTGGAATTCTAGACGTCTATACATCTTAAAAGGGAGTGCTTTAAGATGCCCATTAAAATTCCTGATCAGTTACCTGCGGCCAGTATTCTGCGTCAGGAGAAAATCTTCGTGATGTCAGCGACGCGCGCAGAAAGTCAGAATATCCGTCCACTGAAAGTACTATTGCTCAATCTAATGCCTAAAAAGATTGAGACCGAAACGCAGTTTATGCGGATGCTTTCTAACAGCCCGCTGCAAGTGGACGTAGAACTACTTCGTATAGACGACAGGCCAAGTAAAAATACACCGACTGAGCACTTAGATACGTTTTATAGACAGTTTCAATCCATCCGTGAGCGTAATTTCGATGGGCTGATTGTGACTGGTGCACCGCTCGGGCTAGTTCAGTTTGAGGATGTGATTTATTGGGAGCATCTTCAGGACATCATGACTTGGGCGAAGGAGCACGTTACTTCGACCTTGTATGTCTGTTGGGCAGCACAAGCAGGTCTTAAGCTTCTTTATGATCTACCAAAGAAAACAAGAAAAGATAAGCTCTCCGGCGTGTATTGGCACAGCATCAATAAAGCGTTAAGTCATAATCCTATATTGCGTGGATTTGATGATTCGTTTCTGGCACCTCACTCGCGCTATGCGGATTTTTCTCCAGAGTACCTTGCAGACAATACAGACCTCGATATTCTGGCTACCTCAGACACTGCAGGTGTTTATCTTGCCGCGACGAAAGATAAGCGAAACGTATTCGTGACGGGTCACCCTGAATATGATTCTCACACTCTTCATCATGAGTATGCCCGAGATGTGGGTGAGGGGATGGAGCCAGTTGTTCCAATGAATTACTACCCTAACGATGACCCATCTAAAGAGCCTTATGTTAGCTGGCGAAGTCACGGACACCTCTTGTTCTGTAATTGGCTTAACTACTGCGTATACCAACAAACACCATACGATCTCGACCAGTTCTCGGAAGCGGCATTTACTAAAGACGATTAAAAAAACGGCCTGCATTGCAGGCCTTTTTTTTGTATATCTCTATTCTTTTGCCGTTTCTCTTTGAGTCTTCGTCTCAGCCTGTTTGTAAGTGCTGGGTTGTATACCCATATCGCGTTCAGCAATTTTGGCTTTTTCGATTAACTTGGTGATGGTTGAGCCTTGAATGAGGATTGAGAAAACAACAACAGCGTAGGTCATGACAAGAATGATCTCTCGCACATCGATGTTCTTCTCGGGAACAATCATATAGCCTGCAGGTACCGCCATTGCCATTGCAATCGCTAACCCTCCGCGTAGCCCCCCCCAAGTTAGAATGCGTATTGAGTATGGGTTATAGTCGCGGTAACGGTTAAAACCCAGATAGCATATCCGAATACTGATATAGCGTGCGATGAGCACTGCCGGTATGGCAAATGCCATGATGATCCAATCTTCCTTGTGGAAAGTGAAGGTCAGCATGCTAAGGCCAATTAATAAGAACAGCACTCCATTGAGGAACTCGTCAACGAGCTCCCAGAAGTGATCGAGATGATCTTCACTTTCTTTTGAAAAACCAATGTAGCGGGTCCAGTTACCAATCATTATCCCTGCCACTACCATCGCAAGAGGACCTGAAACGCCGATTAAACTTGCAAATACATACCCAGCAGTTGGAATGCCGAGTGTCAGCAATAACTCCATAGAGTGATCATCGGTATGACATATCAGATAGTGAAATAGCAGCCCTAAGAGAAACCCATAAACAATACCGCCAATGGCTTCATGCAAGAACAACTCTACCACGCCGAACGCTGTTGGTGTTTCAGAGCCAAAAGCCACTGTGAAAAGAGTCATAAAGATGACGAGGCCAAAGCCATCATTGAACAGCGATTCACCTTCAATCTGTGTTGAAATACGTCTTGGTGCATTTAGCTTCTTAACAATCGCTAAAACAGCAATTGGATCCGTTGGAGAGATGAGTGCGCCGAACAGTAGGCAATAGATAAACGCGAAAGGAA
This sequence comes from Enterovibrio sp. FF113, assembly GCF_041439165.1. NCBI lineage: Bacteria > Pseudomonadati > Pseudomonadota > Gammaproteobacteria > Vibrionales > Vibrionaceae > Enterovibrio > Enterovibrio sp. FF113. The sequence goes on along the minus strand of NZ_JBGONO010000012.1, from coordinate 174,035 downwards.
TACCAATTAACTGAAAGAACAGCCAAGTTACTCCTCCAATAAAGAACGTGGAGATGAGTGTCGCTAATAGTGCGAGTACAGTTATTTCCCACTTCTGATCTTTAAGGTTTGGCAGTTTTACACCAAGACCTCCCGCAAAGAGTAAAAATCCAAGTACACCTTTTAGTAAAAAGTCGTCGAAGTGCACTTCGTTCAAAGTCTCTGCGGCAAAGTCTTTTAATTGGAACCAGTTATTATGACCGGAAATCACAATACCTAGAGAAAGGATCAGAGCACCGGCAGTGATCGCGATAGTGGTTTGCATCTGCCCTATTTTACTGTTGATAAAGGCAATGAGCATCGCTGCTGCAGCTAAGAAACAGAGAGTGGTATAGACGGTCATGGATGACCCCGTGTCGGATAATATGAGAAATTAAAATGAGTTGTAACGAAATATAAATCGATGTGATGAAGAAAACTACAACAAATCTGAGTGTTTTCGGGGATCCGTTAGAAGTGAGCCACTCATAGACGTCTAGATTTCCATTTGAGCTGTGATACTATGCGAGTAGCGAGCAATATAAGAAGGAATTTGTGGCTGTGAGTAGTAAGGACATTCTAAAAAAACTGTTGGCTGAGCGCATTCTGATTATCGATGGTGGAATGGGTACCATGATCCAGGACTACAAACTGGATGAATCTGACTATCGTGGTGAGCGCTTTTCTGATTGGCACTCGGACCTAAAAGGAAACAATGACCTTTTGGTTTTGACGCAGCCAGAGCTTATCAAGCAGATTCATGGTGAGTACCTCGAAGCAGGTGCGGATATCCTGGAAACCAATACCTTCAATGCAACCACCATCGCCATGGCTGACTATGACATGGAAAGCTTGAGTGCTGAGATTAACCTCGAAGCTGCCAAGCTAGCGCGCCAAATGGCCGATGAATGGACCGCAAAAACGCCTCAAAAGCCGCGTTTTGTTGCTGGCGTATTAGGGCCAACAAACCGAACGTGTTCGATTTCGCCTGACGTAAATGATCCGGGCTTTCGGAATGTATCATTTGACCAATTGGTTGAAGCCTATTCAGAATCCACGCGTGCATTGATTGCAGGCGGGGCTGACATCATCTTAGTTGAGACCATATTTGATACCCTGAATGCCAAGGCATGTACTTTCGCGATCGAGACGGTGTTCGATGAAGATGGCATCATTCTGCCTGTGATGATTTCTGGCACGATCACGGATGCCTCAGGTCGCACGTTATCCGGGCAAACTACGGAAGCTTTCTATAACTCTCTACGTCATGTTAAACCGATCTCTTTTGGACTTAACTGTGCGTTGGGCCCTGATGAATTACGCCAGTATGTTGAAGAACTGTCTCGCATTTCGGAGTGTTCTGTTTCTGCCCACCCGAATGCAGGCCTCCCAAATGCATTTGGCGAATATGACCTTAGCCCTGAAGACATGGCCGAGCATATTGAAGAATGGGCGAAAAGCGGGTTTCTCAATTTAGTCGGTGGTTGCTGTGGTACGACGCCTGAGCATATTCGGCAAATGGAAGTGGCAACACGAAATGTCGTGCCGCGTTCACTTCCTGAATTGCCGAAATACTGCCGTTTGTCGGGTCTAGAACCTTTAAACATTGCGCCTGACACCTTGTTCGTCAATGTGGGTGAACGTACCAACGTGACAGGCTCTGCACGTTTTAAGCGTCTGATTAAAGAAGAGCTCTATGACGAAGCGCTTGAAGTGGCTCGCCAACAAGTTGAATCCGGCGCCCAAATTATCGACATCAACATGGATGAAGGGATGCTGGATGCAGAAGCAGCCATGGTTCGCTTCCTCAATTTGTGTGCGACAGAGCCTGATATTTCCAAAGTACCTATCATGGTCGATTCCTCGAAATGGGAAATATTGGAAGCAGGCCTGAAGTGTGTTCAAGGCAAACCCATCGTTAACTCTATTTCAATGAAAGAGGGTGTTGATAGGTTCATCGAACAAGCGAAATTAATTCGTCGCTATGGTGCCGCAGTCATTGTGATGGCATTTGATGAAGTTGGTCAGGCAGATACGCGCGAACGCAAAATCGAAATATGTACCAATGCGTATAACATCCTTGTGGATCAGGTTGGCTTTCCGCCTGAAGATATAATCTTTGACCCTAATATTTTTGCAGTCGCAACTGGCATCGAAGAGCACAATAACTACGCGGTTGATTTCATTGAAGCAGTGGGCGATATAAAACGCACCTTGCCCCATGCCATGGTATCTGGCGGCGTGTCTAATGTGTCATTTTCATTCAGGGGCAATAACGCGGTCCGTGAAGCCATTCATGCAGTGTTCTTGTATTACTGTTTTAAGAACGGCATGGACATGGGCATCGTGAATGCAGGTCAGCTTGCCATCTATGATGATCTGCCGGATGAACTTCGCGAAGCGGTTGAAGACGTTGTATTGAACCGTCGTGATGACAGTACCGAACGCTTGCTTGATATTGCGGCAAACTATCGCGATAGCGGTGCGGTAGAAGAAGACCGCACCGCGCAAGAGTGGCGCGGTTGGCCTGTTGATAAACGTTTGGCGCACGCATTGGTCAAAGGGATCACTGAGTTTATTGTTGAAGATACAGAAGAAGCACGATCCAATGCGAGTAAGCCTCTCGAAGTGATTGAAGGCCCGCTTATGGCAGGCATGAACATCGTGGGTGATTTGTTTGGTGAAGGGAAAATGTTCTTGCCGCAAGTGGTGAAATCAGCCCGTGTAATGAAACAAGCTGTGGGGTATTTAGAACCTTACATCAATGCAGAGAAGCAAGCGGGTTACACCAACGGAAAAATTCTCCTCGCGACAGTAAAAGGCGATGTTCATGACATCGGTAAGAACATTGTTGGCGTAGTACTCCAATGTAATAACTACGAAATCATCGATCTTGGTGTCATGGTACCCACGGATAAAATCCTAAAAGTGGCGATTGAAGAGAATGTCGACATCATTGGTTTGTCCGGCCTTATCACACCATCACTCGATGAAATGGTGCATGTTGCCAAGGAAATGGAACGTCGCGGGTTTGATATTCCTTTGCTGATTGGCGGTGCAACGACATCTAAGGCGCATACCGCGGTGAAGATCGAAGAGAACTACCACGCGCCTGTCGTGTATGTTTCAAATGCCTCTCGTGCGGTAGGGGTGTGTTCTTCGCTCCTGTCTGACGAGCATCGCCCTGGCTTTATAGATCGTATCGCAAAAGAATATGTCACTGTTCGAGAGCAACATGCTCGCAAAAAACCGCGTACCGCTCCTATCACATTAGAAATGGCGCGTGCGAACAAGGTGCCATTGGATTGGGACGGATATACACCGCCACAGCCAAAGAAACCCGGTGTACACGTGTTCACTGATTTTCCTATCTCAGAAATCCGTCAGTATATCGATTGGACGCCTTTCTTCATGACGTGGTCGTTAAGTGGTAAATACCCGACCATTCTTCGCCATGAAGTGGTGGGGGAAGAAGCTCAGCGCGTGTTTGATGATGCCAATGAGATGCTGGATGAAATCGAACGTACTGGCATGATTAAAGCCAATGGCGTTTGCGGATTATTTCCTGCAAATAGCATTGATGATGACGTGGAAGTGTATACCGATGAATCCCGTACCGAGGTGTTGACGGTGTTGCACGGCCTGCGTCAACAAACGAAAAAGCCGAAAGGGCCGAACTACTGCTTGTCTGATTACATTGCACCAAAAGACAGTGGGAAAGCGGACTGGATTGGCGCGTTTGCGGTGACGGGGGGGATCGGTGAGTATGACATCGCAGAGCAATACAAAGCCCAAGGCGATGACTACAACGCGATTCTTGTTCAGGCAGTTGCTGATCGCTTGGCGGAAGCGTTTGCGGAATATATGCATGAAGCGGTACGTAAAGACCTATGGGGATACTCACCAGATGAAGCGTTGGATAGAGAAGACTTGATCCGAGAAAAGTATCAAGGAATCCGTCCTGCACCTGGTTATCCTGCATGTCCAGAGCATACAGAGAAAGGTGCAATTTGGTCGTTGCTGAATGCTGAAGCAAACACGGGCATGGTATTAACGGAAAGTTATGCAATGTGGCCAGGAGCCGCGGTATCAGGCTGGTACTTCTCACACCCAGAATCGCGTTATTTTGCGGTAGCGCAGATCCAAGAAGATCAACGTGATAGCTACGCAGATCGCAAAGGGTGGGATCTGATCGAAGCTGAAAAATGGCTAGGTCCTAACCTTAGCTGATAAATAACGACGGTTTCGAGACTAAGAATAAGCTCAGCCCTCAGGGGTTGGGCTTATTTCGTTTTAAGGCTCTGAAATACAGGTTACATAAAGTGCCGTGCTAGCTGGCACAGAAGTAACACTATCAAACACGGACAGATTGAGCGTAGAAAGCGTGCTCGCAGAGTTAAACGAACTTGACCAATAGCGTTTTCCATCAGGCCAGCCATAACTCAATATGAAATTAAAGAATACGCCGTTGAAGTACTTAAGCTCAAATATAGTGGGACGGGTCCAATTTTGTTGGCCTGCAAATTTTATCGAGGCTAGATGCTGACACCAGCGATCCGCTTGACCATTGGTTCCTACAAATGCCCCATCAATTTGATCAAACAGCCCAAATGAACCCGTCGGGCCTATCAGATGACTTTCACTGTAGGTACTGGAATAGGTCATTACGCCATTCTGTGTACCATTTTGCCGAGTGAAATGGATATTTTGCAGTACGGTGAGGCTAGGTGATGATGTGAACCAGTTTCCTCGAGAGTCAGACGTCACTTTTACGCAAAATCCGGAGGCATTATTGCTCGTTGTATCATTGAGCTTGTTTCCGCAAACTGGGATTTTTACTGCTGGTGCTGTCACGTCGATTTCAGCGTCATTGCTAATGATGTTGTTTAGCGACGCTGTGATCACGGTATTGTCGGATTGCACGACGCCCGCTGCGACCCCCGCTTGACTCACGGTAACATTTGCAGTGTTTGCGCTTTTCCATACGACATTTTCTGTGATGGATGCCGTTGAATTATCGGAATAATACCCAGATGCTGACAGTTGTTGAGTGCTGCCTTGTGCGATGCTATCGCTGGCAGGGATCACATCGATAGATGTTAAGGCTGCCGACAACACTTCAATCGGAACGGATGAACTCGTCATACCGTCAAATGTCACTGAAATATTAGTATTTGCGGTGGGTTCTATCGCAGTAATAAGCCCTCCAGAAGACACTGTGACGGCTCTGGGGTTGCTGCTCGCCCAACTTAAATCTGAGCTTATCGGAACGTTTGTCCCATCGCTGTAATCACCAACTGCCGACAGTTTTTGGGTCAGACCCTTGGCGATGGTCACACTCGTTGGTGTTACGGTTATTCCAGTGAGTACAGCAGAGGTAACTGTGATCAATGCGTTATCACTGGTGATATCCTCGGCGCTTGCGGAGATCGTTATATCCGTCGCCTCATTGATGCCCGTGATATAACCCGCTTCATTGATGGTTACCGCTTGCGTGTTTGTGCTGAGCCAATTGACATTGTTGACCAAGTTCGATGTTGTACCGTCGCTGTACCTCCCATTCGCACGCATTTGTTGGGATTGACCTTTAGCTATTGACGCTTCTGTTGGCGTGACTTCAATCGCGGTCAATACCGCTGCCGTAACGGTAACTAACGCACTATTACTGAACACACCTTGAAAGTTCGCTTTGACAGAAATGTCACTAGCAACACTTACTCCGTTGGCGACGCCGTTAGTTGTGATGGTTAGCGCTTCGGGTGCACTTACTTTCCAGGTCACGGCTTCCGTTAATTTTGCACTGGTGTCATCACTATAAGTGCCGATTGCCGTAAACGTGGTTGTTTGACCCTTAGCAATAAGCACGACAGAAGGCGTGATTTGTATTGCGTTCAATGCAGCTACATTGACCACAATCGCAGAGGTGTTGCTGGTCACTCCATCCAGTGATGCAGTGACGGCAGTGCCGTTACTAACATTGATGCCACGAACTTGGCCAGACGGTGTCACTGTCGCTCGTTTCGTGTCAGCGCTTTTCCAATTCACTGACGTCGTTATATTTGCTGTCGTTGCATCAGTATAAAGCCCCGTGGCGGTAAGCTGAGTCGTTATTCCTTTAGTAATGATGGCGTTAGCGGGAGTAATTTGAATGGCTGTGAGCGTGGCATCGATAACATCAACGATTGCCGTGTTACTGGTGATCTTTTCCAAGTTCGCAGTGATGGTTGTGCCCGCTGAAACACGGACTCCTTTGGCTAAGCCATTTTCTGTTACAGTCACATTGGCCATGTTGCTGCTTTTCCAAACCACGACGTCTGTCAAATTGGCATTGTTTCCGTCACTGAATGCTCCGATTGCCGTTAATTGTTGGCTGACGCCTTTGGCCAGTTGACTGTTAGCGGGAGTAATTTGCAACGCCGTCAACACCGCATCAACCACATCAATAGTCGCTGAATTGCTGGTAATACCTTGCAGTGTCGCGGTGACTCGAGTGCCGCTAGAAACGGTGATCGCGCGGGCAATGCCTTGTGGTGTCACGGTCACGTTCGATGTATTTGCACTGATCCAAGTCACTTTATCTGACAGATTAGCCATGGTGCCATCACTCAAGATACCTGTGGCAGTCAAGGTTTGTGTCAGACCTTCGGGTAGGGTGGCAAATGCGGGCGTGATCTGAATGCTAACTAAATCAGCTGACCCCACTGCAACAGACGCTGAGTTACTGACTACGTCATCAAGATTTGCAGTGATTTCGGTGTCGGTGGTGATATCGACACCGTGAGCAAGACCTGTTGGTGTCACCGTCACATTGCTGATATCTGTTGATGACCATGACACTGTGCTGGTGATATTAGCGGAGGTGTTATCTGAATAAGTGCCCATCGCCGTTAATTGCTGAGTGAGTCCTTTTGCGACAGTGATAATGGCGGGCGTGATTTGAATGGATTCTAATGCCGCCGCTAAGATAGACATAGTCGCGGTATTACTGGTAATGCCATTCATATTGGCAGTAATTGCTATACCATTTGAAATTTCAACACCCTTTGCCAAGCCCGTTGGCGATATGGTTACGATGGTATTGTCGCGGCTTGACCACGCCACAGAATTAGTCAAATTAAGCTTGGTGTTGTCACTAAATATGCCAATGGCAGCTAATTGCTTAGGAACGCCTTTGGCAGCGCTAAAGCTTGTTGGTGTAACTTGAATGGCTTCTAGTTCTGCTTCGGTGATCGTAATCGATGCAGCGTTACTGCCGACATGACCTAAAGCGGCAGACACTTTGATGCTACTTGTTGGGTTAATAGCCGTTACTTTTCCTTTTGATGTCACAGTCGCGAAGCTCGTGTTGGTGCTTTTCCAGGTCACTTGAGACGTTAAATCAGCCGATGTTTTGTCGCTATAAATCCCTGTCGCCGTGAGCCCACCTGAATTGCCTTTCGCCAATTGAAGCTGTGCTGGCGTTACTTGAATTGATTCTAGAATAGCGACGGTCACATCGACTTGAGCAAGGTTGCTGTCGATACCATCTAGGGTTGCAGTAATGGTGGCTATCATGCCCTCATTAACGGCTTCGACTTCCCCGTTTTGACCAACTGTCGCGATCGCTGTGTTTGAACTTTCCCATGCAACCAGGGAGGTCATGTTTTGGCTGGTGTTATCACTAAATGTTCCCGTTGCTATGAGTGGTTGTTGCAGCCCCTTTGCCAGCGTGATGCTCGCTGGGGTAATTTGGATAGACTGCAGCGCCGCTGACGTCACATCAACTTCGGCCTGATTACTGGTAATGCCATTCAAAAAAGCGGACACCACGATGTCGTTTGCAACGTTTGTGGTGCTGATCAGCCCGAGGTTATCTACTGTTAATCCAGATGTATTGGTACTGTTCCAATGGACTCGTGTTGTGAGATCAGCATTGGTATTGTCACTGTATGTACCAATGGCCGACATTTGTTGTTGAATGCCTTTAGCGACAGCCAGCTTGTTTGGGGTGATTTGGATGGACGTTAGCGTTGCTGGTGTCACCGTCATATTGACACGGTTACTGGTGATGCTTTCTAACGAAGCAAAGACGATGGCTTCAGAGGTTTCCTGTTGACCTTCGGCTATTCCAATCTTGCTGATTGATATGGACTTCGGGACGCTGCTACTCCACGTGACCCTGTTCGTTAAATCGACGAAAGCATTGTCGCTATATAACCCAATAGCTCGAAGTTGCTGACTATTTCCTTTTGCAATACTAACGAGGGCAGGGGTGACTTGAATGGCTTCAAGCACAGCGGAAGTGACTTCAATACCAATTGTATTGCTGGTGATGCCACTTAACGAGGCTGAGATAGTGCTCTCTGCCCCTGCTCGGATTGTGGTCAGCAACCCTTCTTGGCTGATCGTAATATTTGATGAGGTATTCTGCCAAGTCACACGACTGGATATGTTGGCCGTCGTGCCATCACTGTATGTGCCAATCGCCGTGAGCGATTGTGACAACCCTTTGGCTAATGTTATCGCTGGTGGCGTGATTTGAATCTTGGTTAAGCGTGCTGTTGTGCCAGTAATTGTTGATGAATTACTGTTTACGCCGCCTAAGCATGCGACGATCTCGATAGTAGCGGCTGACGACAGCAAGGTGGCAATCCCGCTGTTGTCGATAGAAATAATTTCAGGATGGCTGCTTATCCATTGTGCCATGTTGGTCACATTGACTACTTGTCCGTCGGGATAAGTGGCTAATGCAATAAAAGGCTGGGTATTGCCTTTGGCGAGAATAAGCGCAGATGAGCCTTTGGTGTTAATGGGGAACGGTGAGATTTGTACTGAAACAGCGTTATCATCGAGGCACTCGATGACGTCATAGTTATCGTGACGGTCACAACCAAACAACACAGAAAGACTCGCGATCAAAAACCATCGAAAATTCAGCCAACGTTTTATCGCTGCAGAAGTGCCATCACTCATACGAAACCCACTTATCAATTCAATGTTCATAGACAAGGCTTATATCGCGGCTCCGCAGGTGCGGGCTGGCAATAAGCTTATGAAGCAAGTTGGATTTAACGTGTTTTAAAACTAATAAACGTGATGACTTTATTGATTGTGTTAGAGCGTGTTTTTAGGAGGGAAGGGGGAGTAGTGTCGTTAAAAATCAAACAAGCAGGAAGTTCCTGCTTGTTTAAAGTGAGTGTTTATCCTTTCGATTATTCGTTTTCAAACAGCTCTTTATGAAGTGCTCTTACTACGTCTTTTGATTCGTTTGTGCTCGTCAAAAAACACAGATTATGGCTGCTGGCACCATAGCAAATCATACGCAGATTATAGTCTTCGAGTGTTCCGAAAATTTTGGCAGCTGCGCCGCGTGACTCGCCCATATGGTTACCAATCAAAGCAACTAAGCACATATCTTGCTCCACGGTGACCTTACACAGTTTTGCTAACTCTTTTTCTGCACCGTCCGGTAAGGTGGGTGCCCCGCCACGGGTGTTTGTCTGATCAAGAGTCAAGGAAACACTGACTTCAGAAGTGGTGATGAGATCCACGGAGACCTTGTGCTTGGCCAGAATGTTGAAGACCTCGGCAAGAAAACCGTAAGCGTGGAACATATTCAGGCTAGTGAGCGTCACCATGGTTTGGTTGCAACGCAGTGCCAGTGCGCGAAATAGAGGAGATTGTTTCGCGGTATCGCGAATCCAAGTTCCACCTTGCTCAGGCGCTTTTGATGAGCCAACAAACACCGGTATATCGTGGCGCATTGCGGGTACTAAGGTGGATGGGTGCAAGATTTTCGCACCAAAATTGGCCATCTCAGACGCTTCACTGAAGCTGATTTCATCAATGGGGCTGGCTGCAGGCGCAATTCGAGGATCGGTACTGTAGATACCAGGCACATCCGTCCAGATTTCCAGTGAGGTTGCTTGCACGGCTTCTGCCAGCAACGCGGCGCTATAATCTGAACCACCACGGCCTAGGGTGGTGGTATTGCCGTCATTGTCCGCGCCAATGAAACCTTGGGTTACCGCGACCTTTGCATCACACAGCGGGCGCAGAATTCCTTGAGCATGAAAGGCAGTTTCAACCAAATCTGGGGTTGCATTGCCAAAGACATTGTCTGTTTTTAATATTTGGCGTACATCGACGCGTTCAGCATCAATGCCTTGGGCATTTAACAGGTGCGTGAAAATATGCGTAGACATCAATTCGCCGCATGCAACCAGGCTATCCGTTAAACGGTCAGAAGGGGACGTTGCAGCGGCAGTTGCGAAAGTTGCAACTTCATCAAGAACGTCATTGATGGCAATGTCCACCGCTGCGTTCGCAGGCAAGTGTTCCAAAATACTGAAGTGAATATCGGCAATTTTGGCCAACACATCTTGTTGTTTTTTTGCATCGGCAACACCATTTGCCAATTCAACCAGTAAATTTGTCACGCCAGAACAAGCGCTAATCACTACCAGTCGAGTGTCTGAATTCCCTTTGATCACCGATGCGCTGTTTGACATAGCAGCGTAGTCGGCGACACTCGTGCCGCCAAATTTTGCGACATTTAATGCGTTCACTTCCCTTTATCTCCCTTAATTGCGAATGGAGTTATCCCAAAATATTTGAAACTTAAAATAGTAAAAATTGTATGGCAGTAAGAGGGCGGGTACGGAAGAAAGGATATTTCTCCAGAAGCGCTCCATCTCATTAGAGATGACAATCCGAAGGATTCAACCCTCAAGACCGACAATCCAACCCCCAAGGTTTGGTTTTGTCTCGGCGTCTATCCCCTGATCGGTTTGCTTTGGAGTTGGGGCTCCGCAAACAGACTGCCTGATAGACGCGCCTCTTCTGCTTTTGCGTGGCAAAAATGCACTGCGCAAAAATTGCTCTCTATTGATAATGTTTTGTGACGTTTTTGTCAATTACCGATTGCATCAACTTGCATCTCTTTTCGATTCAGTCGATCAAATGAAGCATGACGAAGCTTGGGTTTATGCGTGGACGGGGGTTTGGCAAATGCAGTTCCGGTGATAGGGTAAGTAAACGAATGGATGCTTATGGAGAGCCGACAATGACAATATCCCGATTTATTCCGCCGCAACGTACCTTGATGGGCCCTGGCCCTTCAGACGTATCACCGCGGGTATTGCAAGCTTTGTCCCAGCCAACGATTGGTCACTTAGACCCACTTTTTGTCGGCATGATGGATGAGGTTAAGGCGCTACTTCAATACGCATTCCAAACTGAAAACGCGTTCACCATTGCTGTTTCTGCCCCCGGCAGCGCGGGCATGGAAACGTGCTTTGTTAACCTGATTGAGCTGGGCGATACCGTTATCGTTTGCCGCAATGGCGTGTTTGGCGACCGTATGCGGGAAAACGTAGAACGCTGCGGTGCAACGGCGGTAATGGTAGACGATGAGTGGGGTAAGCCAGTTGACCCCGCCAAAGTTGAACAAGCATTGCGTGACAACCCTCAGGCGTCATTGTTGGCATTTGTGCATGCAGAAACCTCTACCGGTGCGCTTAGTGACGCAAAAACGTTATCGGCTTTAGCGAGAGAGCATGATTGCTTGACCATTGTCGACGCTGTGACTTCGTTAGGCGGTGTGCCATTGCTGGTGGATGAATGGCAACTGGATGCGGTGTATTCCGGCAGCCAAAAATGCCTGTCTTGCGTACCAGGATTATCGCCCGTGACCTTCTCTCCACGCGCGGTTGAGAAAATGCAGAAGCGCACTGAGAAAGTACAAAGCTGGTTCCTCGATCAGAGCCTGGTGCTCGCATATTGGAGTGGCACAGGTAAGCGCAGTTACCATCACACTGCACCTGTAAATAGCTTATATGCGCTCCATGAATCGCTGCTGATGCTCAAACAAGAAGGGCTAGAAAATGCATGGCAGCGTCATCGCGAGATGCATGCGTTGTTGAAAGCCGAACTTGAATCGTTGGGCATCCGCTTTCTTGTCGATGAAGCCGATCGTCTTCCACAGCTAAATGCAGTGTCAGTGCCTGATGGTATTGATGATGCCAGCGTGCGTAGTCGTTTGCTCAATGAATACAACCTTGAGATAGGCGCAGGACTCGGCGCATTAGCAGGCAAAGCATGGCGTATTGGCTTGATGGGATACACCGCGAGAAAAGAAAATGTTGCCCTGTGCGCCAAAGCATTAAAGGACGTATTGGGTTAGTCATAGACCCGATCATCAATTGACAAAAAACGCCTCTCGGGGCGTTTTTTATTGTCAGTGTTTGGTCGCGCGGGATAGTTACTCAGAAAACGAGGGTTGAAATACACGGTTAGGAAACAATGAGTTGGCTTCCTGTTTTATCTGTTTCGCCATCGCTTTGTTGCCCGTTAACATTGCAAGCTCAATCAGTGACTGATAATCATCGGCGTTCGGGTTTAACGTTAGTCGCTGTACTTGCTGGCGTAAATAAGCCTCCTGCGCACGTATATCTCTGCGCTCTACGCTGGTAAGAAATGCACGTTTTCCAGCTTCTTCATGATAGAAACTGCGCCACCATGGGTGTGCCTGATATTGAGCCAGTTTGCTATCACTGATTTGATAGGTATGCAGCGCCTGCTCACCAAGATACACAGAACTTAACACAACGGTGGATGCCAAAATCAAACTTGAAGAGGCAACCAGTTTGACGGTTTTTATTGGGCGTACGGAAATGCGTTGATAGCGAGCTGACAGGTTATCAATCCAATAGAGCAAGACCACAAATAGCAAAGCCAACGCCGGATTCACACTGACAAAAGGCGTTACAACAATGCCGATTAATGATGGCAACATGATGGCCGTTAGCATTAAACGTGTCCCCCAAGGGGCATCATTTAGGCGTCGAATCACCAATACAGTAAGCAATCCAATACCTGCGCAAAGAGCAAGTCCACCTTCGGTGAGCGATTTGACTAACCAACTAGGGTGAAGGGTGGGCATTGGCAATACATTCTTAGATTCAACACCGAAAAGTAACTGTGCAGTGAACTGCTGGCCTAGGCCGACCCCTTCAAATTGTGCGCTTTTTAGCAGCGCTAAGGATTGTTCGACAACGGAAAACTCTTGCGTTGAAAAGCGGGGAGAGAACAAGGCGGCAGACGGTAGCCAGTCAGCATAACCTGCGATCAAAAAACCTAAAAAAACGGCGCAGTTCCAAAGCCCATGATGAAGCTTACGACAAAAGCGATACAAGAATGGCTGGATGAGAATAATGATCAGCACTGCAATGGTAACTAGCCATGCTTGGCGTAAGGCCATAAGGGCGCATAACGTCACTGTTGGTGTTGCCAATAATAGGATGTGAACGGGCGCAATGTTGCGTTTGTAGACGCGAGTACGCGCGAGTAGATATGCCGACAGTGCCACTGATGTGAGTAACACAATACTGGCGGTGTCTTGGTACAAGCTATCAGTTTGCCAAGCCAATTCTTGTAATCCTGACGTATTCAGAATACTGGGTAGGAAAAACAAAAATGCAACTAGCCAACCCGACAGTAACGGTAGCCAAAGCAAGTATTGGCGCTGTAAATGGTTGAAACTGAATTGTTGTAAGGTGCTAAATGTGAGTAGCGCGATGGCAATACTGGAGACATGCCAAAGCGATGCACCAAAACTAGCGTGAAGGTAAAACGCGGGTACAACGGAAAACAGCGCACTGAGTGACAGCCATCCAGTGAGAGATGTCCTGCAAAAACGTTTTTGGCGTGCAATTTCCCAAAGCCCAAAACAAACGATGGCGACCGCTAATAAAAAAGTGAGCGCAATAGAGGGGTGCTGTATGCCAGACACCGCAAGCTGGATCTGATTCAAAGGAAGACAGAACAGAAACAGTGCGGCCATAGCAATCAATACTGGCTTGACCAATGGCTTACTGGCCACCATTGATGGCCAGTGAAGATGGAGTCGTGTTGTTGGCATGCTTAACTTATTCAGTACCTAACGTTCGATGATATCGGCTTTTTACGCGAGAAGCGGCTTCAAAAAGCGTGCAGTATGCGATTCTTTCGATTTCGCTACTTTCTCAGGTGTGCCTTCAGCAATGATCATTCCGCCGCCATTACCACCTTCAGGACCCAAATCAACAATCCAGTCTGCGGTCTTAATGACATCCAAATTATGTTCGATAACCACGATAGTGTTCCCGTGATCGCGAAGACGATGCAATACATTCAGTAGCTGTTGGATGTCGTGAAAATGCAGCCCCGTTGTTGGTTCATCCAAAATATACAACGTCTTACCGGTATCTCGCTTAGAAAGCTCTTTTGCAAGCTTAACACGTTGCGCTTCACCGCCAGATAACGTCGTTGCCGCTTGGCCCAGACGAATGTATGACAGACCCACATCCATTAAGGTTTGCAGCTTACGTGCGATGGCTGGTACTGCATCAAAGTATTCACGAGCATCTTCGACCGTCATTTGCAGCACTTCGTCGATGGTTTTTCCTTTGTAGCGAATTTCCAATGTTTCTCGATTATAGCGTTTGCCCTTACAGAGATCACAAGGAACATAAACATCAGGTAAGAAGTGCATTTCAACTTTAATCACGCCATCGCCCTGACATGCTTCACAGCGACCCCCTTTGACGTTAAAGCTGAAGCGCCCCACTTTATAGCCACGCGTGCGCGACTCTTGAGTACCTGCAAACAGCTCACGAATAGGGGTAAAAATACCGGTATAAGTTGCGGGGTTTGAGCGAGGTGTACGACCTATCGGGCTCTGATCAATGTCGATCACCTTGTCAAAGTGGTTAATCCCTTCAATATCTTTAAACGGGGCGGGCTCGCCAGTGGTCGCGCCATTTAAACGCTGGTGGGCAATTTTGTAAAAGGTGTCATTGATAAGTGTCGATTTACCTGAGCCAGATACACCAGTGACACACGTAAACAAACCGACAGGCAGTGTCAGGTTAACGTTTTTCAAGTTATTACCCGATGCACCTTTGAGCTTCACTACTTTCGTTTTGTCATACGGCACACGTTTAGCTGGAATATCGATTTTCTTCTTACCACTAAGGTACTGACCTGTTAGTGAAGC
Source organism: Enterovibrio sp. FF113 (assembly GCF_041439165.1). NCBI lineage: Bacteria > Pseudomonadati > Pseudomonadota > Gammaproteobacteria > Vibrionales > Vibrionaceae > Enterovibrio > Enterovibrio sp. FF113. The sequence goes on along the minus strand of NZ_JBGONO010000012.1, from coordinate 159,001 downwards.
CTCATTAGTAATGATGTCTTCATAGGTGCCTTCTGCAACGACGAAACCGCCGTGAACACCAGCTCCGGGGCCAATATCAATAATGTGGTCAGCCGCACGAATAGCATCTTCATCATGCTCAACCACGATCACTGTATTACCGAGGTTACGCAGGTGGTTCAGTGTGCTGAGCAGACGTTCATTGTCACGTTGGTGAAGACCAATTGAAGGTTCATCAAGCACATACATCACACCGACTAAGCCCGCACCAATTTGGCTGGCCAAGCGAATACGCTGAGCTTCACCGCCGGAGAGTGTATCTGCACTGCGCGATAGGTTGAGGTAGTTCAAGCCGACATTGACCAAAAAGTGCAAGCGGTCATGAATCTCTTTCATCACCTTGTCGGCGATCTGCGCACGTTGCCCGGTCAAAGAGAGATCTGCAAAAAACGTCAATGCTTGATGAATGCTCATTTCGCACACGGTCGGCAAATTGGTTTCGCCAATAAATACATGACGTGCTTCTTCGCGAAGTCGAGATCCGCCGCAGCTAGAGCAAGGCTTGTTGGCAATATATTTCGCTAACTCTTCACGTACTGCCATAGATTCAGTGTCGCGATAGCGCCGATTAAGGTTATTTAAGATGCCTTCGAATGGGTGCTTGCGTACGGTGAGATCGCCGCGGTCATTGACATATTTAAAGTCGATGTTGGTTTTACCTGAGCCGTCGAGTACCACATCGCGAATCGCGTCAGGCAAGTCTTGCCATGGCGTTTCGATGTCGAACTTATAGTGCTCTGCCAATGAAGTTAACATTTGAAAATAGTAAAAATTGCGACGGTCCCAGCCACGAATAGCACCACCCGCCAAGCTAACCGCGACATTTTGCACAACGCGATTTTCATCGAAATACTGCTGCACGCCCAAGCCATCGCAAGTCGGGCAGGCGCCCGCTGGGTTGTTGAATGAAAACAGGCGTGGTTCCAATTCCTGCATACTGTAGCCGCAGTGCGGACAGGCAAAGTTTGCAGAGAAAATAAGATCGTCGCCATCGCCATCCATGTGGCTAATCACCGCCGTGCCGCCGGTTAATTCCAGTGCAGTTTCAAATGATTCCGCTAGGCGCTGATGAAGGTCGTTGCGCACTTTAAAGCGATCAACGACCACTTCAATCGTGTGTTTTTTATGAAGTTCAAGTGTCGGTGGATCGGAAAGATCGCACACTTCTCCGTCGATACGGGCACGAATAAAGCCATGGGCGACCAAGTTTTCAAGGGTTTTGAGGTGCTCGCCTTTGCGCTCTTTGACAATTGGCGCCAGCAACATCAGTTTGGTGCCTTCTTCCATCTCCAGCGCTTTATCTACCATCTGACTGACGGTTTGTGCTTCCAATGTCACGTTGTGCGTGGGACAGCGCGGATCGCCGACTCGCGCGTAGAGCAGACGCAGGTAATCGTAAATTTCAGTGATGGTACCCACGGTTGAGCGCGGGTTATGCGAAGTGGATTTTTGCTCAATGGAGATCGCGGGCGAAAGGCCCTCGATGTGGTCAACATCTGGTTTTTCCATCAGTGACAAAAACTGACGAGCATAAGCAGACAGCGATTCAACATAACGACGTTGGCCTTCCGCATACAAGGTATCGAATGCGAGAGAGGATTTTCCTGAACCGGAAAGCCCTGTGATCACAATCAGCTTATCGCGAGGGATCGTCAGGTTAATGTTTTTCAGGTTATGGGTGCGAGCCCCTCTGACGTCAATTGTATCCATGTCTACCTTGCCTACTTATCAGACCTGAGTCTGAAGAAAAACGGATGAGAGGAGTATCCCACAATATCGTGTAATGAAAAAGAAGAAAGCTGTATAAATATACAGCCTTCTTGGTTTAAATAGCGACGATATTAAACGTGAAACTCGCGAAAAAAGATCATTCGCATTTGACGGTTTTCTGAGGCTGTTTAGGCGCGTCAGATTGAAGGTAAATATTTTGATAACAGTAGTTAGTCGCTTCAATAAAGCCTTCTACACTGCCACAGTCAAAACGTTCGCCTTTGAATTTGTATGCGAGCACACAACCGGTTTGCGCTTGTTGTAGCAATGCATCGGTGATCTGGATTTCTCCGTTTTTACCCGGCTCCGTTGTCTCCAGAATATCAAAAATATCTGGAGTTAGGATGTAACGGCCAATGATGGCAAGGTTACTTGGCGCTGTGCCCGGCTCGGGTTTTTCAACCATATTATCAACGCGAAACAGGTTATCTTTGATTTCTTGGCCTGAAATAACGCCGTATTTATGTGTCTCGTCGTCTGGCACTTCTTCCACGGCGACAATTGAGCAACGGAACTGTTTGTACAGTGCGACCATTTGCGACAAAACGCCTTGATCTTGGTTGACACAAAGGTCATCGGCAAGGACAACGGCAAAGGCTTCGTCACCGACCAAATCACGTCCGGTCAGTATGGCGTGTCCAAGACCGCGCATTTCTTTTTGGCGAATATACGTAAAAGATGCGGCATCAATGGTGGCGCGAATATCTTCCAGCAGAGCTTCTTTATTGGTGCCTTTTATTTGATGCTCAAGTTCGTAGTTTTTATCGAAATGATCCATCAGGCTGTGCTTACCACGTCCCGTCACGATACACATACCGTCAATTCCTGCCTCAATGGCTTCGTCGACGCCGTATTCAATTAACGGTTTGTTGACGATTGGCATCATCTCTTTGGGCATGGATTTTGTGGCAGGCAAAAAGCGGGTTCCGTAACCCGCTGCCGGGAATAGGCACTTCTTAATCATCAGATATCCTTAATTTTTTACATCTAACTAACTGTGGGTCATGTCGTTCTAATTGGGCAATAAATACTACCACTAACCCATGACAATATTGATTCTTTCTTAGAGTATGGCTTCGTTCAGCCTATAGGCCAAAAGCCGAGGCGCTTTTTCACTTTGTGCAGCGCTAACAGATTCTGAGTGCTGACACCTATGCTCACCGCAATAGCCGCACCGAGTATTCCCCATATAGACGTAAATATAACCGTTAGAGTCACGGTTAAAACCCCAGTAAAAACGGTGACGTTACGCATGTCTTTTTCATAGCCACACATGGTCAGCAAGAAACCGACCGAGCCTGTCATCACGTTGATCGTCTGACCGATAGCCAGAATAACAAGTAGTTGTCCTGATTGAGAAAAGGCATTTCCAAACAAAGACATGATGGCATTTGGCCAAATAAGTACGATAAACAATACGGGGAGTGAAAAGCCAATCATCAACCGTGTTGATAACTGTGCCAATCTCTTAAGCTGATTGAATTCATTGGCTTTATACAACGCTGAGAATCGAGGTGCCGCGACGAAGTTTACCACCATCAACATAAAACTGATGAGCATAGAGGTGCGCTGCGCCGCAGAAAAAAATGCAACCTCCTCGCTGGTTACAAAAAAGCCAACGATCACGACTGATGCCCAAGGGATCGCCTGCCCGGTTGCTGAAATAAGCCAAAGGTTGGGGGCTGCTCCCCAAAGGGCAGGCATACGTAAATGGGTACTATCGATGCGATGTTCAGGCACGTTGAACCACAGCCATAAGCCAGCGATAACAACCAGCACTGACGCCAAGACATAGACGAAAGAAGCGCTGCTAGCGAGAGGAACCGCTTGATAGTGTGGCAAATAAAGCAGCGCGGGGAGCGCAATTATCGTAACCCCAAGTTGCATTGAACAGACCGATGCAATCACTTTTCGTGTTGCTTGAAGGGCGTACCCATTTAAGAAAAATAGGCTGACAAAAGGGATAGCCGCTGCAAAATAACGCAACGTTGCTGTTGCTTCGGGTTTATTGAACACTGCATCAGCTAGCCAGGGCGAACAGAGATAGACAATTACGCCAGATAACACTGAAACGGGCACGACCGCAGCGTAAGCATTGGTAAATACCTGATTGGTTTGCACCGGGTTATCGGAGGTATGGGATTGACCAATAAAGCGCAGTATGGCGTTATCCATACCGAGTAAACACAAAGTGCCGATCAATGTGGCAAGGCTTAAACCAAGGAAAAACAAACCTGATTGTTCAGCGCCGAGTACGCGCGCGACGACAACACTAAGTAAAAAAGCAGCGCCTGCTGCGAACACGCGAAATAGTGCGGCTAGGGCAGCATGGTAAAGAAACTGCCGACGATCTGGCGACATGGATTGAACGCGGCTTATGAGGGTGGAAAGCATGACTCGATCCTCACCAAGGGAATGCAAGTGGAACAAGAGTGATAACGCCAAGTCCGTAAATCACAGTCAGGGGCAAACCCGCTTTGATATAGTCTTTGGGTTGGTAGCGTCCGGCTGTAAACACCATTAGGTTGGTTTGGTAACCAAACGGCGAGAGAAAGCTGGCGCTGGCTGCGAAAGCGACGGTCATGATATAAGGCATGGGATCAACTTGGTACTGGGCGGCAATGGCGAGCCCAATAGGAAATGCAATCGCCGCTGCGGCATTGTTGGTGATAAGTTCCGTCATTACCCATGTGGCGAGGTACAACATGACTAAAGCCCCAAACGGGCCACTGTTTTGGCTCCATGACATCATGTTAGAGGCAATATTATCTGCCAATCCTGTCTGGCTAATGGCCTGAGCAAGTCCAAGCGCTGAGCCGACGACCAAGACCAATTCAAATGGGAATCGACGACGAAGGTCGTGTATCGACACCAGTCGACTACCAATTGCGGCTGCCAGAAGTAAAATCAGTCCTTTGTACAGCGGCAACACTTCAACGAAGCTCGCGAGCAATGCAATGACAGCACCTAAGCAAAATAACGCGGATTGTCGTGCGCTGAGAAATGTCCCGTGTTGGCGCTCTCCGACTAAGACGAAGTTTTGTACTAGCGTATCGCGACGATAAAAATCGTCACCCACTGCCAATACCAACAAATCACCGCCTTGCAGTCTGACTTGACCGAGACCGCCTCGAAGTTGATGGTCACCGCGCTTTACGGCAACAACTGCTGCGTCAAATTGCGTGCGAAAATTGAGAGATTTAATGGTCTTCCCTGACACCATGGCATGCGGTGCCACCACCACGTCCATTAAGTTATCAGAGGGCAATTTCTCGCCTTGGGAGTGAAGGGTGAGGCCTTTAAAGCGAGCCAACAGTGGCGTAGCCTCAAGATCACCAGAAAACACTAAAACGTCATTTGCTTGCAGTGGTTCACTGGGCGTGACGGGGGAAATGATTCGGTCACCGCGAATGATCTCCACGAGAAATAGTCTTTCTAGGTGCCGGAGTCCGCTGGCTTCAACGCTAAGGCCTATCATGGGGGAGTCAGCATCAAGGCGGGATTCGAGTAAGTACTGGTTTGTGTCGTTGTCGGGAGCCGTATCGCGGCTTGGTAAAAGAGGCAGTGAAAGAAAAACAATCACCACAATACCAATGACAAACAACGGACCACCGACCAAGGTGAAATCGAAGAAATTGATCCCCTCAAATCCGGCATTGAGGGTGAAGCCATTAACCAGCAAATTGGTAGATGTCCCAATTAAGGTCATGGTGCCACCAAGGATCGCGGCATAAGAGAGCGGAATAAGCAGCTTACTGCCTGGATGCTTGGTGCGTGTCATGCTGCGCATCAGTGTTGATACTACGGCCGTGTTGTTAATGACCGCCGATAACAATCCGGCTGACACTGTGGTTTGCAATACGACACGACGCAAGCTTCCGCGAGTGCACCAGTGACCGAGAGCGCTGATTAAAACTGTGCGTTCCAGTATCACTGACACCAGTATCAGCAAAACCAAAGTGATGAGTGCCGGATTGGTGAAGTTATTAAAAAGTTGATTAGCCGGCACGATATCTGCGAGAAGCAATACCGTGAAAACTGCACCAAACACCAATGCAGGACGAAGGCTGGTGAAAACCAATGTCACCAGTAATCCCACTATAATGAGTGCGACTAACCAACTCACCGGCTACACCTCGTAGATGGACAGTAAGGTGTTACGTTGCTTATCGGCACTGAAATCGTTGTTAAATAGCATAAGTGCGCTTTGGTAGTCCGGGTGTTCGGGATGGCGACAAAATTCCACGATTTGCTTTGCCATCGTTTCTGGTGAGCTAACCATATATGGATACGGTAGGCTTTGCGTTGCGCCAATAATGCGCAAAATCATCGGTACCTGCATGCGAGCAGCTTCAAGAAGTGTTAATGGCATGCCCTCCCATGCTGCAGCATGCAGATAGAGATCGGCATTTTGCAGTGTTTGCATGACCTGTTGGTGGGGAATCATCCCCGTTACTTCTATGCCAACCTTTCTTAGTGCTTCTTCTTGTTCCTGATCGCCCCCCCCCAACCAGCGGATATGTATCTGCTCATACTCGGGGTAGGCTTTTAAACTTCTTACGGTTTCGAGCAAAAAACCTGGGTCTTTTTGTGCAGACACGCGACCAACCACGACGACATTGAAGGGAGGAGGCGCTGACTTTTCCGCTTTATTGTTTATTAATTCGCTGGGTAAATCGGCGTAATTATTGAGATGAACAGCACGCTTGGCGCCAAGTTCTAATGCCAGCTCGCATTCACGCTCACTGCACCCTGCCACCACATCAATACGCGATAATCCTAGCTGTTCAAGGCGCATGTACGCGTTTTGCATCAAATCAGAAATGTCGCGTCGTTCAAATGCATAACAGTGCGGCGTATAAACAATGCTAGCGTTGCCTTTGGGCAAATAGCGCCCGAGAAAGCCAGCGAAGCTCGAATGCAGATGAATGATATCGGGCTGAATTTCTTTTACTGCATGACGCGCTGCGCGATAGAAAGCGAGCAGTCCGCCTTCTACGGTTTTTACCTCATCAAACAGTGACTGGATTGCCATGCCCGTATTGTCTTTAGGGCGCAAACGGGCGAGCAAATTATGATGAATTGGATCATCTTTTGTCGAGCGAGCATAGCTACACAGGGCAGTTTGAATACCGCCACCAAATGCCTCGGTGATATGGAGAACTGTTTTCATCACTTGCTCCATTTGTTTTTAAAGCGTGTGATTTCTTCTTCACTGTAGACTGCGCGATACAGTGGCGCGTCATAAAGATGGAACAAACGTTCAAACGAATAGGTTTCTTTAAAGCGTTGATAAAGCGCAGAATACCACTTGTTAGATCCTTCGTTGCTGGACTCAAGCGTGAACTCCGGATGATCTAAAAAAGTGGCCAACACATCGGCAGATTGATTGATAGCTTCGCATTTCATCAGCAAGACATCGCAACCATTTTGTTCAATGTGCCAATGGGTTTGTGTTGGATCGGAAATGTGCTTGAGCACATCTACGCCAAACCGACGCTTTAGCTCTCGGTCAAACCATTCAGTGAAATAATCCAAATGCATTTGGTTTTCAAACGCATCGGTGAGGTGCTTTAGCGTGGCATCGATGTCACCGTGAATCGCATCATTCTTTTTACCCGAAATAAACTGGATGTGCAGATCTTGAAAGAAACGAGAAACCACGGTGGCCACAGGATCACGAACCAAGGTGATGATTTTGAGGTAATCACGTTTTTGCAGCACGCGGCAGCGATGCGCCAACGTCAATCTATATGCGGTTCGTACTGGCCAATCAAAGAAACAGGCAACATCAGCGGTATTGCGGTACATCTGGAACTCTTCATTGTCATCAAAGGTATGAATGTGCCAGCTTGGGATCCCTGCATGTTCGAGTGATGCTTCGATAGATGACGAGCCAACTTTGCCCATTTGGTATACCAAAACGAAATCCTTTTCGCGCAGAGTTTGGTCGAAGGCGCGTTGTCGGGCCAGACTGAATTTCATTGCTTATCCTTATGCATAACGACGTTTGAAAATGGTTTAGCGGTGACGGTGGTTTTTATTGATCGAGTATTTATCGATGGGTCTGGTGACTCTTGAGTCTCTGCGCGAGTGTTGACGAAGAACGGGAATAAAAACATCAGCATGATGGTGCTGTTGATGGCAACAAACAGCACCATCGCAAGAATGTAGACGGCCATAAGAAACGCGACAGGGTTTAGCATGCGCTGATGGAATAGCTGGCGCATGCTAAGCACAAAACCGCCAATGAGGATCGTAAGACCCACAAGGCCGTACTCGATCGCAACATCAAGCGCAAAATTATGGGTATAGATGGCCAGTTCCTGATTATGGAAATAATTCGCCATGTATTCCGGCAGCATTTTGGGGCCGACACCAAAAATGGGGTGCTCTAAAAACAGCGAGAAGCCATTAGCAAGGAGCAGTTTTCGCCACACTTCAGAATCCCAACGGGCTTGCTCTTGGTCGGCAAACAGAATGTCAAACTGTGTAAACTCTAGATGGTTTAATATGGCAGGGAGCCCCATCAGAGACCAGATAGAAAACAGGGCGATAATGGCACCAAAAAAAACCATAAAGCCGAGAGTATGAAAGGCGCGTTGCGTCTTGGCATCGCCCACCTTGCGACAAAATGCGTAGTCACATGCAATCATCAGCATGACGCCAAGTAACGCTTTTCGCTCGCCAGACATCACTAATAAAACCAACGCGATGCCAAGTAGAATATGGCTGAAACGGATGTGATCACGCATCAGATACAACATCACGCAGCAGAAACCAAAGAAGTACTTGGTGTTAGCGAGCTGTTTGAAATCGGGCATGCCTGGCTGCATTAAGTGCCAGATGGCGGTATAGACTGCGCCAGCGAATGCATAAAGTGCCACGATGGACAAAAAGCGTGGTGAAGCAAGCAGGTCTGCTTGATGAAGCACGCCGAGAAATGCGGCCACAGATAGCCATTGGATCATTTCAATCATGACCAGCTTGAAGGAGACATCACTGAGCACCCCAGCGAGCAGTATGTAAGCCACAAACACCAGAATAAAACCGGTTGCTTTGATGGTCGTTTGCTTCAACTTGCCTCGAAACAGGATAATGGTAAGAATGCCTAGGGCTGCAATACTTTCGAGATCCGCCAGATACAGTGAAATGCCAGACACATTCACTTTTAGTGGAACAAAAAACAAGATGACGGCAAGTGCCGCCAAATGCTCAAGAGGCCTTGCCATCGGCTAACCTCTGTTTGTTGTCGACTAATGATTGATAGGTGTCGTAGTACTGTTCACGAAATGCCGATAAGGTGAAGTGTTGGCAGCGCGAAACCGAATATTGTGCAGATGTTTGGTAGCTAGCGGCATCGTCGCACAGCGAGGCGACCATTTGTGCCAGCATCTTTTCATCACCCACGTTGAACAGAGATGCCTCGTTGTCGATAACCTCACTCATGCCTTGCACCCGTGACGCTAAAACAGGCAAGCCCGCAGCCATGGCTTCCACTGCGGCTAGACCAAATCCTTCGACAATGGAGCTTTGAACATAAATATCCACTCCGTCGAGAAACGCAGGAATATCCGCCCGGACACCATGAAAGATAACGCGATCATCTAACCCAAGCGATTTAACCAATGTTTGGTATTCCTCTCGTCGGTCGCCGTCACCAGCAAAATGAAGTTCGTACTTTGCTGGTAACAGGGCAAGTGCGCGGATCAACGTCGGATGATCTTTATACACATGAAAACGTCCGACCATACCGATGCGGATCGGCGAATCCGATTCAGGTCTTGACTTGGCAATTAACGGATACTTACTTAAATCAATCCCGTTTAAGATCACCTGATAATGACTTTTCCACTGTGGCAAAAATGCTTCTAACGCATGCTGAACCTGTTCGGTAATACACACTGTGGTGTGATAGCGCCAGTAGAGGAAAAACTCGAACGGCTTCATCCATGCATGATCACGACGACGATTGTGAGTGGCGTGCTCAGTTTGAATACGCTTCTTCCCAAAGGCCGCCAAGGCGATGTAGATAGACGGGAACAGATGCCCGTGCACCAAATCTGGCCAACGTAAAAGTTGCCATTTTTCTTTTAGTGACAGCCTATCCCACACATAACAGGCCACACCTTGTGCTTCTATTTCAGCACGGAAGTCATTGGTGTCTTCCAGCGTGATCACGCGAATTTCATAACCGTCAGGCGGCGGTGAAATCAAATCGATCACGAAACGCTGTGCGCCGCCATTGCGTGACAAGTCATTGATAATATGTAAAACCTTGACGGTCATGGGTGGTTCGCTCTCCTTGTCAGTGTGTAAAGACACAGTGTCCATGCTGTTTCTTTCTCGCTGATCACTTAATCGGTTTGGTTTCCCACTCAGGGAAGTGTTCACGAATATAGTGATTAAGCGCGACTTCAGCGGCAGTGTAGCTGCGGCTTTGCTGTGCTTCTTGCGACGAATGCAATGCTTCAACCATGCCAGCGGCAACGGTAATATTGCTCAGTCGGTCAATGACAATAAAGGCGCCCGTTTTACGAATGTCTGCGTAGTGATCGACCGCGACTGGTGCATTGAGTTGAAGCTCAACCACTCCAATTTCATTCAGTGCTAGTTCGTTGGCAGTCAGCGTTTCGAAATTGTTGATATCGATTTTATGCACGATGTTCGTGATTCGCCCAGTGACATTATGTGTCGCGAACTTGAAGTCATAATCGTGACGGGATTTCAGCGTATCTTGCGCCATCCAAACCAGACTGGCTGTAAGGCGGTCTGTAGATACCGGAGCCGTGTCTGCGTGAACCAACATGTCGCCACGTGAGATATCAATTTCATCAGCAAGGGTGACGGTGATGGCATTGTTTGGGGCAATGCTTTCCAGTTCGCCGTCGAAAGTCACAATGGCGGTGACAGTACTCTTCTGACCTGAAGGCAGTGCTACGACTTCATCGCCTTTGCGCAAAATGCCAGAAGCGAGCGTACCGCAGTAACCGCGAAATCCATCGTCAGGGCGATTAACGAACTGAACAGGAAAACGCATCAAATCAAGATTCTGATCTCGATTGATTTCCATGCCTTCTAAAAGCGCCATCAAAGATGGACCTGTGTACCACGGCATGTTGTCACTGTTGGACACGACATTGTCGCCAGTGAGCGCTGAAAGAGGGACGTAATGCACGTCTTTGATCCCAAGTTGTGCAGCCATTGCCTGATAGTCAGCTTTAATGCCATCAAACACAGCTTGGTCGAAATTGACCAAATCCATTTTGTTGATCGCGACAACAACGTGTCGAATCCCTAGCTTATTGACGATATAGCTATGGCGGCGAGTTTGGGTTAACAGCCCTTTACGTGCATCAATCATCACAATAGCTAATTCACAGTTAGATGCGCCTGTTGCCATGTTCCGTGTGTACTGTTCATGCCCTGGGCAATCGGCAATGATGAATTTGCGCTTTTCGGTCGAGAAATAGCGGTAGGCCACATCAATGGTGATGCCTTGCTCGCGCTCGGATTGCAGGCCATCGACCAACAAGGCAAGGTCGAGTGATTCGCCCGCGTTACCGACACGTGCATTGTCTTTGTGTAAGGTGGAAAGATGATCTTCAAAGATCAGCTTCGTGTCGTAAAGTAGGCGGCCGATCAATGTAGATTTACCGTCGTCGACACTGCCGCAGGTCAAAAGACGCAGCAGATCTTTATTTTCATGCTGATGGAGATACGCTTCGATATCCGAGGCTATCAGAGTTGAGCTATGGCTCATGGGGCATTCCTTATGCAAACAAGCAAATTCATTCAGTAAAGTGGTGAGGCTTTTAGAAGTAGCCTTCTCGTTTTTTCTGCTCCATAGAACCAGACTGATCGTGATCGATAACCCGACCTTGACGCTCAGAGGTTTTGGTTAACAGCATCTCTTGAATGATTTCAGGCAAGGTCGCAGCGGTAGATTCCACCGCGCCCGTTAATGGGTAGCAACCCAGGGTGCGAAAACGCACGGATTTCATTTCAACCTTCTCGCCTTTTTCTAATGGCATGCGCTCGTCATCTACCATGATTAGCGTGCCATCACGCTCGACAACCGGGCGCTGTTTGGCGAAATACAAAGGAACGATATCGATATTTTCCATGTAAATGTATTGCCAGATATCCAATTCAGTCCAGTTAGACAAAGGGAACACGCGAATGCTTTCGCCTTTGTTTACACGGCCGTTGTAAGTATCCCAAAGCTCCGGACGTTGATTCTTCGGATCCCAGCGATGGTGTTTATCTCGGAATGAGTACACGCGTTCTTTGGCGCGGCTCTTTTCTTCATCGCGACGGGCACCACCAAATGCAGCATCAAAACCATGCTTGTCCAGCGCCTGTTTTAGACCTTGTGTCTTCATGATGTCAGTGTGTTTTGCACTGCCGTGTTCAAAGGGACTGATCCCCATGTCGACGCCGTCTTGATTAATGTGAACAAGAAGATCTAGCCCCAGTTTTTTGGTGAATTCATCGCGAAACTGAATCATTTCCTTAAACTTCCACGTCGTATCGACGTGGAGTAGCGGGAAGGGCGGCTTACCGGGATAAAATGCCTTCATGGCAAGATGCAGCATCACCGCTGAGTCTTTGCCGATGGAGTACATCATCACGGGATTATCGAACTCAGCAGCGACTTCACGAATGATGTGAATCGATTCGTTTTCAAGCTGTTTGAGATGGGTCTGGTTTAGCGAAATCTTATCCACCATTGTGTATCCTTTTGTTACGTTGCCAGCGGATAACGCTGGTGGAACGCTTCTATAAATTCAGGGAGTAATTCTGCGGGCAGAGCATTGATGCCGGCGGCGGCTTTTCTGCCACCCCCAGTTGGAAATGCAGCGGCAAGTTCGTCTGCACCGATGCGATTTTTCAGTGGCGCTCGAATACTGACCAAGTAGCTACCGTCTGCTTTTTCGGTAATAACGGCATTGGCGACACTGGGGTCTTGGTTAGCAAGATCGTTTGAATACACGCCGCTAATACGGCGAGCCCAAGCTTCATCAGGCAACATGTAAACGCGCGAACCTGATTGCTCAGAAAAAGGCACAATGGCAGCCGCTTTCTCACTGTCATTCATAAAGCCATTCTCTAGTGTGTCGTATACATCAGGGCGTTCAGTTATAAAGTTAAATGGCGAAGGATATGGCGACATCAGTTTGTAAATCTCAGCAGGAGAGAACAACAAATCTGCCAGCGACGAGCCATAACCGTTGTAGTTGAGATAAGTACCAAATTGCTTGAGCGTGAGCCTATCTTGATCGCAAAGATCCGCTTTATTTGCCAGCGTATCGGCAACTGCAAACAAATTGTCACCATAAGCACCAACCAAAGCCCATTCGCGGTATCGGCCATCAAGCAGCTTATCGACGATCAAGCTAGTGCATGTATTGGCTGCAGTGTTGATGTGCGTGGTTAACCCATTGTGCTCAGGGATATCGTCTGGATTGTGGTGGTCGGCATAAAATACCCGCACGCCTTGCGACAGGAGATTATCCAACGCAGCCCGGTTTTTGCCCATGGCGACATCCAGCACAGTGACATCTTGTGCAATGGCAGGATCGACTTGCTTGAGCAAAGCAATATCACGTTTCACACCCGTGATCAGCACGCTGTCTTTTGGGGTGGCTAATCGAAGCTGTAAGAGTGCGCAAATCCCATCGGCATCGCCGTTAAATACATCAAAACTTGTCTTCATTCTTGTTATATGTCCTTGTCAACACTCGAGCCTTAGCTGGCTTCGAGCGCGTCATCACTTTGTTTGTTAGCGTTGTAGTACCCATAGTGCAGCTTGTATTTTTCTTCGGCAAACTTGCTGGAGAGCTGATTGAGCACCACTCCGTCTATGGCGATGTCATGGCGTACGAGCTGAGAGACCGTAAAGTTGATTTGCTTCTCTGTGGTCGACTCCGCTTTCACGACAAGCACCATGCCACCGGCTAAGCGTCCGAGGAGCAAGCTGTCACTCACAACATGCACTGGCGGCGTATCAAGAATGATGCGGTCATAGCTTTGCTTTAACTGATCAATTAACGCGGCAAACTTGGGCGAGCCTAGCAATTCTTGCGGATTCGGTGGCAACAGACCGGCTGGCAAGAGATCCAGTGACGACTCGTCATCATGGTAAATACACTCGCTTATCGGTGTGCCCATGACCAGTGCATTGGTGAGGCCTGCTTGGTTACGTGGTAAACCATAGCGACCACCAATAGCGGGCATGCGCAGATCACAATCAATCAGCAAAGTGCGCTCCATCTTCGCCAATGATTGAGCCAAGTTAAGTGCTACGGTGGTTTTGCCTTCAGCCGGCAAAGAAGACGTTACCGCCAATATTTTGCGTTTACTGTTTGTTAAAGTGAGTAGTATCGAGGTGCGTATTGTCCTCACTGACTCACTGAATAGGGCGGCATCGGGGTCAAGATAAAGGGTGTGATCCAGTGGCGTATTTTTGAATCGCTTCGCTTTGACCCGGGGAAGAAAGCCTAAATGCTGCAAACCGAGTTTCTCCTCAACATCATCGGGTTTTTCAATCGTGTTGCGGTAAGCATCTGCCAAAAATGCACCCGCGATAGCGATCAGAAGAGCGAATGCGGCGCTGATCACGATTAATTTGGTGGTTTGCGGACGGAAGGGGTCTTGTGCTGTTTTCGCTTTGTCGGTAAACCGAGCAATCACCGATTCAAAGTCACTGGTTGCAGTCGTTTCTTTCTGCCGACTCAAGAACATATCGTAAAGCTGACGACTGGAGTCAACATCGCGCTTGAGCGATTCGTATTGTGCACGCTTTGAACTAATGTGTTGATAATCGTTCTTTTTGTTGGCGAGCGAAGTAATCAGCGACGCTTCTTGTTTGCGTGCATTGGTGAGTTCTTTTTCGATACCGCGTGCCAATTCGTTGATCACAGAGTTAGCGCGATTGCGGACAGCCGTCAGCTGAGCACGAGCCTGGATCATCTTGTCGTGTTTTTCGCCATAACGTTTTGACAGCTCTGAAACTTTGCGCTGCGCATCGGTCTCGGCATTTTTGACATCACGAACCTGTGGATGGTTTGAGATTTCAGGCACCGACAGCAAGGCTGCACTGCCTGCACCGTTGCCTTGCATCAGTGAATACAAACTTTCAGCGGCGACGCGTTTTTCTCTGGCTTCAGCCACGCGAATGGTTAAGTTAGTGAGCTCGGTACCAGCGAGTTCATCGATATCATCTAGCTCAATCAGTCCTTCGTCTTGCAGGTATTGAGTCAAGGCTAGCTCGGAGATGTCCAAGTTGTTTTTAAGCTCACCCAATCGATCTGTAATCCAGCCTGATGCAGTCTGTGTTGCAACCAGTCGTGCTTCAAGGTTTGACTCTATATACGCTTGACCGAGTGCGTTGGCGACATTCGCGGCTAGCACGGGGTCGGCTGAACCAAATTGAATTCTGACTAACTGGGTGTTGCGAATAGGCTCTATTGCTAAATGGGATTTGAATTTCTTCAAGACAGCTTGATCTGCTGCACCCTTATCAACGGCGTCAGTTAGCGGCTTTTGCTTGGGTAAAAAGCCCTGTAAAAACTCTACTTGATGGAGCATGGCGAGCAATTTATCTCGCGCAGAAGGTTTTCCGACGAGATTATTGAACTCTCTAATTTGCGATATACCCAACTCTTCGATAACTTTCTCTGATAGGTAATCCGAGCGAAGGATCTCAAACTGTGTTTGGTAATATTCTTTCTTGCTGGTATCGAGCGCGTACACTTCTTCGATAGAAATTGTTTTACTGGCCTGAGACTCGATAAGCAGTGTGGCTGTCGCGCGGTAAACTGGTGTGATGGCAAGGATCAGCAGCGTAGCAATGAGCGTAACAACAATGACAAACAAGGTGATGGGCATCCAGTAACGCCCGATCACGCTGAAATACCGTTTAAGATCGATACGTGATTGCCCGCTTGCCGGGTTAGGCTCGGTCAATTTCATGGTGGTAATTTCCTTTTATTCTCGCAGCGCTATCTAAAAAAAACTCTGATCAACCACGATGATGTCACCGGGGCCCACAGTTTGTGACAGGCCAACATTTTTTTGTGTTCTTCCATTTTTGGCTTCTGTCTTTTGAATTTTTTTACGTGATGCTCGGTCGGTAAATCCGCCCGCAATCGCAATCGCTTTACCAATGGTCAGCCCTGGTTGATAGTCATAACCACCAGGCTGGTTTACTTCACCGTTAACATAAAACTTGCGAAACTGAATAACGTTAACCGTTACCTTAGGGTCGATTAAATAATCACCCCGAAGTCCCTGTTCGATAATGCGTTGCAGTTGACCGACGGATTTCCCAGCAGCCTCAAGGCGGCCTAGATAAGGGTAATCAAAACGCCCTCGTGTGCTGAGCAAAATGTCCATGGAAAGGTCTTCTTCCCCGTACACTTTGATGGAGATACGATCTCCATCATCTAACACATATTGCTCTGTCTCTGCGGCTCCACTAAAGAAGGGTAGAAACATTAAAAGGAGTAATAGAAATCGATGGATCACAAACTCACCTCCATGCCAATGAAAATACGTGTTTGGTCGTAGCTGTATCCTGCAAAGCTTGAATCGCGCTCAAATTTGCTTGCACCCACAGACACATCCCACCATCTCGTTAAGCTATAAACCACGGAAAGCTCAAGTAATGTGTCGTCATCATTTCGCAACCCGCCAGGGTAGTCGTTGGTGCCATAACGGGCAGTGGCAATGGATGTTAGTTGTGGTGTCCAACTGTGCTCCCAATCGAGCTTAATTGAACGATCTTGAACGTAGTCAGCATTAATGTCGGGATCGCGAGCATAATCGCGTCCTTCCAATTTGAACGTGCTGTAATCTGTTGGTGCCCAACTTACATTCGCGCGCCAGCTAAATCCTTGAAAATCCTTGCGATTAGAGTCATCAAAGTCTTTATTTTGCATGCCGACGAGTAGCTTGCCTTGGGTTTTTCCTGTGATGTCCCATTCCAGACCGCCATACAGCAAGGTGTTTTGGTTATCACGGGAGCCTGATGTCGGCGGAACAAACTCATAGCTACGATCTTCAACACGCGCCATGGCGATAGCATGGAAATAGCTTGAGAAGGCATAATAGAATTCGCCACTTAGATAAGGCTGCTCCCAATTGTAATAGCGGCTTTCATCGGTTTGACCGCCATTGTTTACGTAGGTCACGTCTTTGTAGTCTTTGCTCTCGTAGCCCGCGATACCGACTAAACGACCTTTGGCACCCGCTGCACCATAGGTGTAGCGGGCATTGAAATCTTGAAAGTGAAAACGTAGAGGTTCTTCAACGGCCAGACTATTACCTTCGGTCAAGCCAGTACCTCTTGGTTCGCTAACGATTTTATAAAGGTAATCTAGACGTAGACGATTCCGGATATTGAAAAGCCACAACCCAGCGGCATGAGCTTGTTGGTCAACAGTGTTGTCATCGCTGCTATCGGTGAAATACAACGCATCCATACGATAATCGAATTGATAGGCAGTGCTTTCTGTTTCCAGTAACGCGATAACTTTAGG
Organism: Enterovibrio sp. FF113; assembly: GCF_041439165.1. Classification (NCBI taxonomy): domain Bacteria; kingdom Pseudomonadati; phylum Pseudomonadota; class Gammaproteobacteria; order Vibrionales; family Vibrionaceae; genus Enterovibrio; species Enterovibrio sp. FF113. Next base: position 141,647 of record NZ_JBGONO010000012.1, on the reverse strand, counting down.
GGAAATGAGCGTCATCGGCGAACTGACCGGATCCTTGGTCGTTCGTCGAACATTGTCGTTGTGTCCCGCGCTGACTTTTAGCGTTGGAATGATGTCAATGCCATTTTCAGTTTGGTATGCCAAAGGTTCGACGGCTGCCACTGAGAGCGGCAGCAAGACAAGGGGACACACCCAAAAATTATTGCGAATCACACCCATCTCCTAGTACGCCGATTTGCCAACAAAGCCTTTAAACACAGTGGCAAAGACGATCTTAATATCCATCCATAAAGACCAGTTTTGGATATATTCCAGATCAAATTGGATGCGTTTTTCCATCTTATCTAGTGTGTCTGTTTCACCGCGATAACCATTGATCTGCGCCCATCCGGTAATTCCGGGTTTCACTTTGTGGCGTAGCATGTAGCGATCAACAATGGCACGGTATTGTTCGTTGTGGGCAACAGCGTGAGGACGAGGACCAACAATAGACATAGAGCCGCGCAATACGTTAAAAAATTGCGGAAGTTCGTCGAGCGACGTACGGCGAATAAATGCACCAAAGGGCGTGACTCGAGGATCATTTTTTGTCGCTTGTTTCACTACGTCACCATTGTCAGTGGTGGACATGGAACGAAACTTCCACACTTTGATTTGTCGACCATCTAGCCCGTATCGGTGCTGTTTGAAGATGACTTTTCCGGGTGATGACATTTTCACGCCAACCGCAACAGCGATCAGAACCGGAGAGATCAAAATGATGATGAGCGTCGATAGAATAATGTCTTCAAGGCGTTTAGCCCACGCAGCGATGCCACTGAATGGCGTGTCGTGAACACTTAATGTGTGCACGTGACCAATGGTTTGCCAACGGCTGTGTAATAGGTTGTACGTGAAAAAGTCTGGTACCAAATAGGTGGTAGCAGTGGTGTCTGCAAATTGGTTGAGATAGCGAGCAATGCGGTCTTTCGCATGCATAGGCATGGCAATATAGACATGCTGAAGCTTGCCTTGTTTTGCTTGCTCTAGCGCATCACTTACTTTGCCCAGCATTGGTGCGGGCAAGCTTCCTTCAATACGATCGCTACTGCGGTCTTCATAAAAACCAACTAACTTTATGCCAAGTGCATGGTTGCGTTGAAACTCTTGAGCCAATTCGATGCCGTTTGCGGTGGTGCCAATAATGGCAGCGCAACGAGTGTTAATGCCATGATTGCGAAGGCGACTTAATGCAATACGGGCAAGATAGCGCCAAAGTACGAGGCCAATACCGCCAAGTACAAACCACATTGTCATCACAATGCGGGAAAACTCGATGCCGCGTTGCGTAAAGAAAAAGTAAGCGACCAGAACAAGGCATGCACCCAACCAAGGAAGCAGAGTTGCGACCATTTGGCCTTGAAAATTACTGATGCGCCACGAACGATAAAGGTGGGAGCTTTCGGCAAAAAGCAGGTAGAAAATGGATGTCAGTGTGGCGAGCAAGAGACAGTCTTCACTGACGGCTCCTAAGTAGAGAAAACTTGCGACGACAAGTGACCCACCAATTACCGCAAGATCACAAAGACGGTAAAGAATGGCGGATTCGGTTCCATGTGTACGAATTTTTCTGCTGTCCATAAGATATAAAGCTCATATTTTTTTGTGTTCTCGATTATTCGATCACTTTTTTATTTCATTTCTTACTCTTAAAAGTAAACCACGCATCGCAACCTCGCTAGGGAGGTGCCTTTGACGATTGGTTTATTTTTCCAACAAGACGCAGCAAGTAGAACAGTATGAGAAGACAGAAAGAAGATGAACTTTGTCCGATTTTCACTTGTGACATTTATGTTGCCAGAAAATGGAACATACTTTGCCCTATAAATTGGCGTTGAATCGAGTTGTATGCGCAGTGATCCAGATCACACTTTTAAGGGTGACTTGTATCAATGAAAAGATTTTGATTCGAAAAGTATCTAACAAGTTATCAGTCTATTTTGCACAGTATTAAGCGCCCTCATTCTTAGGTGTGAGTTAAGTATGAGAGCGCATGATAGAGATCACTCTTCTCGAAATGCTCGATTGAGGCTCTCAGTGAGTGGTTTGGCCAAATATTCTATCGGAGTTCGAGGCTCTGTAAGCAACATGACTTCAGCTTGCATGCCGGGATAAAGAACGATGCCGTTAAGAAGCTCGTTAACATTGTCGATGAGCTTGACGCGCGCCAGATAATAAGCCAACCCTGATTGCTCATCGATGAGCCTATCTGCAGACACGGTTAGTAACTCACCGTTGAGGGGCTTGATGCTTCGCATACTCAAGGCAGTAAGACGGATTTGTGCTTTCATGCCAGCGCGTACTTGGTCGATATCTGAAGGATCAACACGCGCTTCAATCATCAAGCTTTCGTTGTTAGGCACGATATCGAGTAGCGGTTGCCCGGGGGAAATGACACCTTCTTCCGAGTACACCTGAAGGTTTAATACCGTTCCTGACAGTGGGGCAACAATTTTTGTGCGATTGAGAATATCTTGCGCCGTTGCCAATTGTTCATCTAATTCATAACGCTCTTGCCGAGTTTCACGTAACTGTTCCACCACTTCTTTAATACGTTCAAGTTCTTGCTCTTTTAATTGAGCCTGACTTTCAGCCACGTTTTGTGCCAAGCGACTAGCATTGGATTGCAATTGGCTGATGGTACTTAATATTTGGCTTTCCTCACGTTCTAACCGCAACACTTGAGTCTTGCTCGCATAGCCTTTTTCTGCCAATTTTCGGTTGCCAGCAATTTCTTCGCCAATGATGGCTAATCGACGTTTTTCAATCACGAAGCGCTGCTTCTGTCCATCAAGCTCTGCGCGATTCTGCGCGAGTTGTGTTTTTAGGACTTCCTGTTGAGAGGCGTAGAAATCATTTCTGGCTTGGAAGATCCGACGCTGATTGGTGAGGATCTCCTCTACGCGTGGGTCTTGTTTATTTGATTCAAGTTGCTCGGTAAATACAATCGTGTCGAGATTATCGCGCTCGGCGATCAGTCTTGCTTCACGTGCCAATGCATTACGCTGACGACTATTGTATTGCTCCAATTGACCACGCGCTTGTGTGTCATCAAGCAAAATAAGCGTTTGACCTTTGGTGACATTTGCCCCTTCTGTGACGGTTATTTTGTCAATAATGCCACCTTCAAGGTGCTGCACGGTTTTGCGCTGACTATCCACAGTAACAACGCCGGGTGCGATAGATGCTCCCTCGAGCGGACTAAATACGGACCAGACACCAAATGTGCCAAAGAAAAGTGCGATGACACCGAAACCGAACAAAGCGAGTTGGCGAATAGCAGGAATGCCCATTACTGCTTCCCTCCTTTGTTGGAAGAAATGGCTGCGCTTTGCTCCATTAACGGTTTGAGTACTTCGTCTCGCTCACCAAAGGCGCGAACTTGGCTATCTTGCAGTACGAGTAATTTGTCCATCGATTGCATCATGCTGGGTCTGTGTCCCACTAAGATAACAGTGGCTTTGCGAGATTTAAGATAGGCGATGGCACGCTGTAGTGCGATCTCTCCAACACCATCAAGGTTGGCATTGGCTTCATCGAGGATCACCAAGCTTGGGTCGCCGTAAAGTGCTCTGGCAAGCGCTACACGTTGACGTTCACCGCCTGATAAGCCAAGGCCTCGCTCGCCGACAACGGTGTCGTAACCCTGACGCTGACGCAAGATGAGCTCATGACAGCCCGCAAGTTTTGCGGCTTGAATGACAAGCTCAGGCTCGCCTTCTGACATGCGAGCTATGTTCTGACGGATCGTGCCTGGAAACAGTTCTACATCTTGTGGCAAATAGCCGCAATGGGGGCCAAGATCATCGGGATCCCATTTGGCCACATCCATATTATCCAGTCGAATTGTGCCAGCAGTTGCTGTCAAGTTTCCGAGCATTAAACGTGCCAGTGTGGATTTCCCTGTACCGGATGGTCCAATGATCCCAAGTGCTTCTCCGGCATTGAGTTTGAAAGTGATGCCATGCAGCACTGGCTCAGGTTGGCCCGAATGGAAGTAGGTCACTTTTTCGACCGATATCACGCCTTGTGGTTTCGGTAATGGCATTGATTTTGCACGTTCTGGAAACGCTGGGATTTGCTCTTTAAGGCGCTGATAGCTTTGCCTTGCAGAAATAGCAGTACCCCATGCGCTAATGGATTGCTCTACTGGCGCCAATGCGCGAGCCATCAAAATGGAGCCTGCAATCATTGCGCCCGCAGTGAGTTCGTTTTCGATGACAAGCCAAGCACCCACACCCAGCATGGCAATTTGTAGCAGCATTCGGATGAACTTAGACGTAGCTGTCAATAGTGCACCTTTGGAATTTGCGCTGACTTGGCTATCGATGCTTTTGTTATTCAGCTCAGACCAGTTTTTGATGAAATTGGGCATGATGCCCATGGCTTCAATAGCATCTGCGTTTCTGGCCGCTGACTCTGCTTGTTGCATAGCAAGAATCGCTGATTCGTTGGCGCTTTTGTGAGCTTTTCGCGTGGTGATATCATTAATGATGGCGATAGCAAACAAGATGAGTGCCCCTGCCGTTGCAATAATACCGAGTAAAGGGTGCAAGAGAAAAACAAAGGCTAGGAATACAGGGGTCCAAGGAGCATCTAAGGCGGGTATCACTGCATTGCCACCGATAAAGGCCCGAATAGCGGCGATATCACGCAGACTCTGCACGGAAGCTGACAGTCCTTGTCGAAGCTGCAACGCAATGCTGCCGCTTAAAATGTCGGGGGATAAACTTTGATCAAACCAAGCGCCAATTCGCACCATAATGCGAGTTCGCACATTTTCTAGTATTGACATGGTGAGTAGCGCAAATACGGTGATCATCGTCAATAGCAGTAACGTGTCTATTGAGCGAGAACTGATGACACGATCATAAATTTGTAGCATGTAAATGGGAACGCTCAGCACCAGAATATTGATGAAAAAACTGAAAGCGATAACAAATACCATGGCTTTTTTACATTGTTCGATGGTTGTTAGTAGCTGTTTTTCTGTAGAAAGAGACATGTCGTATCCAATGATTTCTAATCACTTTGTCTTTTTTATACTGCAACGAAGCGAATGCTTAAATGGCCCTAAAAAAGGCAATCAGTTTCTGCACTGATTGCCTTGAGTATAGCTTGGTTAAATCAGACGATTTGAAAGTCGTCGGCAGAGAGATCCCCAACGGAAATATTGTGAAGTGTGACGCTTGAACCGTCGGCCAAACTGATCAAGGTATTGTTACCAGCTTGAGCAAGGTCGAGCGAACCAAAATCAGTGTCACCGCTTGAACGGATAAAGATAGTGTCAATGCCAATTTCAAAATCAACAACACGATCATTGCCTGTGTGCTTGTTCAGAATATTGTCAAACAGGAAAGTGTCTGCACCTGAACCACCAATTAGAAAGTCATTGCCTGAACCACTGATTAACCAATCATCACCTGAACCGCCAAACAGTCTGTTTGAACCTGAACCTGCGTAAAGGGAATCGTTCCCCGTTCCACCAAGAAGGTCATCGTTACCTTCTCCGCCATACAAGGTGTCATCGCCGCTACCGCCGCCAACGTAATCGTCACCTGACCCGCCGCTAATAACGTCATTACCGCCACCGCCAATCAGAAAATCATCACCGCTACCGCCAAATATCGTATCGTCGCCACCAAATCCGATGATGCGGTCATCACCGCCCAAACCATTGATAACATCTGTGTCACTGGTTCCATCCAACGTATCTGTAGTTGCGGTTCCATTAATGTCAGCCATTACTTCTTCCCTTTATAGTTATTTCATACCTTTGTCATGATGTACGGCCGACATGGTCAGCACGTTGCCTTAGGCAAGCTGCAATTAGCCATCATGAGCTTGCCGAAAAATGGCTGTAACACTTTGAACGAGTTGACGCGAGAATGGTGTCTCATTGGTGAGTTGTGGTGGGAAAATAATGCCTAATATTCAATGCGGAAATAACAGTCTGATATGGAGGGGTTTCTAGTTATTTAATACTTACAATGGACTGTGAGATAAAAAAATGGGCAATAGGTCAAATTCGTTATTGCCCATTAGGTGTTAGACCTTGAGTTTGTTAGACAATATGGAAATCACTGGCAGAGAGATCTGCAGCAGTAATACCGTTCAGGATAAAACTAGAACCATCAGCCAGATCAACGAGCGTGTTACTGCCCACCTGAGTCATGGAAAGAGAAGCGAAATCAGTATCTCCCGTTGCTCTGATAAAGAGCAGATCGACCCCGATTTCAAAATCAACCACACGATCGTTCCCAGTGTGAAAACCAAGAATGTTATCGAACAGGAAGGTATCAGCTCCTGCGCCACCGACAAGGAAATCATTATCTATGCCGCTGACTAGCCAGTCGTCACCGTCGCCGCCATAAAGCACGTCATTGCCCGATACGGCGAACAGTAGATCGTTACCGACGCCACCCAATACAATGTCATGGCCTTCACCGCCAAACAGAATGTCGTCGCCGCTACCACCGCCAACGATATCGTTACCAATACCACCGCTGACGAAATCGTTACCTGCACCACCAGTCATGGTGTCATGGCCTCGACCACCGAAGACAAAATCGTCTCCACCGTAGCCGACTTTTACATCATCTCCACCGAAGCTGAAAATATTGTCGCTTTCACTGGTGCCTAATAGTGTCTCCGCGTAAGCGGTACCGTTTATATTAGCCATAATGCTAACCCTCTATTTTTGAATATACCTAAGTCACAAAACGAATAGATGGGATGCGTACGTCGACATTGAGGAGCAGTCCTCGCATCAGTGCAAACATCAACGAGGCAAGCGAATTATGGGGAATTATTAGATATTGCTTACCTACGCTTTGCAATTCTAACTATGGCGTAAAAGTGCTTAGGTAAGTGTCTCACTCATGAAGATACATGAGCGCCTACTTATAAAGGGGAAAGGTCTCAGTGGGTTAGCCTTGATAGTCTAATCCGATTACTGACAAATTGTTTTTTGCCCAAAACACAGCTTGTACGCGGTTTTTAACATTTATCTTTTTGAAAATATTATATAAGTGTGATTTCACCGTGTGTTCTGATACAAAAAGGCCATCCGCAATTTCGCTGTTGGATGCGCCAGTGACGAGCTTGCGCAGAATTTGCTGCTCACGGTTGGTCAGGCAGATTTCTGAGTAGTCGATGGCGTTGTTATTGTTCTGTTGGTAGTAATGAATGAGCTCAGCCAGTTTTTGCCTTGGCAACCAATATTCACCTGACAACATTTTTTCAATGCCGTGGCAAAGGTGTTCGAGATCATCCTCTTTCTTAAAAACGCCTTTAATAAACGGCCAACTGGCGAGTTCTTTGGCAGATAAATCATGAGCATTAAACAGTGCAAAAACATGCTGCTCACTAAAAGGAGACAGGCTCTGTTTAACAAAATTCACGGTATCGCCTTCAAAAGCGCTTAAATCGATCAAGACCAGACCTGAAGAGGTAGCGAGCTTTTCGCTAATGGTCTGCTTCTCTACCAGAGATACACTACTCTTAATTTCTTTTTCGAGGCATGAAATTAGCGCAGTGATCGTCATGCTTGGCTCGGAAACAAGGAGAATCGTGTATTTGTCAGAGGTGGTCTCAATGTTCTGCATGTGTATCCCTAATGCTTTTGATGATGACTTCGCGTTTTTCCTCGCTATCTCACGGTAACAGATTAAAAAACGCATTTCGCAGCATTCTAAAGCGCAATCGGAAAGCCTTTCGTATCATTTTTAGAACTCTCAGACTGAGCTTTGCTCGCAGCAACTATCTCAAACTCTTTGTTAGTCTAATACAAATTCGTTCTTATCGCTGATTTATGCCTTCTACTTTTCATCTTTAAAGTGAGGTTTTCATCATGTTGCGCTGGGACTGAGCGGTCTTCGAAGTTTCAATTGAAAGCCTGTGATCAATGTTCTGGCTTCTGTTATCATCGCCGTTGAATTGTCATCCGCGCACTGAGTGGCGCAATGTACCTGATGACGCAATGAAGAAGGTTTGGGAGCAAAATATGGCCAGCCGTGGTGTAAACAAAGTAATTTTGATTGGCAACTTGGGTAACGATCCTGAAGTTCGCTATCTGCCAAATGGCGGTGCGGTTGCCAATCTGACTGTTGCGACCTCAGAAACGTGGCGTGACAAGAGCACTGGTGAAAACAAAGAAATGACGGAATGGCACCGTGTGGTGATGTATCGTCGTTTAGCTGAAATTGCCGGTGAGTACCTGAAAAAAGGGTCAAAAGTGTATTTGGAAGGCCGTCTGCAAACACGCAAATGGCAAGGCCAAGACGGACAAGACCGTTACACAACGGAAATTGTTGCGAATGAAATGCAGATGCTAGATAGCCGTGCCGGTGGTGGTATGGGTCAAGGTCAGCCTGCGCAGCAAAACCAGCAACAAGGTAATTGGGGCCAGCCGCAACAGCCTGCTTACCAGCAGCAACCTGCGCAACAAAAAGCCCCTCAGCAGGCTCCGCAACAGGCGCCTCAGCAATACAACGAAATGCCTGATTTTGATGATGATATTCCATTCTAGGAATAAATCAGTTAGCTAAAGACATTCAAAAGCCCCGTATCTACGGGGCTTTTTTGTTTCGATGGTATGACGAATTAAGTACAACAAGTATTAGGTATGAGTCATTTATCCATATGCATCGCTACGATACTTCGATCGCCCTAACGTGCATTAATCAATCGGAGTGAATACGATGAATAAAGCGAAACGAAATGGATTAGGCATCGCCCTGTCAATGGTGTTGGTGTCGATGGGAACGTCAGCGTTAACCTTAACTAGCCCTCAGGTTGTTGAAGGTGAAACGTTAAAAACACAGCAGATATTCAATCAATGGGGTTGCGAAGGCGATAACAAATCCCCCGAACTTAGGTGGACAGATATTCCTGAAGGAACAAAAAGTTTCGCGGTCACCATGTATGATCCGGATGCACCGACAGGCAGTGGTTGGTGGCATTGGTCGATGATCAACATTCCAGCCGATGTCCATCATTTGCAGCTTAATGCCGGTGATGAAGGTGGCAAATTGATGCCAGCGGGTGCGCAAATGCAGCGCAATGACTTCGGCTTTCACGGTTTTGGTGGTGCATGTCCACCGCCCAAAGCATCACCCCATAATTATCAGATCACGGTTTATGCGCTTGATGTTGAAAAACTGGGGGTTCCCGTCAATGGTTCTCCAGCTCTCGCAGGCTATTATATTCTCCAACACCGAGTGGGAGAGGCGCAGTTAATCGCGCCAACCAAGGCGCGGAAATAGCCAATTTGCTCTCTATTGGCAATTCACGGTTATCGTAGTGACATTGTCTTAGTTCAATGATGCAAACGTCAGCGTGATGCGTTGGCGCTTCTTCGTTAATGCACCACTTTTTGCTTGAGGAAATCGATAAACAATCGTGTTTTGGTGTGGTTGTATTCCAGTTTGGGATAATACGCGTAGGCTGGGCTTTTGGGTTGACGTACATCGGACAAGACGGGAACGAGCAATCCTTGGTCGAGCTCTTTTCGGATGGTGACATCGCCCACCAAAATAATGCCAAGTCCTGCTACGGCAGCATTGACGAGCGCTTCTGGATTTGGCGAGACAAAGTTTCCGCTTAAACGCAGTCGACGACCATGTTCAAATTCATGCTCTTGTGGGTGGCTTGTTGAACCGTACAGCAAGCAATTATGGTGGAGCAGTTGCTCGGGCTCAATGATCGGTGGATGTTGAGCGAGATAGGTGGGGGATGCAAAAAAACGCGGCTGGAAATCAAACAGCTTGGTGGCAATAAAACTGGATGAATTAAAATCCGCGAGTTCGCGAGTGATCACTATGTCTAAATTCGGGTCAGGTAACTGACCGGGCGCTAGCGTGTGCAGCTCAACTTGAATATTGGGGTAAGTGGCAAGAAACTCCCCGATGTTGTTTACCAGCAATCGACTGCCCGTTGCCAATGGAGCACCAATACGCAACACCCCACTGACTTCACCATAGGTTGAGGTGGTTTCTGATACTAACTGTGTCCAATCATCGAGTAACAGCTTTCCTCGCTGGTAAAACAAACGTCCCGCATCCGTCATGGTGAGGTTACGGGTGGTGCGTTTTAGTAGCTGCACACCAAGTTGGTTTTCTAGCCATGCTAGGCGCTTTGATAACGCAGAGCTGGACGTGTTGAGCTTGGTTGCGGCTTGCGCCAACGAACCCATCTCAACAACGGTGATATAGCTTTTGGCGCAGGTAATCCAATCCATCTACTGATTCTTTCCATTGTGTATCGAGTTTGCGTTCACTTTCGCTACGTGAAAAACGATAGATATATCCAAGCAACCTCAAATTGAACGTGATGAATGATTCTGAATCCAGCATCTTGAGGTTGTTTGGGTATAATAGCCAATTGGGCGGCGTAAAAAAGCGTTAAGCCGTTAAAATTGCTGAACAGTAAGCCGTACATTCCTTTAGTTGGATATCGAATGCGAAAAGTTGCAGGGATGAAGCTGACCAACCGTTTGGTCGCTTTCGTTACGTTAATCGTTGTCTGTGCCATGTTTGTTTTATTTATTGGCGGTGCAGTGAGTTTTCGTAAATTAGGCACGGATTTTCTTTCTCATTATCTCGGGAAAGTGGTGGTCGAAATTGACCAAGCCATTGCCGATCCTAACACCAATGAAAATATCGGCCTTTGGCTGCCCCAGCTGTTAAAAGCGAGTGACGTCGTTGAACTGGAAATCAGCAGTAAAACAGGCATGCTCTATCGTTATGAGCAGATCCAAACGGCAGTCAAACCGCTTGAATTGATTGAAAATCGCTATGACTTACCGAGTAACCCTGGCTTTTTCATTACGATAAAATCCGTCCCGCCCTATGCCGATTTTGCCTACTCCATCGGTGCAATGTCCTCGTTATCTCTTGCCGTACTCGTCATTGTGCTCGCGCTGACGTGGGGGATTAAATGGTTGCGTACGCAGTTACTTGGTGCTGAATTGCTTGAACATCGAGGGCGACTCATTTTGGCTGGGCGAGCCGAAGATGTGCAAACAGGCGATGACAGAGAGTGGCCATCGACGGCAAGTATCGCGTTGGATCAGATGATTGTTGAATTGCGTGACGCTCGGCAAGAGCGAAGCCGTTTTGACACCTTTATTCGAAGTAATACCTTTTTGGATAAACTCACAGGCGCGGCAAACCGCGTGATGTTTGATAACCGTCTGCAAACGCTATTGCAAGACAAAGGCGCGCAAGGCGCAGTATTGATGCTTCGAATTGGCGATTGGGAAACGCTTACTCAGAATAGCGGGAAATCGGGTGCAGATGAATGGGTGAAGGAGGTGGGTAACGTCTTATCTAACGCCATTCAACGTTTCCCCGATGCCATACTGGCACGTTATTACGACACGGAATTTGCCATTTTGCTGACTCATCAATCTGCGAAAGATGCGCGTCTTTTTGCCAATCAACTGATGAAAGCGTTAGCACGATTATCACCGCCAGATCCCTTGGAAGAGGAAAATTGGGCGCACATGGGCATGACCTTTTTCAGCACCGGTGAGCGTCGCGGGCGGTTAATGGAAGAGGCGGATATGGCCAAGCGCAGTGCGGTGCTGCAACGCAGTAACGGCTGGCATGCCTTCAAAAAAGATGTGGTCGCTGACGAGGCACGCGGCAGTGTTCGCTGGAGAACACTGTTAGGCAGAGTGTTTGAAAGCGGTGGCCCTGAGCTTTATCGACAAGTGGTGCAAAATACGCAGGGAGAATTACTTCATACCGAATTGCTTGCCCGTATCAAAGACGAAAATGGCTTGGTGATTAAAGCGTCCCGTTTTTTGAATGGCATTGAATTGGTTGGAATGAACACAGTCCTTGATCGTAGTGTGGTGAGTAAGACGCTGCATCAACTGCGCAACGGCGATGGTCGCGAAGTCTTGTCATTGAATATCTGCGCCGATTCGTTGCGACAGCGGACCTTTCAAATATGGTTACGAGATATTTTATTGCAAACGCCTCGAAGCGTACTGAACCGTATGCAATTTGAAGTGTCAGAAGGGCCATTGGTGAAGCATTTTGACGCTGCTCGTCCCGCATTACGCATGGTTCGTGCGCTAGGGTGTCCACTGGTTGTCGATCAAGCAGGGCGCTCAGTGGTAAGTACCCACTACGTCAAAGATATTCAACCCAAATACATCAAGCTTCATCGAAGCCTGATCCGAGATATTCATCAACGTCCAGAAAACCAGCTATATGTTCGCAGTATGCTGGGAGCCTGTGAGGCGACACCGACCGAAGTTCTGGCCGTTGGCGTGGAATCTGAGCCTGAATGGAATGTGCTGTTACAGCTAGGCGTTCAAGGTGGACAAGGTCGTTTATTCGGTGCGGAATTGTCTGGCAATCCGGTAACTTTGAAGCGCCAACGCTGGCGTAAAAAATGACCTAGCTCGAAGATTGTTTATAAAGCACTCAATTGTGTCATAAAACTGTCGCTCACAGACTTATTTTTTGGCGGGAATTTTGATAGAATATGCTGTACGCCAAAAAATGATTTACAACCATCCTTTTAACAGCTTCGAGTAATTATTAGTCGTAAATGGCCGTTCCCACTCTTCTTGCGCGTTTTTCTTCATCAAGGCAGCGAAATGTTGTTAGCCTTGTTGTATCTGCCAGTCAGGTTGTTATTGGCTTTCGTGTTGATGGGAGTGAGCAAGTCGATTGCCAGCCCATCACGCAATCTGATCCTTGGACGGCTGCATTACAGCTGCTGAAGCGGCATGAGATCACCAAGTCAGACATTCATTTGGTATTAGGGCATGGGCTCTATCAAACCTTGCTGATTGATGACCCACAATTGTCTGATGAAGACAAACGTGCAGCGTTGCCGTTTAAGCTCAAAGATTTCATTTCTGATTCTCCGTCCGACATTGTCGCTGATGGTTTTTCTTCCCCTATCGCTAACCGTTACCAAGCGTTTGTTTGCCATAAGTTACCCTTAATTCAGCTCAGTCACGCACTTGAAAAGCGTCAATGCCAATTAGCCAATGTCTCGTTGGAGGATGTGGTGTTGCGCCAGTGGACGCAACTGGATAAAACCGAAATGGTGCTGACCCGTGATGGTCAGGGCATGCTCCAGATCGCCGTGTTTGACCAGGGTAAGTTGTGCTTTCAGCGCCAAGTTCGTGGCGTGATATTTGAAGGTCAGCAGCTGCAACCATTGGTGGTCGACGATCTGGCTTTGGAAATTCAGCGATCGCTCGATTATTTACGCTCACAGCTTAAAAATGCGCAAGTCAGTGGCTTGGTCGTGGGCGTTCAGAACATCGATGATACCGAGCTGGCATTCCAGCTTTCTTCAAGGCTTACCGTCGCCGTTCGTCCGCAAACCCTGTTTGATTCTGGCGAGCATCACCAGCACATTGCATTAGCCGCGCTGAATCGAGAATGCTCGCCTGATATTAACCTGTTCAGCGATGATCTTACGCCTCGCGGAGCTTTGCTGACGTTCGAGAAAATGGTGGTGACGTGGGGGCTGACAGGGCTTCTCATCGTGTTAGTGGCCGCTTACCAACAATGGCAATTGGCGCAGTCTGACAAGATGTTGAGTATTGCGACACAGGAGCAAAGCACGGCAGAGTCGCTATCCAATCAGTTGAATGAGCAACTCAAACTTCATGTTCCTTCTTTGAATTTGGTCAATGACGTCAATCGCACTGAAGAAGCGATTGCGGCGAAACGTAAGGCACTTGAAGCTGTTCGCCAACACGACATTGCTTTGCAGCAAGGCTACGCATCGGTATTTCGCGCGCTGTCCGATGTGTCACGCCGAGATATCTCAGTGTCAGACATTGCGATCAGCCAAGATGCATTGGATGTGAAAGGGCTGGCAGCCACCCCTTCGTCTGTACCTGCGTGGCTTCAAAGCTTTCAAACTCAGCCGCCACTTGCGGGGCGTGTGTTTGAGCAAATGGCATTAAGTCGCGATGACAATAATCGCCTGTCGTTTAGCTTGACCTCTAAGCATGAGAAGGGGGAAGCGTTGTGATGAATCCATTGATTGAACGCATGAAGCAGGGCTTCGACGGTCTTTCTGGCCGTGAACAATGGCTGATTGCACTGGCGGGTTGGGCCGCAATTATCGCCATGGGTGCACTGTTATTTCTTGAACCCATGACCAAGACGCTGACTCAGATCAGCAATCAAATCACGCAGCAGCAACAAAGCACTCAAGATTTACTGACGCTGAATCAGCTTAAACAAGAAAAACTGAGCGTTTCACCAAGCGTCGAGCTTGAACAAAAGCTTGCTCAATTGTCACAGCAGCTTGTTGATTTAGACCAGCGCATGGCTGACAAAGTGGAAGGCTTGGTCAATGCCGATCAAATGGCGTCCTTGATGGAAAGTGTGCTCAATCAATCTGATCGTCTCACGCTCCTTTCGATGGCATCACTGCCCGCCGAGCAACTGACACACACCGAAGATGCGGGCTACTTTATTCATCCTATCGAAATGACGCTTAAAGGGCGCTATTTCGACATTGTGGAATATCTGACAGCGCTCGAAAACCTTCCCGTGAAATACTACTGGAAGGGATTGGATTATCGCGTCACTGATTACCCTTGGGCTGAAGTGACTGTGCAGGTTTATACCTTGGGCGAAAGCGCCGTGTTTATTGGAGGTGCGAGTGAAAGTGCTGAATAAACTGGCCGTGTTATTTGCCATGAGTGTGATGTCATTTTTGGTGTTTGCGGATAACGACCCGACCGCGCCATTGGGCTATCAAGCGCCGAGTCAGGCGAGGAAAGTCACGACGCAACGTTTACCAAACTTAAACGCCATTTTGTGCAGCAGTGACAACCGCTGTTCGGCGGTGATGAATGGGCGCAGCCTAACCGCAGGGCAATCCATTAGTGGGTATGTTGTTAGCGCGATCAATGACAGCAGTGTGACGTTGAAACGTGGCGAGCGTCGCTGGTCACTGACAGTATTTAACGAGCAGGTAGTACAGTGAGCAAAATGAATCTATTGAGCAAGCGATTGATAATATGTTTCGCAGGCTTGCTGTTATCAGCGTGTCAAAGTGTCGGCCACCAGAAACCCACGGAAGTGCAAGAAGCGCTAAACCAAGCGTATGCGCAAAATAGTGGTCAGCCGCTGAGTGAGTTACCCGATGCGGTTTCTCAAGATCTCATGGGCGATTTTTCTGATCGTTCCGGCAGCGGTGAATTGTCGGAAAACCGTCTGCGTATTAATGCCAATCATGTTGATGCAAAAGCTTTTTTTGGCAGCTTAATACAAGGCACGGATTACAACTTAGTGATACATCCGGATGTGAGCGGGAAAGTCACCGTATCGCTTAAAGACGTGACGGTTCCAGAAGCGCTGGAAGTGGTGTCTGATATCTATGGCTACAACGTCGAGATGCAAGGGCGTCTGATCCAAATTTTCCCTGCCATTTTGCGTACGGAAACTTTTCCGGTTGATTATCTTCAGTTGCAACGCTCAGGCGTATCGCTGACATCGATTAGCACAGGGGCTATTTCTACCGATTCAACGTCAAGTAGTGGCGACAGCGAAAGCACGGAACGTTCATCCGTATCGACCGGTGGCACCGTGATTGAAACGCGCGCAGAAAGTAATTTCTGGGGGCAACTTGAACGCGCAGTCAGCGCCATGATTGGCCCAGGTGAAGGACGAAGCATTGTGGTGTCACCGCAGGCGAGTCTTATCACGGTCAAAGCGTTTCCGAGTGAACTGCGTGAAGTGAAGCGTTTCCTTGAAGTGTCACAAAAACGCTTAAAGCGTCAGGTGATCCTCGAAGCTAAAATCCTCGAAGTGACCCTCAGTGACGGTTATCAGCAAGGTGTGAGTTGGAGCAATATTGGCAAGGCCATTGGAAATGGCGGGGTGAATATCAGTCGTCCAGTCACAGATCTCGCTGGCGATTTGATTTCCAATGCCATTGGCGGGCAGACCAATGTCACCATCACCGATGGGCATTTTGATGCGGTACTGAGCTTTCTTGATACGCAGGGCGACGTGAACGTGCTGTCTAGCCCTCGTGTTACCGCGGCAAACAACCAAAAAGCCGTGATCAAAGTCGGTGGCGATGAATATTTCGTGACGGATATTTCCTCTAGCGATTCTTCTGGTGACAACTCAGACTCTGGGCCCAATATCGAACTCACGCCGTTCTTCTCGGGTATTTCGCTCGATGTGACGCCGCAAATTGATGACGATAACGGTGTCTTGCTGCATGTCCATCCTGCCGTGATTGATGTGATCACCGAAGAAAAAACGATTCAGCTAGGTAACTCCTCTGTGCCTTATGTGTTGCCATTGGCGAAAACCTCGATCCGCGAATCAGATTCTATTATTCATGCCCGCTCGGGTGATGTCGTGGTGATCGGTGGCTTGATGAAATCGAGCTACGAAGAGGCGGTCTCGAAGGTGCCTTTGTTAGGGGATATCCCTGGTCTTGGTCACTTGTTCCGCAACGTAAATCGCATGAAGCAAAAAACCGAATTGGTGATTTTGCTGCAGCCGTCGGTGGTGGGCGAGCAGACATGGCAAGAAGAAATTCAGCGTTCACGCGATCTGCTGAACGACTGGTTTCCTGAAAACTAATCGTCACTGAACGCAGATGTATTTAGCGCACTTTGGCCTCAATGCCGCTCCTTTTAGCCTGACCCCAGATACTCGGTGCTTTTTTGGTGTCCGCTCACATGTGGATGCCATCAATACCTGTATGTCTGCAATGGAAATGGGTGAAGGACTGGTGAAAGTCACTGGAGAGGTTGGCACGGGAAAAACCATGGTGTGCCGTCTGCTGGTTAACGCTTTGACCGATGCATTCACACTGGTTTTTTTGCCCAATCCCGCCAACACGGTGGCAAGCTTACATCGCATGATCGCCGATGAACTTGGCGTTGATGGGGCATTGTCACAAGACAAATTACTGGGCGCTATTCAGCACGCGGCTATTGAATCTGCGCGCCAAGAAAAACCCGTCGTGATCTTGTGCGATGAAGCGCAGACCTTGCCCGATGACGTACTAGAAGCCATTAGGTTGCTGGGTAACCTAGAAACCGAGCAACAAAAACTCATTCAACTGATCATGCTGGGCCAGCCCGAGCTTGATGAGAGATTGTCTCAGCACAACATGCGCCAACTGTTGCAACGCATTAGCTTCAGTGCCCGTTTAGCGCCGCTGACGTTTGCCGAAGCTTCGGCGTATATCGATCACCGCATTCGCGAGCAAGGCGCTTCAACGCGTTTGTTCAGTGTGTGGGCCAAACGACGTATTTGGGTTGCCAGTCATGGCATTCCCCGTTTAATGCACCAGCTTTGCCATAAAGCGCTGTTGCTGAGTTTCGGTAAAGGACAGAAGAAGGTATCAAGCCGCGCTGTCCGATTAGCCATTAAAGATACGCCACTTGCCAAGCAGCACACCATGCTGCAAGCGATGTGGGGGTAGGAATCACATGAGTGAATTGAACCGCATGCTGAGCGATCTGACATCGCCAGATAACAACGCCAATCGTGTCGCCGCGGCAACCATTCCTTCTACGTGGGGATTTCGTTTCGCTCGTGTTGTGCTGGCACTAGTGGCCACCTTGGTGTGTGCGACGGGTATTGCGTGGGCGGTATCGAGTGGTGACCATCATGCTGCCGTTTCTACTGAAGTTTCAGTGCCATCTCAAGTTCTGGCGCTAGCACCTCAAGAAACAGAAACGCCTGCGATTGCCGCTCCGTCACCGACGCAAAAAGTGTCGACGCGTGATAGAAACTTTGTACATGTAAACACTGTGGAAGAGCGCGTTCGCGTCACACCGACACCAACCCCCGTTGCTGATGTGCCTGAGCCAGTCTTGGTCGCGCAAGTTCAGTCGCCGAAAGCTGATGCTTTGCCAATCAAAGCGACACCTGCAAAGGCTGCGGTAATCCCCGAATTGGTTACTGAGCCAATGGTGGAAGAGGTTGCACCTGAATCCTCCTTGTCGGTAGAAACCATCGCATTGAGCGGCGAGCAATTGGCGGATATCGCCTACGACAAAGCGCAAAAACGCGCACAAGTGGGTGATACCCAAAAAGCCATTGCCTACTTGCGCGATGCAGTGAAATACGATTCGAATCATATCGCTGCGACCAATCAATTGGCGGGTTTGCTTTATGGTCGTAATAAGCTGCGTGATGCGGAATCGGTATTGCGAAAAGGCATCAGCGCGAACCCATCGTCGGCGTCACTGAAACTCACGCTGGCGCGTATGTATCAACAAAGTCAGCGTGAAGAATCTGCGCTGAATGTGCTGATGGCACCTGAGCATGGACTAGATGGCGAACATGTTCGCTATGTGTCTTTGCGCGCGGCATTGGCACAGAAACTAGCGAAATATGACATCGCCAAACAAAGCTATCAATGGTTGGCTGAGCGCGAGCCTGCCGATGGTCGCTGGTGGTTGGGTTTAGCTATTTCAGCCGAGCGCGAAAAAGACGATGACGCTGCGAAGCGCGGTTACGCGAAAGCGATAACGGCAGGTGGCCTCAGCAATGAGTCGGTGCAATTTGCTCGTCAGCGCTTGGCTTATATCAATAGTCAGCCCGCAAAAGGAGCCGAAAATGGCCGTTAAACTGCGAAAGCGTCTCGGTGATTTGCTGGTTGAAGAGCACATCATTACTGATGAAAATCTGAACGCTGCGCTGAAGCGTCAATCTCAAACTGGCAACAAGCTCGGTGATACCTTGATTGAGATGGGTATCTTGTCAGAAAGCAAAATGCTGGACTTTTTGGCGCGTCAGTTAGGCGTTCCGCTGATCGATCTCAGTCTGACGCAGGTTGATCCCAGTGCGGTGACCTTAATACCTGAAGTCCATGCTCGTCGTTTGCGAGCATTGGTGATTGGTCGTATTGGCAATACAGTACGCGTGGTGATGTCTGATCCTGCCGATCTCGCGTCGCAAGAAAGCGTACTGAACCTGCTAAACCACTATCAAGTCGAATTGCTGATCGCCGCCGAACAGTCATTGATCGATGCGTTCGATCGTTACTATCGCCGCACTAGCGATATCGCCTCGTTTGCTGAACGTTTGCAAGCTGAACATGGCGTGAAACTTGAGCAAAACTTTGGCGCTGAAGACGATCAGTCGGAAGAAGTCACCGTTGTTAAGCTGATTAATTCTTTGTTTGAAGACGCCGTTCAGGTCAACGCCTCAGATATTCATATCGAACCTGATGCCGACATGCTGCGTATTCGCCAGCGTATCGACGGCGTGCTGCATGAAACCTTATTGAAAGAGCGCGCCATTGCCTCTGCGCTGGTGCTGCGCCTCAAACTCATGAGCGGCATGGATATTTCGGAAAAGCGTTTGCCGCAAGATGGGCGCTTTAACCTCACGGTGCGTGGTAATGCCATTGACGTACGTGTGTCTACGCTACCCGTGCAATACGGTGAGTCGGTGGTGATGCGTTTGCTGAACCAATCCGCAGGCATATTGCAACTGGAAGACGTCGGCATGGACGCACACATGCTGCAGCGTTTTCGCAATCAATTGCGTCGTCCACACGGCATGATTTTGGTCACGGGGCCAACAGGTTCCGGTAAAACCACCACGCTGTATGGCGCATTGAATGAACTCAACGTGCCGGGCAAGAAAATACTGACCGCGGAAGATCCGGTGGAATACCGTCTGCCGCGTATCAACCAAGTACAGATCGCGAACAAAATTGGCCTGACGTTTTCGTCAGCGCTACGCACCTTCTTGCGCCAAGATCCCGATATCATTTTGGTCGGTGAAATGCGCGATCTCGAAACCGTCGAAATCGGCCTTCGCGCCGCTCTGACAGGACACTTGGTGTTGTCGACGTTGCACACCAACAATGCCATCGACAGTGCGTTGCGTCTTTTGGATATGGAAGCGCCGGGTTATCTGGTGGCGAGTGCAGTACGCACCGTATTGGCGCAGCGTTTGATCCGCCGTATCTGCCCCGATTGCAAAGTTCCCCATGCGACAGAAGACATGGAGAAGATGTGGCTGAGCGTGACCCAACTCGACATGGTCAATCAGGGGTTTTATAAAGGCCGCGGTTGTCAAAGCTGTAACTTCACGGGCTACAAAGGCCGAATCGGTGTGTTTGAGCTGCTTGAAATTACGCCTGATTTGATGGATGCCTTACGCGCCAATGATACTCAAACCTTTGCCATGCTCGCTGAGCAGCAGCCGGGCTACAAACCGCTAGTGCACTGCGCGCTAGAGTTCGCTAAGCAAGGACAAACCTCGCTGGAAGAAGCCATGAAGCTTTCTGAGGCTGCGACCTTGTCGATGGCGAGTGCGTAATGGCGCGTTTTCGCTACACGGCACGTAACGCCAAAGGCAAGCGCATCACTGCGGTTGTTGACGCGGCGAGCGAGCGAGAAGCGATCGCATCAGTAGGCGATTTAGGCATGGTATTGCTCTCGCTCGAGCCGACGAAAGCGAGTGTGAAAAAAGCCTCGACGCCGCTGTTTCAGCGCAGAGTGAAACTCGAATCACTGGTGGTGTTTTGTCGCCAAATGTACAGCCTGACCAAAGCAGGCGTGCCTTTGCTTCGCGCTATTAAAGGCTTGTCGCAAAGCACCACGGATAAGTCGCTCAAAGAGGCGTTAGATAGCGTCGGCAGCGAGCTTTCCAATGGTCGCCCTATGTCATCGGCAATGCGCGATCACAGCAATGTATTCAGCGATCTGTTCGTGTCTTTGATCCAAGTGGGTGAGAACACGGGTCGCCTTGATGATGCCATGTTGCAGTTGGCGGAATATTACGAGCAAGAAATGGAAACCCGCCGACGCATTAAATCGGCGCTGCGTTATCCCACCTTTGTATTGATCGTGATCGTCGCGGCGATGGCGTTTTTGAACGTGAAAGTCGTGCCGCAGTTTGCGGGTATGTTTGCCAAGTTTGGTTCAGATTTGCCACTGCCGACCAAGATATTGATGGCCACATCGAGCTTTTTTGTCGATTTCTGGTGGTTGATTGTGTTCTCCACCGTGTGCCTGATCATAGGGTGGCACGTCTGGAAACAAACCGACAAGGGTCGGGTGCAGTGGGATAGATTTAAACTGCGTATCCCCTTGGTTGGGCCTTTGGTGAATCGCGCCTTGATGTCGCGTTTCTCCCGTACTTTTGCCTTGATGTTACGCGCAGGTGTGCCGCTTAACACAGCCTTGCAGATGTCAGGTGAAGCGTTGGATAACCACTACCTCGCGGTGGAAGTGGACAAAATGAAGGCGGCGATTGAATCCGGTATCAATCTGAGTTCGGTCACCGCAGACAGCAAGCTGTTTACGCCCCTGGTACACCAGATGATCCAAGTCGGTGAAGAAACGGGCCAGATCGATACCCTGTTGCTGGAAGCGAGTGATTTCTATGATCGCGAAGTGGATTACGACCTGAAAACACTGTCGGCACGCATGGAGCCAATTTTGCTGTTGATCGTGGCTGGCATGGTGTTGATCCTCGCGCTCGGTATTTTCTTGCCGATGTGGAACATGCTCGATCTGATCCGCGGCGGCTAAATGCGATTTCTTAGCTGGGATCGCACCCCGACAGAGTGGGGGATTGTTACGTTAATCATTGGCGTTCTGGCATTGGCAACTGTCCCTGTTTTCGATCGGGTGATGCTGTTTGCTGATGAAGTCGAGTTTCGTTATCTGGCGAATGCCTTCGAAGGTTCAGCCAGAAGCGTACAAATGCGATCTGCATTAAAAACAGAGAATAAACAAAGCGATATCGTTACTGTCGATAATGTCAGTTTCAGATTATCGCCAAGCCAACATGCACAAGCGGGCTTTCCTTTTGCGCTGGTGCAAGGCGCAACCACCTTGATGGCGATGTCATCAAAAGATTGTGGTGAGCTTTTGGCAAACTTTACCAACCAATCCTATTGGTTGGAGACAGATACAAGGCCGGAGGCGTTAAAGCGCCCTCAGCCACAGATTCGCGCAGTGGTGATGTTGGGTAAAGAAAAAGACTCTCCGCAGCCCTATTGCCGATTTGAAAGGCCGGTTCGCACCGGTATTTGGAGTGATGACTCGTCAGAACACCTGACGCGTCATATTTTTGCTTACTACCCGGTGACTGGCCGCGTAGAGGTTTTGAGAGAAAATCAGGAGTTATAAAATGAAACGTCAAGGCGGTTTTACACTGATCGAAATGATCGTGGTGATTGTAATTTTGGGTATTTTGGCGGTAACGGCTGCGCCTAAGTTTTTGAGTTTGGAAAAAGAAGCGAAAGCTGGAACTCTGAAAGGTATTGAAGCTGCAATAGTAAGTGCGGCAAGCATGGCGCATGGTGTCTTGCTTTTGAATCCTACTACTGATGAATTTACTGACATTCATCAGTATCCAACAGCAGATGCTGGTGGTATTGGGAAGCTAGTATCAGTGAGCGATGATTTGACAGTTAAAGCACTCACAGATGTTGGTTATGTTTGGAGTTACAGCGATACCTGCTATGCAGGCTATCAAGCGCCTGCTGAAGCAAACGCAGAACCAACTTACCCTTCAGATACTTCAGGTTGTTAATTGGGGTAATTAGATGAAAGGCTTCACACTAATCGAACTCATCACCGTCTTGGTTATCCTCGGTATTATTAGTGTGTTTGCCGTACCGCGCCTGTCGGGATCTGAAGCCTTTTCAGTGATCGGGGCGCGGGATGCGGGCTTGTCTGTCGCAAGGCAAGTTCAGCTTAGGGCGATGCAGCAGGAGACGCCGTCTGCTGATTGCCATACCCTGAGCAGCACTGCCACCCGCATGGGGGGCAGTGCTGCTTCTGGCTGTGGTTTCAAAACCGATCGCAGTGATGTGGTGGACTTATCTGATTCTTCTGTTCGTGTGTCACCAGCACAAACGTATCGTTTTGATTTGCTCGGTCGCCGCGTTAACAATGATGGCAAACGCCTGTGCATCTCATCGGTATGCAAAATCACCTTCTCGCAAGGTTCTAGTTCTGCTAGTATCTGTTTAAACAGCGAGGGTTATTTTTATGCCTGTCGCTGAAAAATTGCATAGAGCTTCAAACCCAATTTCTCGCCATCAGCGTGGTTATACGCTGGTGGAATTAGTTATCGGCATCGTCGTATTCGGCGTTGCCATGGTGCTGATCAGCACAACCTTATTCCCCATGTTCGCCAAATCAGCCAACCCGCATTTCGAAGCTCGCGCTGCTGCGCTAGGGCAAGCGGTGATGAACCAAGTATTGGCGCGACAGTTTGATCGCAATTCTGATCCTAATGGCAGCCGTTGGCGCTGTGATGAAGATGCCGGAGCGCTGCTCGCGCAAGGTATTATTTCCCCCAACCCTGTGCCGGTATGCACACCGATACCGATACCGACATCGCTCTCAGCGAACGAAGGTTTCATTGCCACAGAAGATTACATTGGCTGTTGGGGTGACCTCGGTTCCTGTCCACGAACACATCGCGGCGCGCTAGATAAATTGATTGGCGGCGCAGCCGATGATTACCGTGGTTTTACGGTAGATATTAACGTGGTGTATGACAACAGCACGTTTGATGATTCGACAAACAACAGCAAATTGTACAAGCGCATTGATTTGTATGTGGATACCGGCAACTTTGGCCGATATGACTTCACCGCCTATCGGAGCAACTTCTGATGGCTTTGCTCTCTCGCAAACAACGCGGATTTACGCTGGTTGAGCTTATCGTCACCATGACAATTCTGGCGATTGTGTCTGTGGGCATCTTTGGCTTTATTGAATCGAGCGCCACGGGTTACGTTGAATCTCGTGACCGTGAAGCCTTGCAATCGCAAGCGCGTTTTGCGGTTGAGCGGTTAGGACGAGAACTTCGCCATGCTGTGCCAAACAGCATGACGGTGTGGGATGGCGGTTCGTGTTTAACCTATACCCCAATTCGTTACTCAGGTGTGTATAACCAGTTAGAAGAAAATTCGAACACACTGGATGTCGTCCTTTCTACCGAGCAAACAGATTGGCAAGACGCAGTCAAAGGCGGTGATCATCGCTTGGTCTTTCTACCAATGACGCCGTCTGATCTTGTCGGTGGTGCGGCGAACAGTTTTGCGATTACTGATGCGTCGGGGAGCACCCTGAAGCTTGATAAACCTCTTACAGACGAATGGCCCGCACCTTCGCCATCTAAGCGGATCTACATCTATCATCATTCAGTGACACTTTGCTTTGATAATGGTGAGCTTCTTCGACGCGTGAACAATGGCGCGACGCCCAAGAATGTCACACTGGCACAAAATATCGCGGCGGGTAGTCGTTTCAATCTTTCTGGCGAATCACTCTCAAGCGGTAACCTGATTAACATTTATTATCGCTTTACCCAATCCGGTGAAACCTCGATCTACAACCAACAAGTGCAGGTTCTCAATGCGCCTTAGTTCTTTGTCTTCTTTACAACGCCAACAGGGCAGCATGTTGATTGTCGCGGTGTTTGCGATTACTGCATTGGCTGCGCTTGGCGCAGCCTTGATGCAAATCACTTGGTCACAAAGCGACACCACGACCCGAGAGGTGTTAGGTACGCGCGCGTGGTTGGCAGCGAACAGCGGAACGGAAATGGCGATGGCAAGGTTGTTTCCAATAGCAAAAGATGCAGATAACCTCCCAGAAGCCAGCTGCAGTGCGGCGGTGATAACCACCAATTTTAATGCCGCTGGCCTGACGGGCTGTTCTGTTTCTGTCACCTGTGAAACCGTTGGCGTTGCACCCTTGGCGCAATATCGTATTGAGAGCAAAGGCGAGTGCGGAAGTGCGCATTTGAACGTGGTGCGCGTGCAAGAGAGTTGGGCGAGGGAGTTGATGTTGTGATGAAAACCTTTTGTTTTCTTTTGCTGATGGCTTTGTCATTACCAGCTTTTTCAGGTGCAGATACACTCTTTCCGGGTCCTGCTCAAAGCCCTGCTGGCATGAATACCACCGTTTTTGCGTTTAAGGCGGATACGGGAGTTGTTGAGTGGTTTGGGCGGGACAAAGTTAAGATTGGCTTTGAGCGTTATGTTTATCCGCCGCCATGGGAAAAAAATACATTTTGTTCTGATGGTTTTAAAACGTTTGCCTGTACCCATGCTCCGAATTACAGAGCTGCTAATATCGGTCTTGAGCTTCTCACTAGCAAGGAGTTCGGGTCAGCAACTGGCTCTTGTCAGTGGGGGAAGAAATGCACGCTGACATCATCAAATAACAAATTCTCGAGTTACACCGTATATGGTGCCACGTTAACGCTTGAGCCAGGAATCTATTACTTCGGTTCCTTTCGACTAAATAATGGCGCAAAGCTTGTTGTTAACGGAGAGGTTGAAATTCATGTCAACCAATTTTCCGCAGGGGGGGACAATGATGTTAATGCAAGTGGGCAGCCAAGGAATCTTGTTTTTTATCATCATAATCAAGAGTTTGAAAAGAACTATGTTTTCAATGAAGCTCCGACTGTCAGTGTGGAGGACATGTTTACGTTTAATACGCCTGCTGATATTAAAGCTTATGTTTATTCCTCTGGAGTGGTGCAAATTCCATGGGATGGGACTTTATTTGGCTCGGTAACAGCCCGACAAATCTTCATGCAAGGCAATGCAAAAATTGTTTACTCGGGTGAACTTTATGGCGAGCAGCTAGATATCTCTCCCATCTCTTATTCAGCATCCGCCTGCGAACGTATTCCATTAACATTCAGTGTGAAAGATTCCAACGGTAATCTGAACAGGAATGCAAATGGCCTCCTGGATGTATTTGTGACGTCAGAAAATAAGGATATTTGCTGGACGAAACCTGATGACGCCACAGAAACTTGCCATGCCATATCTCTTAGAGAAGTAGAAGTAAAAAATGGCGTTGCTAACTTGCTATTGTCCGGATGGGGTGGAAGCATTGATATTGTTGGTTTTTATGACCCAACCTCATCCAGTGCAAAAAGTCTTATGGGCTCTGCAGGCCCCTTCTCGTTTTCCCCATCTGGCTATTTGGTGAACGAAGGTAGGCCGGTTGAACTAATTGCTGGTAAAACAAATACTGTAAATATAAAAGTAGTTACATCAATCGGAGGAGGGCAATGTGAAACAGAGGAAGGCATAGATGGAAAATTTTACTTCAATACCAAGACTAACTTCGAGAGTCCAAATTCCGGGATGCGAAAAGCGGTCCTCAATGGTGTTGAAACTGGCGATGGGAATAACCTCACTGAAATTAAATTTAAAAAAGGTGTGGGAGAAATTGATATCGACTATCTGGATGCGGGGCATATCAGTGTTGATTTAGAGGTTGCGCTATCTCCAAGCGCAGAGATAATCGAACATATAGATAATCAACGAAAGCCCTTACCTGAAACTCCCCCTGAGAAAGCACGAGCAACTATTTATGCTCGCCCTTATACGTTGGCGATCTGTGAAGCAGGATCCTCGTTGCCTGATGATAGTGAGATTGGTTCTGACAACAAATTTATAAAAGCGGGAGAGTCATTCAGCTTGGCATTAAAACCTATCATCTGGAGTAAAGAACATATGATAGGACCTAAAAAAGGCGGGGCGTCTGTCATTCAATGGCGGCTAGAGCATTGTGATTCTGATTGGGCAAGTACACCTAACTTCTGGAAAGGTGGTGCACCATCTGCTTCTGTTGCTTTAAATCCCACAGCGAAAATTAGTGCACCTGCAGGGGGAGACGATGTTTCTATTGGGGACTTATCCAAGCCTCATACTGATGCGGTCAATGGACGATATGCGTTTAACGATATTGTCGTCAATGATGTGGGTAGCTATAAATTTCATTCAGAACTTCTATCTACCTATCTAGGGATGGAGGTCACTCCTAGCGAACGCGAAATTGGCCGTTTTTATCCCTCCCATTTTGGGCTCAGTGCGAAAATAAGCCCCGGTATTGAGCCAGCTTACGATGCTGAGAGCAAAGGATTTACCTATCTCGAGCAGCCGTTTAGTGGCAATTATGTCATTAATGCGATGACGACGGACAATAAGCCCGTTAAAAATTACCACTTGTTCTCGGGTGCCAACGACAAAGCCGCGTTTGAAGACTGGGCGCTCCACAATACGACTGATTTGACCTCTCGATGGGAGCATCCCGCATTGCCTTCGCAGGCTGCGCAGCAATGGAAAGCCGGTGCTGGCCGAGCGAGCGAGGTCGCGATTGATGGAAGCATGATGATGCAAAAAAGCGCTTTGCCGGATGGGCCTTTTGAATCGCTACGTTTTGCTGTTGGGGTTAAATCGCCGGATCGGGACGGAACGGGATTTACGTTCTGCGATGAAAATGTCGGTGCTCAGTGCGTAGAAAATGTTCCAAACCCCAAAGGGGGAAGCGACGGCGCCAAATTCGGCAAAGGCGACTTCTTCTTTGGCCGTATGCGCATTGAAGGTTTCGCTGAAACTCAAGATTTAACGAATGAACAAACCCAGCCTGTTGCAGTCGAAGTCTTTAACGGCACGCACTTTGTTACCAATACACGAGACAACGCGACAATTGTTTCTACGGACATTGGTAAGAAAGACGTGTTGTTCAGTGATAACGCCGCTTTACAGGCTAAGATAGAGCTGCGTGACGATGCAAAAAACGTCGTGGCTACAAAAAACGTTAAAGAGGGCCGTGCCGATTTTCACGTGATCGCACCCGACCAAAGTTCAGGATTAAACCGCGAGCAGTTCCGTTACTGGCAGCAACTGGATAAGGCTGTCAGTGGTGTGGTGCCGCAAACTTGGTTACAGCATAATTGGCAAGGAACCCAGTTTGATGATGATCCTTCTGCAATAGGAACATTCGGTTTTTATCGAGGAAGTGATCGGGTTATCTATAAAGGTGAAAAAAACATCACTTTGACAGGGGAATGAAAAAAAAGACTGATCTCATTCAGGTTTGTAGATCATCACCTTGCCGCGCCCCGTCTGCGTTGGTACATTTAGCGCAATTTGAAGAATTTTAACGCTTGCAGGATTAACCGAAGACTATGTTTAAGAAACTTCGTGGTATGTTCTCCAACGATCTGTCTATCGATCTGGGAACCGCTAACACCCTTATCTATGTTAAAGGACAAGGAATTGTTCTTGATGAACCTTCCGTTGTTGCTATCCGTCAAGATCGTGCAGGCTCACCAAAAAGCGTTGCGGCAGTCGGTCATGAAGCAAAACAAATGCTGGGCCGTACGCCAGGAAACATTGCAGCCATTCGTCCAATGAAAGACGGCGTTATCGCTGACTTCTACGTGACTGAAAAAATGCTGCAGCACTTCATCAAAACCGTGCATGACAACAGCTTCATGCGCCCAAGCCCTCGCGTGTTGGTTGCCGTTCCTTGTGGTTCTACACAAGTTGAGCGTCGTGCGATTCGTGAATCGGCACTGGGTGCTGGCGCACGTGAAGTGTATTTGATTGATGAGCCAATGGCCGCGGCGATTGGTGCTGGCTTACCTGTATCAGAAGCAACCGGTTCTATGGTTGTCGATATCGGTGGCGGTACGACAGAAGTGGCCGTTATCTCACTGAACGGTGTGGTTTACTCTTCGTCTGTTCGTATTGGTGGTGACCGTTTTGATGAGTCTGTGATCAACTATGTGCGTCGTAACTACGGTAGCTTGATTGGTGAAGCAACCGCTGAACGCATCAAACACGAAATCGGCTCTGCTTACCCAGGTGATGAAGTGCTTGAAATTGAAGTGCGTGGTCGTAACCTTGCTGAAGGTGTGCCGCGTAGCTTTACGTTGAACTCAAATGAAATTTTGGAAGCGCTGCAAGAGCCGCTATCCGGTATCGTTTCAGCTGTGATGGTAGCCCTTGAGCAGTGTCCACCAGAGCTAGCGTCAGATATTTCTGAGCGCGGCATGGTATTGACGGGCGGTGGTGCATTACTGCGCGACCTAGATCGCTTGCTGACAGAAGAAACCGGTATTCCTGTTGTTGTGGCTGAAGACCCCCTCACTTGTGTTGCTCGTGGTGGTGGTAAGGCACTGGAAATGATCGACATGCATGGTGGCGATCTATTCAGCGAAGATTAAACCTCTTCGATCAACTAATCGGTTTAACAGGTTGTAACTGAATGAAACCAATGTTTGGCCGTGGGCCATCTTTACAATTACGCCTGTTGTTTGCTCTTTTGATATCAGCCAGCCTTATGCTGGCTGATAGTCGTCTTGGTGCCTTCACTAATTTTCGCTATCTGCTTAATTCAGTGGTCGCTCCGCTGCAATACGCGTCGAATATGCCGCGAGACCTCCTTGATAACCTGTTCCGTCAATTTTCGTCTCATCAACAACTTTTGATTGATAACACCCAGTTGAAAGAAGAAGTCTTGATGCTTCGCAGCAGCCAATTGCTGTTTGATCAGATGGAGCAGGAGAATCAACGATTGCGCGAACTTCTTGGTTCTCCGTTTGTGCGTGATGAACGCAAAATGGTGGCAGAGGTGATGGCAGTCGATTCTGACCCTTACAAGCATCAGGTCATGATCGATAAAGGGCGAACAAACGGCGTATACGAAGGACAACCCGTGATTAATGAACGCGGGATTGTTGGGCAAATTTCTTACGTTGGTGCTCACAATAGCCGAGTGCTGTTGATCACCGACCCAACCCACGCTATTCCTGTTCAAGTCGTGCGTAACGACGTACGTGTTATCGCAGCAGGTCGTGGGCAAACTGACAATATTCAGCTTGAGAACATTCCAAGCAGTGCGGATATTGAACCTGGCGATATGTTAGTGACGTCTGGCTTGGGTGGCGTGTTTCCTGAAGGCTACCCAGTGGCGAAAGTGACGTCGTTTTCTTTTGACAATCGTCGTCCGTTTGCACAGGTAGATTCTAAGCCTGAAGTGCAGTTTGATCGTCTGCGTTATCTGTTGTTGGTATGGCCAAGCAATGTTGAAAAAGGTCATGCTCCGGCAGCCGAAGCGAATATGTCGCTTAACGCCGAAGGCGATTTAGCGCCAGAGACCGATAAGAAAATGCCTGAAGGCCAAAGGCCAGAAGCCGAACAACAAGCACCTGCAGCAGATGCACAAAAAGAGATAACCAATGGCTAATTCTACGTTTCGCGGTCATGTGTTCATCTGGCTCTCGTTTGTTGTTGCTTTGATTTTGCAAGCGGCTCCTTGGCCTGGAGAGCTCGCGCCTTTTCGTCCTTCTTGGGTGCTATTGGTGGCTTTCTACTGGGTACTCGCCTTGCCACATCGTGTGAATGTGGGTACAGCTCTTGTGGTTGGCTTACTGTGGGACCTCATGCTCGGTTCAACACTGGGCGTGCGCGGTTTGATGATGTCTGTTCTAGTCTACATTGTCGCGCTGAACTTCCAGATGCTACGCAACATGTCTTTGTGGCAACAAGCCGCCATTTTGGCCTTGCTGACTTTAGCCGGGAAGGTGTTAGAGTTTTGGGCAGAATACTTGGTGTCCAACGTGCAGTTTGATCCAACACAGCTTTGGGCGGGTGTGCTTAACTTCTTATTGTGGCCTTGGCTATTTTTATTGCTGCGACGGGTTCGCCGTCAGTTTTCTATCCGATAATCTGGAGAAGCAATGGCAGATATTCAGCTTTACCTCGCGTCTGCTTCACCTCGCAGGAAGGCGTTGCTTGAACAGCTCTCCGTATCCTTCTCTGTGCTGAGCGTTGACGTAGAAGAGCAACGACAACCCCATGAAGAAGCGGCGGACTATGTCCGCCGTTTGTCACTTGATAAAGCAAAGGCTGGCGTGCTGGTTGCGCCATCTCCACATCCTGTTTTGGGTTCGGACACCATCGTGGTGTGTGATGGCGATGTGTTGGAAAAACCCAGAGATCTTAATGATTCTCGCCGTATGCTGAGTATGCTCTCTGGGCGTCAGCATCAAGTTATGACGGCAGTCACTTTGGCCGACAGGAACCAATCACTCACGACGCTTGTCACAACTCAGGTATGGTTTAAGCCATTGTGCGTCGAGGAAATTGATGCCTATTGGCAAAGTGGCGAGCCTTGCGATAAAGCTGGCAGTTACGCAATTCAAGGGCTGGGTGGCCGTTTCGTCATACGTATCGACGGCAGTTACCATGCTGTGGTGGGCTTGCCACTTTACGAGACAGATGCTCTGTTGAAAGAATTCCAAAAATTATGTGGTGAATCCCTATGAACGCAGAGTTATTGATCAACGTTACGCCTACGGAAACCCGAGTTGCCATGATTGAGGGTGGTAGCCTTCAGGAAATTCATATTGAGCGTGAAGCGAAGCGCGGTATTGTCGGCAATATTTACAAAGGTAAAGTCAGTCGAGTACTTCCTGGCATGCAGGCCGCATTCGTGGATATTGGTCTTGATAAGGCCGCCTTTCTTCATGCGTCAGACATTGTTCCTCATACCGAATGTGTGTCAGAAAACGAAAAGCAGCAATTTCAGGTTCGCGACATTTCTGAGTTGGTCCGTCAAGGACAAGACATCGTGGTGCAAGTGGTTAAAGACCCGCTAGGAACCAAAGGCGCGCGCCTGACTACGGATATCACCTTACCCTCCCGTTATTTAGTCTTTATGCCAGGGGCATCCCATGTTGGGGTTTCACAGCGTATTGAGAGCGAGAAAGAGCGCGATCGTCTGAAAAAAATCGTGTCGCGTTACTGTGATGATTTGGGTGGTTTTATTATCCGAACCGCAGCAGAAGGTGCCTCTGATGAAGAGATGAATCAAGATGCGGCTTTCCTCAAGCGCTTGTGGAACAAAGTGATTGAACGTCGCTCGAAGCGCCCGTCAAAATCTATGTTATATGGCGAACTGGGTTTGGCTCAGCGTATTCTGCGTGACTTTGTTGGAACGGAACTGAGCATTATTCGTGTTGATTCCCGCACGGGTATGGAAGCACTGCGTGAGTTTACGGAAGAGTTCGTTCCTGAGCTGACGGATAAGCTAGAGCTTTATACTGGCGAGCAGCCTATCTTCGACATGTATGACACAGAAAATGAAATTCAGCGCTCATTGGATCGTAAAGTTGAATTGAAATCTGGCGGCTACATCATCATCGATCAGACCGAGGCGATGACAACTATCGACATTAATACGGGTGCGTTTGTTGGTCGTCGAAACCTCGAAGAGACAATTTTCAACACCAATACTGAAGCGACAAAGGCCATCGCCCGTCAGCTTCGTTTGCGTAACCTCGGTGGCATTATCATTATCGATTTCATTGATATGATTTCTGATGAGCACCGTCAGCGTGTGGTTCAATCGCTTGAGCAAGCGCTGCAAAAAGACCGCGTTAAAACCAACATCAATGGTTTCACTCAACTTGGTTTGGTGGAAATGACACGTAAGCGTACCCGCGAAAGCATAGAACACGTGCTGTGTGGACAGTGCCCAACCTGTGTCGGACGTGGTTCGGTTAAAACGGTAGAAACCGTGTGTTATGAAGTGCTGCGTGAAATTACCCGCGTTAATCGCGCTTACGATGCCGACAAATTTGTTGTGTATGCATCACCTGCTGTCGGTGAGGCACTGGAAGGTGAAGAGTCTCATGCTGTCGCTGAGCTAGAAGTCTTTATCGGTAAGCAAGTCAAAGTCCATGTTGAGCCGCTGTATACCCAAGAGCAGTTTGATGTGGTCATGATGTAGTGATGGGCGCAGATTTAGCGTGATGAATAGTGGCACGGTGAATAGAGTAACATGGTGAGATTTGCCAGGCGTTTAGGCGCAATTGTCACTTGGCTGGTAGTTGTTCTGCTGGTGGCTATCGCTATTTTGACTGCTGCCATGCGGCTTGTTTTACCCAATTTGGATACGGCCAAGGCGCCTATCCAGCGTTGGGCAAGTGATGCCAGTGGTTTTCACGTCGAATTCAGCACATTTAAAGGGCATTGGCGCTATCTGGTGCCCTCGTTATCCCTCCATGATTTCTCGCTTTCTTCGACAGAGGGCGGGCAAAAAATTCTTACGGCTGACAGCATCGACATGCAATTCGACCTGTTTGCCAGCTTGCAGCGTCGAGAGCCAACGTTTTCCAATATCAGTATTGATGGGTTGAATGTTGACGTTACGCAAATACCTGAACGAAAAAACACCCCTGATGGCAGCTTAAAAACACAGCTAGAGCGCTTGTTCTTAGTAGGACTGGGACAGTTTGCGGTTCACAATGCTCGCGTCACTGTGATGTCACCGTCTGACGAGCGTAAAACCATCAACATTGAGTCACTGCGTTGGGATAACCAATCCGGTCAACATCATGTTCAAGGCGTGGTGAGTGTGGTTGGAACATCGCTCAATCAGGTCGATATTCGTGGTGTCTTCACGGAAAGCAATGGGCTTGGCTCACTCGATGGTGATTTTTACCTTCATGCTGAGGACGTATCTTTACGGGCTTGGATTGCCAAATTCATTAATCCAAAGATCACTTTATCGCATGCGAAAGTGGCGGGTGAGGCGTGGTTAACGGTTGCAGATGGTATGCCAAAAACTGCGCTAGTGAGCCTAACCAACAGCGCCATGGCGTGGCATTCAAAGACGCCCTCGTTGCAAGCGCATGATACGTTGCAGTCGGTCTCGATTGAGAACGGCCATATCCTCCTGGAACGGTCAGACGATGCGGGCTGGCGAGTGGCGACAGATAATCTAGCGATTAAAACCGGAAAGGAGCTTTGGCCCGATCCGGGGCTGCGTGCTGAATTTTCTGACAATGAATGGAAGATGAATCTGGCGATGCTAGACCTGCCTTTATTGCTGCCACTGAGGGAAGTGTTCGATATTCCTTCCGGCGTAGAGCAGGCCATCACCTCCCTCGCACCATCAGGACAAGCAAAAGACATTCGTATTACTAAGCCAACAACATCAGATATTGCTTACTCGGCGACGTTTGAGGATCTAGCATTTAAACACTGGAGCTATTTACCAGAAGTGCACAAGCTTCAATTGGCGTTGGTTGGCGAAGGGACCAACGGCAAAGTGACGCTGGCAATGCAAGATGACACCTTACCTTATGGCGAGTTTTTCCAAGCGCCATTGGATATTAAGCAAGGTGATGTCACGGCGTTTTGGGACTATAACGACGATCGCGTTGTGATTTGGTCAGACAGTGTTGCCGTGCGCTCTCCGCATTTGGATGTAGTGGGTGAGTTTAAACTCGATATTCCGTTTGAAGGAAACAGTTGGCTGGCTTTTTACGCCGAAGCGAGTCTGAGTGATGCTGGGGAAACATGGCGCTATTTACCGACCTTGGCACTCGGTCATGATCTGACGGACTTTCTTTCTGCGGCTATTAGAGGCGGGCAAGCGGATCTTGCTAAATTGGTGTGGTACGGCGATTTCAGTACATTCCCTTACCCAGAGCATCAAGGCGTTTTTCAAGCATTTGTGCCGATCAGAAATGCAAAATTTAGCTTCGATACCCAATGGCCGACGCTGACAGGTCTCGATCTCGATTTATTGTTTCAAAACGACACGCTTTTCTTGGAAGCCAGTAACGTCGATCTGATGGGTGCCCGAGGCTATGATCTGAAAGGTGAAATTCCGTCGCTCAGCAATGAGAATGGCAAATTGTTTATTGATGCAAAAATCGCTTCTAGCGGTAAAGATTTGCACCAATATATGCTCGCAACACCATTGGTTGATTCAGTCGGCGCAGCACTGACCCATGTACAGGTAGATGGCCAGGTCATGGGCGACATCTCGTTGGCTATTCCGCTCAATGGAGATGATGTCAGCGTTAAGGGTTCCGCTTCATTAAATGATAGCAAGGTGGCGATTGTTAGCCCGCCAATCACCCTTAACAACGTGAAAGGCAAACTAGAGTTTGATAACGATTTGATTTGGGCAAAAAACCTTAAAGCCAATTTGCTCAATCAGCCTATTAGCGTTGGGTTTAAAGGGGAAAGTGAAGCGGATAATTACTTGGTCAATATCGACATTGCAGGAAAATGGCAGGCCGATAAGCTAAAAGCTGCGCTGGAATTGCCGGATCTTGATTTCATTGAAGGACGCTCATCATGGGATCTTGATGTCGGTATTGCATTGCGAGACATTGGTTTTACCTACGATGTACTTTTGGATGCAGACCTCACTCAAATGGATGTGAACCTGCCTGCACCACTTGAAAAGTCGTCATTTATTAAAGGCCATGGCTACCTCAAAGCGTCGGGGAATGGGCAAGCTTTGGTCGGGCAAGTCGAGCTACCGCAACTCAAATACCAAGCGGACGTGGATATCAGTGGTGAGAAACCCACGATTACGCGCAGCCGAATACTCATGGGAGAAGGAGAGCTCTCGTTAAAGCCGCTTTCTGGCAATGCTGTGAGCGTGGATGTTCCCTTACTGGATGTTTTGGCATGGAAGGAAGTACTTGCCCGTTACCAGCAAAGCCTGGTAGGTAAGAAGCAGGAAATGCCAGTTAACGTGCCTTCGCCTTCTCGAGTGAACGTGAAAGCGGAAAAAGTCCTAGCTGGTGAGCTGACGTTTAACCATTTCTCGCTGGCTGCTAGAGAGAAAAGTGATGGCTTCCATATTCTTGTGGGCAGTGAGGAGCTCTCAGGTGATGCGTGGTGGGATGAAGATAAATTCCTAACCGTCTCTATCGAGCATTTATTCCTCAATATTGATCTAGATGATGACGTAAAACTGCGCGATTCGACAAAGAAAAACCCGACCGCAACTGATATGGATCGCGCGTTGATGGCGAAAATCCCCTCGACCGATCTCGTGATCAACGAATTGTGGCTGCAAGGCTATCGTATTGGTCGTGTGGAATCACAGCTTTTGAAATCGGGTGAAAAACTGACGTTATCCAAATTTAACCTCGGCAGCGGTAGTACCCAATTAACGGCCAATGGTGATTGGGAAATTACCCCTCAAG
Source organism: Enterovibrio sp. FF113 (assembly GCF_041439165.1). Lineage (NCBI taxonomy): Bacteria > Pseudomonadati > Pseudomonadota > Gammaproteobacteria > Vibrionales > Vibrionaceae > Enterovibrio > Enterovibrio sp. FF113. Next base: position 105,837 of record NZ_JBGONO010000012.1, on the reverse strand, counting down.
GGATAAACAAGAGTCAGTTAACTTTTGATATTCAGGGTGAAAACAGCAGCGATTTGATGGGGCGCTTTGCGGTGACGGGGGGCATTCAAGATGCCAGCGTAAAAACCAAAGGCGATCTGCGCTTTGAGGGGGCGCCGTGGTCGATGGATATCGCCAGTTTGAACGGTATGTTAGAGACCAAGATAGAAGATGGATACGTCAGCGGTGTGGGTGGCGCAGGGCGCTTGCTTGGTCTGTTTAGCCTAGATTCTATTCTGCGAAAAATGCAGCTCGACTTTACCGGCGTGTTTGAGGATGGTCTTGCTTTTGATGAGATCAGCGGTAGCGCATCAATCACTAACGGGGTCGTTGTCACGGATAATATCCAGATGAAAGCGCTGGCAGGTGATATGTTTATTAAAGGGATAGCGAATCTGGTGAAAAATCAGGTAAATGCTGAGGTGCGCTTCATCCCTGATATAACGTCGGGCATTCCGGTCTTAACCGCGTTTGCTGTGGCGCCTCAGACTGCGCTCTATGTCTTGGCGGTGACAACCGTTCTCTCGCCTGTCGTGGATGCGTTTACGCAAGTCCGATATCAAGTAACTGGGGCAATTGATGACCCATTAGTCAGGGAAGTGTCGCGAAGTTCAAGCGAAGTGACGTTACCGGAGCAGGCCACAGAGCGCCTGCGTACCGAGCAGCAAGGGAGCAAATAGTAATGACCAAGTTTGGTGTTGTACAAATGAACTCGGGTGTAAATGCTGAAGATAACCTTGATGTGCTGGAAAGTCAGCTCAAGCATTTACAAGCACAAGGTGCCCGTTTGATTTTGACGCCTGAAAATGCACTCGTTTTCGGCCGCAAAGAAGACTATGAGAAGTATGCAGAAGAATTGGGCCATGGTCCGCTTCAAAAGCGATTATCAGAGTTAGCGTTTGAACTCGGTATTTGGCTAGTGATGGGTTCGTTTCCGATCCGTAATCATGACGGCACATTGAGTACCACGTGTTTAGTCTATGACGCTGCCGGCAATTTGCGTGCTTCTTACGAAAAGCTGCACATGTTTGATGTTGATATTGCGGATAATCATCGCAGTTATCGCGAGTCAGATACTTTCCGTGCCGGTGAAAATCTTGCACTGGTTGATACGCCATTTGGCATGCTTGGCTTATCCATATGTTACGACATTCGCTTCCCGCAACTTTACGCGGCACTTCGTCAGCGCGGCGCTGACATCATTGTTGTGCCTGCGGCGTTTACCAAGGTAACGGGTGCGGCGCATTGGGAAGTTTTACTTCGTGCTCGTGCCATTGAGACCCAGTGTTGGGTACTTGCAGCAGCGCAATGCGGTGAGCATCAAGGCGGACGCGAAACTTATGGGCACTCAATGATTATTGACCCTTGGGGGCAAGTTGCGTGCGAGCTAAACAACAATATTGGCACTGCGTGGGCCGATGTGGATTTGGCTTCTAACAGCGCGATACGCAGCAAAATGCCGCTATTACAGCATGCTCAGTTGCAATGCGTGATGAAATAGCGCAACCTCAATTCATTATTAATCCCGTGACTAAACCCGTGACGGGACATTTCTTTTTTCAGCGCTAAAGAGCAATTTATCCATGAGTCTGGAACACGTCGAAGAAACGATGCTGCACCTGTCGGGTGTGAGCAAAAGTCAACTCAGCCAAACGCTGGAGCATCTGGCCGCAAGAAACATCGATTACGGTGACGTTTACTTCCAGTCTTGCTGGCATGAGTCGCTCGTCTTGGAAGACAGCATTATTAAAGATGGTTCTTTCAACATTGATCGTGGTGTTGGCGTTCGTGCTATTAGCGGTGAGAAAACCGGTTTTGCGTATTCAGACCAAATCAATGCTGATGCCTTGATGCAAAGCGCAACGGCGGCGCGCGGTATTGCAGATAAAGGCGGTAAGCTCAAAGTTTCTGCTTTTGCTAATCGCGCATATCCTATGATTTATCAAGCTATTGACCCGCTTCAAAGCATGTCAAAGCAAGATAAAATTGCGCTGCTAAAAGAAGTGGATGTGTATATTCGCGCGAAAGAGCCTTTGATCCAGGAAGTCTCGGTCAGCATTAGTGGCGTGTATGAACAAGTGTTGATTGCAGCAACAGATGGCACTTATGCTGCAGATACTCGCCCATTAGTGCGTTTATCTATTAGCGTACTAGTAGAAAAAGACGGACGTCGTGAGCGTGGCTCTGCAGGTGGTGGCGGTCGATTTGGGTATCAATACTTCGTGTCAGATGAAGACGGAAAAACAGTGGCGATGCATTATGCCGATGAAGCTGTCCGTCAAGCATTGGTTAATCTTCATGCGAAAGCAGCACCTGCAGGCACTATGCCCGTGGTATTAGGTGCAGGTTGGCCAGGCGTGCTGCTTCATGAAGCGGTAGGCCATGGTTTGGAAGGTGACTTTAACCGTAAAGAGTCCTCTGTGTTTACCGGACAAATCGGTGAGCAAGTAACATCAACGCTTTGCACTATTGTTGATGACGGTACGCTGCAAGATCGACGTGGTTCGTTAAACATCGATGATGAGGGTGTTCCAGGCCAATACAATGTGCTGATTGAAAACGGCATTTTGAAAGGCTATATGCAAGATAAGCATAATGCACATCTGATGGGGGTTGCGCCAACAGGGAATGGCCGTCGTGAATCGTATGCGCACCTGCCCATGCCACGCATGACCAATACCTACATGTTGGGTGGTGAAAGCACACCGGAAGAGATGATCAGCAGTGTTGAATACGGCCTTTATGCACCGAACTTTGGCGGTGGTCAGGTCGATATTACATCTGGCAAATTTGTGTTCTCTACCAGTGAAGCGTATCTGATTGAAAACGGTAAAGTGACAACGCCAGTGAAAGGGGCGACCTTAATCGGCAGCGGCATTGAAGCGATGCAACAGATTTCGATGGTCGGTAACGATCTTAAACTGGATCGTGGTGTGGGCGTGTGTGGTAAAGCGGGTCAAAGTGTTCCAGTCGGGGTTGGACAGCCAACGCTGAAAATCGATGCGATGACCGTCGGTGGAACAGAATAACCGCCAGATATTGTGCGTTGAAGCAGAAACAAAAAAACCGGGGATCTCCCGGTTTTTTTTATAGATAGCAATGTCGCCCTGATTGGTCGCAAAACAGAAGTACCTATTTATCGGCTTCTGCTTTGAGTGCTCGTAGGATTTTGAAAATCTCACGAGACGCTTTAGGGGGCTTGTTGCTTTCTTGCTCTTTTTTCGCCTGACGAGCCAATTGACGAAGCTTCTGACGATCGGCATTAGGGTGCGCATCCATGACTTCATTAATGACGTCATCACCATCAGCAATCATGCGGTCACGCATTTTTTCAAGCTTATGCAGCTCGATGGTTTGCTGATTGTGCTTGTTCTGTAGAAGATCTATTGCAGCTTGAATAGGCTCAATGTCGCGGGTACGCATCATTTTGCCGATAAGCTGAAACTGGCGACGTCGTGCTTCTTTTTCAAAGCGTTGTGCATCCGTCACTGCGGTACGCAGATCGTCGTCCAGTGGAAACTTTGCCAGTACTGACGGCCTAAGCTCGACCAGCTCTTGACCTAGTTTTTGCAATGCTTCCATGTCTCGCTTCATCTCGGATTTGCTGACCCAGATGATCTCTTCTTCCTCTTCCCAAGGCTCACGTTTGTTCTTACGGCCCATAATCTTTCCCGAGGTTATCGCTTACTTTAGCGCCTTAGTTTATACCAATATCTACAAATATTCGCTCATTCTTAGCGCTTAAAATCATCGAATATTATGTGATGAGCATTGATATGAGCGTGTTCAGCCACTTCTGTGGTTGCTCGCCCATTGTGATTGTTTCATTGTGGCAGGATGTTGGGACAGTGCGGGATGTGAATTAGGGAGATTGATTCATGTTGGTATGGTCAAGAATGTGGAGTTTTGCAGGTGTTTTATAAGCACGGTAATGGCTTCGAATGGTATGCTTATTAGCAACACACATCAATTTAAGACTTTATGGACGTGAAACAACAGGTTGCTCAGCAACGTGCTGAGTTAGAAGCTGCGGTCACCCGTGCTTTAGAGCTGGCTGGGAAAAAAGCAGATGCCGCTGAAGTCGCGATCACCAAAACTACGGGGATCAGCGTTGCTACTCGTATGTGCGAAGTGGAAAGCGTCGAATTTAACAGCGACGGTGCTCTGGGTATCACGGTATATCGTGGCCAGCGTAAAGGCAGCGCATCAACGTCTGATCTGTCTGAAAAAGCCATTGCCCAAACTGTTGCTGCTGCGTTAGATATTGCTAACTACACGTCAGAAGATCCGTTTTCAGGTCCCGCACCAGCTGAATTGATGGCTTACGATTACCCCGATTTAGATTTGTTCTACCCTGACGAACCTGAGCCTGATCATGCCGCTGAAAAAGCGATTGCCGCCGAACGTGCGGCACTGGATTACGATAAGCGTATCAAGTTCAGTGATGGTGCGAGTTACGACAGCCATTACGGCGTGCGTGTGTATGGCAACAGCCATGGCATGCTGGGTAGCTACGCTTCAAGCCGTCACAGCATTAGCTGTAGCGTGATTGCTGAAGACAGCAAAGGCATGGAGCGAGATTATAGCTACACGGTTTCTCGTGATAAAAACGAGCTTTGGGCTCCTGAAAAAGTCGGTATCGAAGCGGCACAACGCACGATTGATCGTATGGAGCCGCGTCGCCTAACCACGCGCAAAGTGCCTGTGATGTTCTCTGCTGATGTAGCAACAGGGCTGCTTGGTCACTTAGTTGGCGCGATTAGCGGTTCAAGTTTGTATCGTAAGTCTTCGTTCTTGTTGGATAAGCTAGGCCATCAGATTTTACCTGAGTGGTTTTCTATCTATGAGCGTCCACATATCCTTAAAGGGATGGCCAGCTCTCCGTTTGATAGCGAAGGGGTGATCACCAAAGATCTCGATATTATCAAAGATGGCACGCTACAAACCTACTTGGCGACCAGCTACGCAGCGCGTAAGTTGGGAATGCAACCGACAGGTCACGCGGGTGGGATTCATAACTGGTTTGTGGGTAACACGGGGCAATCTTTTGAGCAAATGCTGAAAGCCCTAGGCACTGGGTTGTTGGTCACTGAAGTGATGGGCCAAGGCGTGAATATTGTTACGGGCGACTATTCGCGTGGCGCCGCGGGCTTTTGGGTAGAGAATGGTGAAATTCAATATCCAGTCAGTGAAATTACCATCGCAGGAAATCTTGCCGATATTTACAAACAGATTGTTGCTGTCGGTGCTGATATAGAATATCGCAGCCAAATCCAAACCGGATCGATTTTGGTGGAATCACTGAAAATTGGCGGTGAGTGATAGGTTAGAGGCTAGGCATAGCCGGTCCTAGGAAAAGAAAAAGCGGCTCTGTTTTCAGAAGCCGCTTTTTTTGTATCGAGTTCAGTTAAGCTTTTATTCAGGACCTAAGATCTAAGATTTGGCATCTAAGATCTCGTTAAACTAAGAAAACCGTCGCAAGACCGAGGAAAACAGACAAACCAATCATATCTGTAATCGTGGTCAGTGCCATGCCGCCAGCAAGAGCAGGGTCGATTTTCATCTTCTTGAGCATGATGGGTACAGTCACACCAGCAACACCAGCCACCACTAAGTTGGTCAACATCGCTGCCGCGATAATTGCCCCTAGCATGAGGCTACCCTTCCAGAGAACGACCACGCCACCAATGATACACGCCCAAATAACGCCGTTGAGTAAGCCAACGAGTGCTTCTTTTCTTAGCAACCAACGCGTGTTGGAATCACCAATGTGTCCGACGGCCAAGCCGCGAATAACCAGTGCCACGGTTTGGTTACCGGCAACGCCACCCATCGAGGGTACGATGGTCATCAAAACAGCAATAGCAGCCATTTGCTCGAGTGTGTTTTCAAATAGATTAGAGACGGATGCAGCGGCAAGGGCTGCGAGAACGTTGGCGCCGAGCCAAATGCTACGGCTACGCGCAGATTTGAGTACGGGTGCAAAGGTATCTTCTTCGTCATCCAGACCCGCCATGCTCATCATGGAATGCTCGGCGTCTTCACGAATAATATCGACCACGTCATCGATGGTGATACGCCCCACAAGGTGTTGATTTTCGTCAACGACAGGTGCGGAGACCCAATTTCGGCGTTCGAAAAGGCTCGCTACTTCACCATCATCCATATCAACAGGAATCGCTTCGTCTGCGTCTTCCATGATGTCGAGAATGTCGGTGTCGGGCTGCGTGGTCAACAGAGCCGTGATAGGTAATGAACCGATAAGATGGCTGTTTTCATCCACCACATAGAGGGTATCAGTGGCTTCAGGCAGCTCGCCTTTCATACGCAGGTAACGCAGTACTACATCCACGGTAACATCAGAGCGAATGGTCACCACGTCGGTGTTCATCATCCCGCCTGCGGTGTCCTCTGGGTATGCCAGAGCTTGCTCAACCCGTGCACGATCTTGTGCATCCATTTGGGCAAGAACGTCTTGAGAGACGCTATTCGGTAGGCTTCGAAGTAGATAAGCGACATCATCCGTATCCATGCCTTCCGTTGCAGCGGCAAGCTGCTCCGGTTGCATACGGACCATGATGCCGTCTTTTACATCTTCGGAAAGCTCTTCGAGGATTTCACCTTGTTCTTCGGGATCGGTAAGCTGCCACAGAACCAAGCGGCTCTTTGGTGGGGAGGCTTCTAGAAGGTGAGCAATGTCCTCAGGTTCCATGTCCTCAAGTAAACGACGGACGTGAACAAACATGCCGTTTTCTAAGGCGCGGCTAACTTCCTGCAAGGTTTGATGCGTCTGACTTGACGCTTCTACTTCGTAATTCTCTGCCATGGAAATGTCCGTGTGACGGCGAGTGGCGCAATGGTATGAATATTAACGTAATCTGAACAGGCTGTCTTATGCGTTTTTTGTCCCAAGCAGAACGAAATGGGCGGTTGCGTCTCAGATGAGAATTTACTCAGCTTTCTTCGTCAAAGCCCGCTTCGATGAGCGCGGTAACCGCGTCTAAGGCTTGCTGTGCCTGTTGCCCTTCGGCTGATATTGTAATTTGCTCACCCTGACTAGAATCCAGCAAAAGGATAGCCATCACGCTGTCAGCAGTGACGGTTTGGTCGTCTTTAGAAATCATCACTTCGGCTTCAAAGCTTTGTGCCATTTCTACCAGTTTGACGGCTGCACGAGCGTGTAACCCAAGTCGATTTTGAATCAGCACTTCCTTGCTTACATGATTCATATTTTCCCTTCGAGTGTGCGGTGTCTAATTTGGACTTGATGGTTGTGCGCGGCGAAGTAATCGGCTAAAAATTGCGCGATATATACAGAGCGATGTTGCCCACCCGTACAACCGATAGCGACGGTCAGGTAGCTGCGGTTATTTTTCTCAAGTGCCGGTAACCAAGACTCGAGAAAGCTTTTGACTTGCGCGATCAACATGGCAACGTCTTGCTCTGCGGCGAGGAACATTTTGACAGGTTCATCGAGACCAGTGAGCGGGCGTAGTGCCGGTTCCCAATGTGGGTTTGGCAAAAAACGCACATCAAACACAAAATCAGCGTCAGACGGCAAGCCATGCTTGAAGCCGAAAGATTCAAACACCATCACCAGATCTCGGTTGGTTCTTCCTAACACTAACGCACGAACCGCTTCACTGAGATCATGGATGGAATGTTTGGAGGTGTTGATAACTTTATCGGCACGCTCTTTCAACGGCGTCAGCAGTTGCTTCTCTTTGTCGATAGCTTGTTCGAGCGAGAGGTTGTCGCGAGATAACGGGTGTAGGCGTCGGGTTTCGCTAAAGCGTTTCACCAATTCGTTGTCATCAGCATCAAGAAAGAAGATATCGACATCAACGTCATCAGGCAATTGGGCGAGGGTCTGGGTGATCTCTTCTGGGTCGGCCGGCATGTTGCGAATATCGATGCTGACGGCAATTTGAGAGTCGTCGTCATTTTGAGCCGCGACAAACTGAGGCAACAAATCTACAGGAAGGTTATCGACACAGTAGTAGCCGAGATCTTCTAAAACACGGAGCGCAACAGACTTTCCTGAACCCGAACGGCCACTGACGATTTTCAACTGCATGGTGTATTCCTGGTGGCGTTATCCGGTAATGATGTCGTAAAGCTCTTGATCTGAGTTTGCATGACGCAGCTGCCGACAAATTTGTTTGTCGCCGAGTTTCTGCGCGATCAAAGACAGGGTCTTCAAGTGCTCTTTGCATTGATCATCAGGAACCAGTAGCGCGAATAAGAGATCGACGGGTTGGTTATCAATGGCATCAAACTCAATAGGTTCAGCACATTGAATGAATACACCGACGGCGTGATCGCTGTTGAAGATACGGCCATGGGGAATGGCTATTCCATTCCCAATGCCCGTACTGCCCATTTTTTCTCTGCCCAACATGCACTCAAAGAGTTTCTGTGGGTTTTGATCCAATTCGATGGCAGCGAATTCACTGATCATTTCAAGTGCGCGTTTCTTACTTGAACAAAGGACTGCACTTTTCGTGCAGTCCAATTTAAGTACGTCTTTAAGTTCCATGATTAATGGTGATTCATCTTTTCTTTGTGTTTACTTAACTGCTTAATTAGCTTGTCTGTCAGCGAATCGATGGCAGCGTACATGTTCTCTGAATCTGCTTTTGCGAAAATCTCGCCGTTGTTTACATGCAGGGTCGCTTCGGCAATCTGTTGGAGTTTTTCGACGTTAAGCACAACATGAACGTTATTGATATGATCAAAAAATCGTTCGAGCTTATCAAACTTGGTTGTCACATATTCCCTAAGGGCGTCGGTGATCTCTACGTGGTGACCGGTGAGATTGATTTGCATAAACATCTTCCTTTTGATTGGACGCCTAGATAAGGCGTTTACGCTGATTTGACGGGGCAATACCCAGAGACTCGCGATATTTGGCGATTGTTCGCCTTGCGACCTGGATCCCTTGCTCCGCCAGCAGTGTGGCAATCTTGCTGTCGCTAAGTGGTTTTGCCTGATTTTCGGCGGCTACCAACTTTTTGACCAATGCACGAATTGCCGTAGAGCTGCATTCACCGCCATTGTCAGTACTGACATGGCTCGAGAAGAAGTATTTCAGTTCAAAAATGCCCCTAGGGGTATGCATGTATTTTTGGGTCGTCACCCGAGAGATGGTGGATTCATGCATTTCCACTGCCATGGCGATATCGTTTAGTACCATTGGCTTCATCGCTTCTTCGCCGAATTCAAAGAAATCTTGCTGATGCTCAACGATGCATCGTGCCACTTTGAGCAAGGTTTCATTTCGACTTTCTAAGCTTTTTATCAACCACTTAGCATCTTGTAAGTGGCTGCGAATAAATTGGCTATCTGCTGCACTACAGCCATTTTTGGTGAGCGCGGCGTATTGCTGATTCACCTTTAGACGAGGCACGCTGTCAGGGTTGATGTTAACCATCCACTTGCCACGATCTTTGATCACAGACACATCTGGGATCACATATTCCGCTTCATTGGTCACAATGAGGTTGCCAGGGCGAGGCTCAAGCGTGTGAATGAGTTGCATCACTTCTTTGAGCTCGGGCTCGCGAAGTTTACTTTCTTTCATTATCAGCCGGAAATCGCGATTAGCCAACGCGTTCATGTGGCCTTTTAGCACCATACGGGCTTCAGCAAGCCATGGCGTATCTTCCGCAAAGGCGGCGAGTTGGAGCAGCAGACACTCTTGCAAAGATCGGGATGCGACACCGAGAGGGTCGAATTGCTGAACGCGTTTAAGAACGGCTTCAACTTCATCTAATTCAATGTCGTCATCTTCAGCGCCCATGCTCTCTAAGATGTCTTCGCAAGTTACGGTGAGGTAGCCTTTATCATCGACTGCATCAATGATAGCCGTAGCGATTGCGAGGTCGACTTCAGAAAATGGTGTGAGCTGGACTTGCCAAGTGAGGTAATCGTGCAGGGTTTCGGTGGTTTCTCCCTGATAGACAGGTATGTCATCACCGAGGGAAATACCTGTACTGCCGGTGTTGGCGCTGTACATGTCATCCCATGTTGTATCAACAGGAAGATCTTCGGGCATTTCCTGTTGTTCCATGGCATCAGAGCTATCGAGCGTGTCTTGTTGACTGTCGGCAGTGGCGCTTGTGTTGTCATCACCGTTAAACGTCTCTTCACCCTCACCGTCTTCGCTATCCGTCGACTCGTCCTGCTCTAGGAGAGGGTTAGCTTCCAATGCTTCTTGGATTTCTTGTTGCAGATCGAGCGTCGACAACTGCAATAGGCGGATCGCCTGTTGCAACTGCGGCGTCATCGCAAGTTGTTGGCCAAGCTTAAGCTGAAGCGAGGGTTTCATACTGATTCTGGCACCTTTCCTAATTTTATTATTAGTGCATATATTTGGAGCGGTTCGCCAACCGAACTCTATAACTATAGCCTGAACTGGTCTCCGAGATAGACTCGTTTTACATGCTCATCGTTGAGCACTTCATCAGGAGTACCATGCGCAATCAAGTGTCCTTGACTCACAATATAGGCGTGCTCACACACACTGAGCGTTTCACGTACGTTGTGGTCCGTAATTAAGACACCTAAGCCACGGTCTCGAAGATGTTCAATGATTTTTTTGATATCAATAACCGAAATGGGGTCAACACCCGCAAATGGTTCATCAAGAAGAATAAATTTTGGGTTTGCCGCGAGTGCTCGGGCGATTTCCACACGGCGACGTTCACCACCGGACAATGCCATACCCATGCTGTTTCGGATATGTTGGATGTTGAACTCATCGAGTAAGTCCTCAGCTTTGTCTTGTTTCTCTTCTTTTGATAAATCTGAACGGGTTTGCAATACCGCCATCAAATTATCGTAAACACTGAGCTTACGAAAAATAGAGGCTTCTTGGGGTAAATAGCCAATTCCCATGCGAGAGCGGTTGTGCATGGGCTGGATGCTGATGTCGAGATCATCAATATGAATCGTGCCTTCATCGCGGGCCACTAGGCCAACAATCATGTAGAAAGAGGTGGTTTTACCGGCGCCATTAGGGCCAAGTAAGCCAACAATTTCGCCAGATTTCACTTCGAGGCTGACATCAGTAACGACTTTTCGTCCGTTATAGCTTTTCGCAAGATTTTTAGCGGTGAGTATGGCCATTCAGATTTATTTCTTATCTTGTTTGGTTTGTGGTTGCAGTACAGTCGTGACGCGACTGCTTGAATCACTTTCTGCGACCAAAAGCTGTTTATCGATGTTATAGGTGATCTTTTGACCTTCGACCTGATTGCCACCTTCTTGGGTCAATACGGCCCTGTTGGTCATCGTCAGGAAGCTTTTTGCTGTTTCGTACTGAAGATCGAGCGCTTCACCGTTTATCTTTTTGCCATCATCCAACGTTTGTTCAAAGGTCGCAGGCTTACCATAAGCGTCAATAATTTCAGCGCCTTCTTGACCCGATGGACGAGTCACCACAACTTTGTCGGCGTTCAGGCGAATAGAGCCTTGACGGAGATAAACATTGCCCGTGAAAATCACGGTGTTGGTTGTCATGTCTAGGTTTTGCGAGTCGGAGTCAATATAAATTGGCTGCTCAGCATCTGTTGACAAGGCCATAGCACTGCTTGAAATTAGCATCACAATGACGGCAAAGAATTTATTTCGTTTTTGCTTCATACCTACTCTTCACTTGTTCAATCAGTTCCATCTGATGGGAGCCAAAATTGCCTTTCGCCCTGAGCCCACTCGTTTGAAGCCCTGTTCCTGTGATTTCGGTTTCTGTATCTGACCAAAAATCATGTGAGGTAAGGTTGAGGGTGAGTTTCTCTGTGGTGACAACTTTTATCTGTGCGTCTGGCAACAGGTTAAAGATCCTGACGCGACCTGTCATCACTAGAATGTGCTTATTCTCAAGAACAGCAAACTCAGAGCTTATCCGCCACTCTTCGGCAGTGCCATCTTTATAAGTCCACAAGACGGGTTCATTAAAATGGGTCTCGTCAATTTGCTGATAATACTCTAGATGTGTTGAGTCCAGCGTGTAATTGCGAATACCTTGTTCGTTGTAGGAGGTAGATTTCACATCTTCCGCCGTGAATAGGGGTTTTTCAGCATCGGGAGCCACTTGTGCTTCGGTTTGCCAGTAGTGTTGGTTCAACAGGTAATAGCCTGTGTAACCGCACACCGCCAGCAGTACAACCATACCGAGACGTTGCAGCATCATATGCTCAGTCCTTTATGCGCATCGAGCTCTCCTCGCGCTTCAAGGATAAGATCGCACACTTCACGAACCGCGCCGTAGCCGCCTGGAATACGTGTTACCCAATCAGCACGTTGTGCGAGCAAAGGGTGTCCGTCATTGACGCAGACTGACAGACCCACTTGTGACATGACCGCCCAGTCAATTAAATCGTCACCCATGTAGGCCGTTTGCTCGGCAGGTACACCCAGCTTTGCCGCAAGATCTTGATAAGCCGAAGCCTTGTCATCTTGGCCTTGATAAATGTGGGTGATACCAAGGGCAGACATGCGTCGTTCAACGATGGCTGACTTTCGGCCCGTAATGATAGCGATGTCGATACCTGCGCTCATTAGTGCTTTGATGCCGTAGCCGTCTCGGGTGTGGAACGTTTTAAGCTCCTCACCGTCGTTACCCATATAGATGCGTCCATCAGAGAACACACCATCCACATCGCAGATCAGCAGCTTTATCGATGCCGCACGTTCGACGATGCGGGTGGGAACGGGGCCGTATAGCGTTTCGGTCTCAGTATGCATTACATGACTCCAGCTTTAAGCAGGTCGTGCATATTTAGCGCGCCAATCAGCTTGCCGTTTTCAGTGACCAGCAAACCATTGATCTTTTTCTCTTCCATTTGCTTAAGGCCTTCAGCCGCCAGTAAGTCGGCACTGACAGACTGTGGGTTTTGACCCATCACATCGCCAATGCGTGTGGTGTGTAAATCCAAGCGTTGGTCGAGTAAGCGGCGTAAATCACCGTCAGTGAAAATACCGCATAGCGCACCATCATGCTCCACAATGGCTGTCATACCTAGCCCTTTGGCAGATATCTCGAGCAGGGCATCGCGAACGGTAGCATCGGGTATGACCGTCGGTAGCGCATCACCGGAGTGCATCACATCAGAAATGCGCAGCAGCAGTTTTCTACCAAGTGCGCCACCGGGATGAGACAGAGCAAAGTCATCGGCAGTAAAGCCTTTGGCTTGCATTAGCGCAATAGCGAGTGCATCACCCATCACCAATGTCGCCGTGGTGCTCGAGGTTGGTGCAAGGCCAATAGGGCAGGCTTCTTTTGGTACTTTGATACAAAGGTTAACTTGTGCCAAACGCGCCATGGTTGATGATGGGTTGCCCGTCATGGTGATCAGTGAAATGCCACGACGTTTAACGACGGGCAGCAACGTAATGATCTCCGCTGCTTCCCCTGAGTTTGATATTGCTAACACCACATCGCCTTTTTCGATCATGCCAAGATCGCCATGACTGGCTTCACCAGGGTGCACAAAAAAGGACGGCGTACCGGTACTTGCCAGCGTCGCCGCGATTTTATTGCCAATGTGACCAGATTTGCCCATCCCCATGACAACGACCTTACCTGTAGCACTTTGAATCAGCTGACAAGCTTGTTCGAAATCTTGGTTGATGTATTGCTCCAATTGAGCAATGGCATCCAGTTCGATTTTTAGTGTGGTGATGCCTGCTTGGCAAAAATCAAAATCAGTCATAGGTAATCCGATCAGGATGCAAAGTTAGTGAGCAAGTAGCCTTGATAGCCGACGAAACAAATCAACAGCACGATACCTTCCCAGCGTCTGATGATTCTGTTTTTGCCTGCAGCAAACAAAAATAGCAATACAGAGAGGGCGAGCATGACATAGAAGTCACGTTCCATCGCAAGTGGGTTAAGGGATGATGGTGCCAGAATCGCTGGGATGCCCATGACGGCAAGAATATTGAAGATGTTTGAGCCGATGATGTTACCCACCGCCAGATCGTCTTCACCTTTCAATACGCCAGCGACAGAAGCGGCGAGTTCAGGAAGGCTTGTACCTACAGCGACAATGGTTAGACCGATGACCAGATCACTCATACCGAATGACTTAGCGATAATCACGGCTGAGCCTACGACCATGTCGGCGCTGAAAATAAGTAGTGCCAGCCCGATAACAACCCATATACCAGCGGAAACATTGCTTACCCCTTGAGGGATCTCTGCTTCTTGTTCTGTAAGCATAGGGTCTTCTTTGTCACTCTCTTTACCAAATTTCATCATGATAAGTAGGAAAATGACAAACATAACGGCGAGCGCGATGCCTTCAAAGTAGCCAAGGTAATTATCCCATAGCATGGCGCCGGCGACCAAGGTAACGGCAAGCATCAATGGCAATTCGCGGCGAAGGATTCCCGAACTGATAGCAAGTGGCTTGATAAGCGCAGTTACGCCTAAAATCAAAGCAATATTAGCGATGTTCGAACCAAGAACGTTGCCCACTGCCGTGTCGGTTTTACCACTAAGAGCCGCAGTTGCTGACACCACCATTTCAGGGGCTGAGCTGCCCATCGCAAGAATAGTCATACCGATGACTAGCGGTGAAATCCCAACATTACGGGCTATAGCGGCTGCACCGTAGACCAGCCTGTCAGCACTCCATACTAACAAACACAGTCCAACGACGAGAATGGCGGTCGCTTCAAACATTTAATTACCTTTGATCAGAAATAGTGCGGATGAATCAAAAAGCAATTTTGACTGCTAATTGAGTAAATGTGAAGGAAAACGGCGTGATAGTTGCGACAGGCTTAAGTGTTAAAGGCTAATGAAGGGGTGACGAGCCAAGTAATTAAGGCAGGTTAGGTCACATTCTTGGGGGAAAGTCTGTCTTTATCAGCGCGTAGTGGGGAGGAGTTTTCTAGCCTGATTAAAGAAGTGATCTTGATTCAACGTGATGCATACATAAAAAGACAGTGTTTGCGCGGAAATTGATAGTTTTCTTACTGAGAAATCACAAATGAATACTGTTCAATTACTTGTTTTGCAATACCGTTAACTCTATGATCGGGCACTTAATATTCAAGGACGTTATTATCAAAGGCCGTCGATGAGTACAAATAACTTAGTGGAAATCAATAGCCTGTCCTTCTCCCGTGGCGATCGGGTGATATTTGATGATGTGAGCTTGACCGTACCCGTCGGCAAAATCACAGCAATCATGGGCCCATCCGGAATAGGTAAAACCACATTACTCCGTTTGATTGGCGGCCAGTTACCGCCTGATCGCGGCACTATCGAGTTTGCTGGACATGATATTCCGACCCTTTCACGTCGCAAATTGTATGACGTTCGAAAGCGCATGAGCATGCTGTTTCAATCTGGCGCACTGTTCACGGATATGACCGTTTTTGATAATGTTGCTTTCCCTTTGCGAGAGCATACAGAACTATCTGAAGCGCTTATTAAAACCATCGTCTTACTTAAGCTAGAGGCTGTGGGGCTTCGAGGGGCGGCAGATTTGATGCCGAGCAGTTTGTCTGGCGGCATGGCGAGACGTGCCGCGTTGGCGCGCGCGATTGCGCTTGACCCAGAAATGATCATGTTTGATGAGCCTTTTGTTGGGCAAGATCCGATCACTATGGGCGTGTTGGTCTCTCTGATTCGCAATCTCAATCAAGCGTTAGGTCTTACGGCGATAGTGGTGTCGCATGATGTACCTGAGGTAATGAGCATTGCTGATCATGTCTATTTGCTCACTGATGGCAAAATTATCGCATCAGGATCACCGCAATCATTACGTGACAATCCGGACCCGAGGGTTAGTCAATTTCTTAAAGGCGATGCAGATGGCCCTGTGCCATTTCGGTATCCCGCCAAAGACATCACACAGGAGCTGTTTTCGTGATCGTTAATATGGTCCAAGATCTTGGCGCCCGCGTTATGTCCGTGTCTCGGACAATGGGGCGTGCCACCTTTGTTTTAATGGGGGCGTTAATTGGCAAGCCGCAACCCAAGAAAATGTTCCCGCTATTAATCACTCAGCTCTATTCCGTTGGTGTACGTTCACTCGCGATCATTATGGTGTCTGGTTTGTTCATTGGCATGGTTTTGAGCTTGCAAGGCTATCTGGTTTTGGCCGGCTTTGGCGCTGAAAGTTCTTTGGGACAAATGGTTGCACTGTCTTTATTGCGAGAATTAGGACCTGTTGTCACCGCGCTTTTGTTTGCGGGTCGTGCCGGTTCGGCGTTGACCGCTGAAATTGGTTTGATGAAAACCACTGAACAACTTTCTAGTTTGGAAATGATGGCAGTGGATCCGTTGCGCCGTGTCATTGCACCGCGTTTTTGGGCAGGTGTGATTTCTATGCCGCTACTGACCATGATCTTCATGATTGTCGGTATTTGGGGTGGTCAGCTTGTCGGTGTTGATTGGAAAGGGATTGATTACGGCAGCTACTGGTCCGTCATGCAGTCTTCAGTCGAGTTAGGCTATGACATTGGCCAGTCTTTCATTAAGAGTTTGGTGTTTGCCATTACGGTCACCTGGATTGCTCTTTTCAACGGCTACGATGCGATCCCCACTTCAGAAGGGATCAGCCGAGCAACGACACGTACTGTCGTGCATTCGTCTTTAGCAGTGTTGGGGTTGGATTTTATCCTTACAGCACTGATGTTTGGGAGCTAAGTAAATGCAACAAAATCGTAAAACAGAATTTTGGGTCGGCACGTTCGTGATTGTTGGGATCATCGCAGTGATGCTGCTTATTTTTCAAGTGGCTGATGTGAAGAGTTTTTCTCGTGGCGACAGCTATCGTTTGGAAGCACATTTCGACAATATTGGTGGTTTAAAGGTGCGTTCTCCTGTGAAAGTGGGGGGCGTTGTGGTCGGTCGTGTTAGTAATATTGCTCTGACAGTGCCAGATTACGTGCCGTCGGTGACGATGGAAATTGATCGCCAATACGGCTTTTTTCCAGAAACAAGCTCCGCAGCAATTTTGACCTCAGGTCTGCTGGGAGAGCAATACATCGGTATCCGTCCTGGTTTTCTTGATGAAGACATTGAGCTACTTCAAGACGGCGATTTACTGGAAGACACCCGTTCAGCAATGGTGTTAGAAGATTTGATTGGTCAATTCTTGTATAGCGTCGGGGACTCGAAGGAGTAATCAATAATGAAAAAATGGATAGCTTTGGTGTTTGCAGCAATCAGTATGATGTTGCCGTCGCTGTCTGTGGCAGCGACAGTAGATGCCACAAACCCCTATGTACTGATCGATGGCGTAGCAGAGAACGCTTTTAGTCGGTTAAAGAAAGATAAAGAGATCTATCAGGAAAATCCTGAGTTGCTTCGTGTGGTGGTAGAAGAGGAGTTAATGCCTTATATCAATGCGCGCTATGCGGCACTGAAAGTATTAGGGCCACAGGCTAGAAAAGCGAGTAAGGAACAACGCGATCAGTTTACGGATGCATTCTACGATTATTTGGTCGCATCTTATGCGCAAATACTGACCCAATATACTGATCAAGTCGTGAACGTGGAGCCGTCAAAATCCATTGCAGAGAATCGCACGGTGGTTTCTGTGCGCGTAGACATTGTTGATGCTGCCCGCCCACCTATTCGCTTGGATTTTAAGCTGCGTAAGAATCGAAAAACCGAGCAATGGCAGGGCTTTGATGTGCAGGTGGAAGGCGTCAGCATGTTGGACACTAAATCCAGTGAATGGAGTGGTCAATTGCGCAGAAATGGTATCGATGCTGTTGCGAAAGAACTGACTGAGCGAGCCAAGGCTCCAATCACCAAAGACGAGAGTGAATCGTGAGTGAATCACTGGCGTTTGAAAGGCGCATAAATGGTGATTACTGCTTGTCAGGAGAGCTTGATCGTGACACAGTTCCTCCATTTTGGAGCCGCCGCACCGACTGGTTGCCGAAAGACTCGCATATCGTCCTAGATTTGTCTTCGGTAAAGCGCGTTGATTCGGCCGGAATGGCAATGTTGTTGCACCTACAACAGCAGCTCAAGATTAACCAGCAAACGCTGGCATTAAGTAACATCCCTTCACAATTGAAAGTGCTGTTACAACTGAGCAATGTAGAACGTTTTTTTACTGATGATACCTCATCGGTTCACGAGGAATAATTGTGGAACCAACAGAAATTAAAGCGATGCTCGAAGGCGCCTTATCTTTAGATGAACTGCATGTAAAAGGCGACGGAAGTCACTTCGAAGTTATTGCTGTCGGTGACATCTTTGACGGTATGTCACGCGTCAAAAAACAACAGACCATCTATGGGCCGTTGATGGAACACATTAGAACAAATGCTATCCATGCTCTTAGCATCAAAGCGCTGACCCCGACTGAATGGGCTCGCGACAAGAAACTGATGCAACCGCTATAAATCCACGAGGAACAGCATGCAAAAATTCCGTGTCCACGGTGGTGGCCCACTGCGTGGTGAAGTCACAATATCAGGTGCTAAAAACGCCGCATTGCCTATTTTATTTGCTGCTCTATTGGCTGAAGAGCCGGTAGAAGTTGCTAACGTCCCTAAACTGCGCGATATCGATACCTCGATGGAGTTGCTATCCCGCCTAGGGGCGAAAGTGTCACGCAATGGTTCAGTCCATGTTGATGCTAGCAATATTACTGAATACTGCGCGCCGTATGATCTGGTTAAGACCATGCGCGCATCTATTTGGGCGCTTGGCCCTCTGGTCGCGCGATTTGGTCAAGGCCAAGTGTCTTTGCCAGGTGGTTGCGCTATTGGTGCGCGTCCGGTTGATTTACACATTCATGGTTTAGAGCAACTTGGTGCAACCATCACGCTTGATGAAGGCTATGTAAAAGCCCACGTTGATGGTCGCCTTAAAGGTGCCCATATTGTGATGGATAAAGTCAGCGTTGGCGCAACTGTCACTATTATGTCAGCAGCAACACTTGCTGAAGGTACGACGGTTATCGAGAATGCAGCACGTGAGCCTGAAATTGTTGATTGTGCAAAATTCCTCAACACTTTAGGTGCGAAAATTACAGGGGCAGGTACTGATGCCATTACTATCGAAGGTGTTGAACGCCTAGGTGGTGGTTACCACGAAGTGGTTGCTGACCGTATCGAAACGGGCACGTTCCTTGTTGGTGCTGCAGTATCGGGTGGCAAAGTATTGTGCCGCAATACGTCACCTAAATTGCTTGAAGCTGTATTGGCTAAGCTCGAAGAATCGGGTGCGCTAGTAGAAACGGGTGATGATTGGATCTCGCTTGATATGACGGATCGCGAACTGAAAGCGGTAAATATCCGCACAGCGCCGCATCCTGGCTTCCCAACCGATATGCAAGCACAGTTCACTTTGCTCAATTTGATGGCAAAAGGAACAGGCATTATTACGGAAACCATCTTCGAAAATCGCTTTATGCACGTACCTGAATTACAGCGTATGGGTGCACACGCTGAGATTGAAGGCAACACGGTAGTTTGCGGTGATTGCGATGGTTTAAGTGGTGCGCAAGTGATGGCAACTGATCTTCGTGCATCAGCGAGTTTGGTGCTTGCCGGTGCGATTGCAACGGGTGAGACGGTTGTTGATCGTATCTACCATATCGATCGTGGCTATGAGCACATCGAAGACAAACTGCAGAAGTTGGGTGTTCAGATTGAGCGCTTCAGCGACTAACCATTAATTATCAATGGCTAATTGCTAACAGGCTAAACGCAAAAGGTCACCCAGGGGTGACCTTTTTTGTTGCTGTAAATCATGCTTAATTTGAAAAAAGCCCAACCAGAGATCAAAGAGATAACAGGGTTATTGCGTCGGCTCTTCACCGATAGTGACGATGATCTCTTGAGGTTCGCCTTCTCGAATAACCTTAAACGGGACCTTGGTTCCGGGACGGTTGTCAGCAACAACATCGAGTGCACTACGAAAACTGCTGATGGGTAGATTATCAATCTCGATGATCAAATCATTTACCTTAAGCCCAGAGCGATCTGCAGGGCCATTGGGCTCAGTGCTTGCGATAAGCACACCACGCAATTGCTCCGCGTCTAATAGTCGCGCCATCACGGGATTCACTTCTCGTCCTTCAACGCCGATATAGCCGCGGATCACCCGTCCATCAGCAATCAGTTTTTGCATCACCTTGACTGTCAGGGAATAGGGGATCGCAAAGGAAATGCCGTAGGTATCCGTGTCTGTTGCTTGTTGGAATGAGGCGGTATTGATGCCGACTAATTCCCCTCTGCTATTCACCAATGCGCCACCAGAGTTTCCTTTGTTGATAGCCGCATCTGTTTGCAGAAAATCTTGCTGACGATTAAAGCTCATACCGGGGCGACCCGTAGCAGAAATAATCCCGAAGGTGGTGGTTTGTCCGAGGTTATAAGGGTTGCCTATTGCTAACACGACGTCGCCAACCGCGGGTTCATAACTATCGTTAAAGGGAATCACGGGTAAGCTATCTGGATCGATTTTCACCACGGCAAGATCGGTGCGTTGATCTTTACCAACGAGCTGTGCCGTGCTGATCCGTCCGTCTTGCAAGGCCACGATAATTTGATCAGCGCGTGCAACAACGTGGTAGTTGGTGACGATATAGCCTTTGTCACTCATGATCACGCCAGAGCCTAAACCCTCAGCGTTGAGCTGAAGTCGGTTTTCACTGCTGTAGCGGCGAGTGTAAATATTGACGACAGCAGGAGAGGCTCGGCGGACGGCATAGTTATAAGAAAGCAATGAAGTATCGGTTTCAAACTGTGCCAAGGCGACATCAGAAACCAATTGGCCGGTTCGTAACGATGGAAGGGCAAGCAGCA
This sequence comes from Enterovibrio sp. FF113, assembly GCF_041439165.1. Classification (NCBI taxonomy): domain Bacteria; kingdom Pseudomonadati; phylum Pseudomonadota; class Gammaproteobacteria; order Vibrionales; family Vibrionaceae; genus Enterovibrio; species Enterovibrio sp. FF113. The sequence continues at coordinate 85,026 of NZ_JBGONO010000012.1, read as the reverse complement.
AAACGACGGCGACTAAGGTGCCGTAAACTACAGAACGTGCCAGAAAAGCCAGCATGCTACTCCCTAAATGACCATCATTGAAAAACGACGAGCATACCATTGAAACAGCAATAAGAGTAGGGATTGGGTCGGGAAGAAACAGGAGCCTTAGCGGGACAGGCTCCTGTTTTTGCGATGAATTACTTAACGGATAACTAAATACATGGTTGAGCCATCACGCACAATGTTTAACGCGAGGACGTTAGGTTTGTCTTCAAGCTGTTTGCGTAGATCACCAAGGTTTTTCACTTTGTCACGATTTAGGCCAACAATAATGTCACCTTCTTTCATGCCATAGCGCGCCGCAACAGAATCTTTATCAACACTGGCAACACGTACACCATTGATTTTTCCTTCTGAATAATTTTCAAGCTTGGCGCCTTTTAACGCTTCATGAAGGGTTTCTGCATTGGTTTTGGCTAGTGCGGCTTCTTTTAGCTCAGCAGTGACGGTTTTCTCTTTGCCGTCACGAATGATACCCAATTTTACTTTTTTACCCGCACCCAGTGTCGCTACTTTAGCGCGCAGTTCACCGAAGGTGCGAATATCTTTACCGTTAACCGATACAATGATATCGCCGGCTTCAATGCCAGCTTTTTCTGCCGCTGAATCGGGTACCACTTGGCTGACAAATGCGCCGTGATTGGTTTCATACCCAAACGCTTCTGCAAGTTCAGACGTCAGTTCGCCACCTTGAACCCCAAGTACGCCGCGTTTGACTTCGCCAAACTCAAGAATTTGATCAGAGAGGTTTTTCACCATATTGACCGGAATGGCAAAACCGATACCGACGTTACCACCATTCGGGCCAAGGATAGCGGTATTGATACCAATCAATTCACCGTTGAGATTAACCAGTGCTCCGCCTGAGTTACCGCTATTGATAGCGGCGTCAGTTTGAATGAAGTTCTCAAAGTTCTCGAGGTTTAAACCACTACGACCTAGCGCAGAAATAATGCCAGAAGTGACAGTTTGGCCGAGTCCAAACGGGTTGCCGATTGCAATCGCAAAATCGCCAACACGCAGTCCGTCGGAGTCAGACAGTTTGATTTGTGTCAGGTTGTCCGCTTTTTCAAGCTTTAACAGTGCCACATCTGACATGCTGTCGCTGCCAATCAGCTCTGCGTCGTATTCGCGGCCATCATGAAGTTGCACCAAAATCTTATTGGCACCATCGATAACGTGATGGTTAGTGATCACATACCCTTTATCGGCATCTATAATGACGCCCGAACCTAAACCGCGAAAAGGTCTTTCTCTGGTTTGCTCTGCATCGAACTCAGGACCAAAGAAAAAGCGAAAAGATTCAGGGATGCGTTGTTTTGAAACATGGCTACCTTCGACAGAAATACTGACAACAGCAGGGCTGACAGTTTCTAGCATAGGCGCAAGGCTTGGCAGGCTCTCGCCAGCAATAGCGACAGGTAATGTTGCTGTTGCTGGCAAGGCTGTAAAAGTTGTACTAAACGCTAGCGCGACTGCACTTAGCGTAAGCAAAGATGTTTTCTTCATATCCACACTCCCCTTATAGGTACGTTTTAAGAGTGGGGATGGTTCAAAAAAGTTCAATGCCTTTGTATGGTAGATCTGTGATCTACTTAACTCGCTTTGCTTGTTTTTTCAGCATCTTTGAGTAAACCAGAAGCACCATCTGAATAGTCACGAGGTGGCTCTTGTGTTGACGCCGTATCGTCAATGACTTCTGACAGGTTACTGATACGCTTGGCAAAGGGATTGTCTTGCTCTGGCAAGTTAGGCATCAATTCCGCTGAAGTGGTCGCCATGTGCTGATAAAGCTTACTGTAATCACGGGAAATGTTATCGAGTAATTCAGCGCTTTGGGCAAAGTGATCAACCAACTCTTGGCGATACTGCTCAAGCTCGTAACGTGATTTTTCGAGCTCTTTCTTTAAATCTTTTTGTTGTGTGTTATCGCGCATCGTTAAACGGGCGATGATGAAGCCAATCACGACACCGATGATCACAAAAACAAGTGTGTTTATCCAAGCCATAAGCGCTCCTTAGCTTTCCGTAACAAATTGAATGTAATGCAATTCTCACCGTCTAGCGGGGAGTAATTAGGAAGTGGCATACCCCTTAATGTTCAGGTTTTACTATACATGGCAAAAGTTACGCGTGGTACTATTGATTTTGAGAACATTATTATTGTCACCAGTAAGGGTTAGGTTCAGGGAATGACGCCTTTAGAGCAATACAGTCACGATTTACAGCGGCCAGATTTTTTCGAGGATGCTTCGCAAAAGCAAGCGGTAACGATGCTGGATGATTTGTATCATCGCCTTATTGCGCGTGCCAATGCGCCTGCACAAAAGCCGAGTCTTTTACAGTCTATTTTCAAAAAGACAGAGAATAAACCGCGCCCAGAGCGTGGGTTGTACTTTTGGGGGGGTGTTGGGCGAGGCAAAACGTATTTGGTTGATACGTTTTTTGAAAGCTTGCCGTTTGAGAAAAAGCAGCGGATGCACTTTCATCGATTTATGCATCGCATACACGATGAATTAAGAGGCCTTGATGGTGAGCAAGACCCGTTACTGAAAATTGCAGACAAGTTAGCAGACGAAGCGCATATCCTTTGTTTCGATGAGTTTTTTGTTTCAGACATCACTGATGCCATGATCCTCGGTACGTTGCTTGAAGCACTATTTGAACGTGGTATTTGTTTAGTTGCCACATCAAACATCATCCCAAATGAGTTGTATCGTAATGGATTACAGCGTGCTCGTTTTCTTCCTGCTATAGCGTTAATTAATCAACACTGCGATGTTGTTAATGTTGATGCGGGGACAGATTATCGCTTACGAACATTGGAGCAGGCGGAAATCTATCACTCCCCATTGGACGATGCGGCCAATGCCAATTTGAAAGACTACTTTTATCAATTGGCGACAGAGCCTTGCTTTGATGCTCATGACATTGAGATCAATCATCGACAATTGCATGCAGTGAGGGAAGCGGAGGGGGTGGTGCATTTTGATTTTGTCACTTTGTGTGACAGCCCAAGAAGCCAGTCTGACTATATTGAGCTTGCCCGGCTTTATCACACGGTGCTTTTGGCCAATGTTCCTCAAATGGGGGCGGAAAAAGATGATGCAGCGAGGCGATTTATTGCCATGATCGATGAATTTTACGAAAGGCACGTGAAACTGATCATTTCTGCGGAAGTCGCCCTGTCATCACTGTATGTCGGCGACAGGTTGTCTTTCGAATTTAAACGCTGTTGTTCGCGTTTAAAAGAGATGCAGAGCCATGATTACCTGGCGTTGGAACACCTTCCTTAGCGATATCCCATTTATTGGCATTATCTTTCGGGTCGAGAAGAAGAAAAAGTCGCGATTATTTTTGGAAAAAAGGTGATTTTTTCTCCACCCTTCCTTATAATCCTGCGACCCACCGTTACTGTTGAAAGGCTAAGGCCGAGGGAACACCACTCGAAGGGGTGTTGAATGGGCTCTTATACAGTGGGAGCGAAAGCTCCTTAAGTGAAATTTTTAATTATCGGGTATTTATTAGCATGAAAACTTTCGTTGCTAAACCAGAAAGCGTAAAACGCGACTGGTATATTGTAGACGCAGAAGGTAAAACTCTGGGCCGTATCGCAACTGAGATCGCATCTCGTCTGCGTGGTAAGCATAAGCCAGAATACACTCCGCACGTTGACACTGGTGACTACATCGTAGTTATCAACGCGGACAAAGTTACCGTAACTGGTGCGAAATTCACTGACAAGATCTACTACAGCCACTCAGGCTACATTGGTGGTATCAAGTCAATCAGCTTTGATAAGCTGCAAGTGAAGAAACCAGAAATGATCATCGAACTTGCCGTTAAAGGTATGTTGCCACGTGGTCCTCTAGGTCGTGCAATGTTCCGTAAACTGAAAGTTTACGCGGGCGCTGAGCACAAGCACGCGGCACAACAGCCGCAAGTACTGGACATCTAAGGGGATATAACAATGGCAGAACAATACTACGGCACTGGTCGTCGCAAAAGTTCCACAGCTCGTGTATTCATCAAGCCGGGCAGCGGAAACATCGTAATCAACAAGCGTGAATTGGAGCAGTACTTCGGTCGCCCAACAGCTTGTATGATTGTTCGTCAGCCGCTTGAACTAGTTGAAATGCTAGACAAGCTAGACCTATACGTCACCGTTTCTGGTGGTGGTATCTCTGGTCAAGCTGGCGCTATCCGTCACGGTATTACCCGTGCACTGATGGAATACGATGAAACTTTGCGTCCTGCTCTTCGTGCAGCTGGCTTCGTTACTCGTGACGCGCGTAAAGTTGAACGTAAGAAAGTTGGTCTACGTAAAGCACGTCGTCGTCCACAATTCTCTAAGCGTTAATTCGCTTCCGAATTTATTCGGGAATTATGGTCAAAAAAAGCCTGGCTTATTGCCAGGCTTTTTATTGTCCCAATTCAACGCAATAGCTTTTTTAAGACACACTATCCCTCTCTCTTTCTACACTTCTCCATTTTGATATTTTTCCGATTTTTTTCTTTTTTGGCAGTTAGTTAAAAAAACGGTGCATACCTCACATTTGTTACAAAAAAGTAGCTTTATCTTGTCAAAAAGTGGGGTTTTCCTTATCATTTAACCCACGTATGCCTGTGCTATCTTAAGATAATCAATAGGCTGTTTACGTAAGAAATATACTTTTTTGAGTTAGCCGTACGCTCCAGGGACGCATAAGGACAGTTTTTAAAAATCCATGCGGGAGCACATGGGAGAATGTTGGATGAGCAATGCGCCAGTGAATTCCGGCCGACGCCGTTTCCTGACTCTATCAACCGCTGTGGTTGGTGGTGTGGGTGCAGCAGCAGTCGCTGTACCTTTTATTAAGTCTTGGAACCCTAGCGCCAAAGCAAAGGCTGCCGGTGCCCCGGTTGAAGTCGATGTGAGTAAAGTTGAAGAAGGCCAGTTAATCAGGGTGATTTGGCAGGGCAAGCCTGTATGGATTGTTCGTCGTAGCGAACAGACCTTAGAGACGTTGAATGAGATTGGCGATAAGCTTCGCGATCCTGACTCTCTTGAACCACAGCAGCCCGAATATATTACCAATACTTACCGTTCCATTAAGCCTGAGCTTTTTGTCGCAGTAGGATTGTGTACGCATCTAGGTTGTTCGCCCACCTATCTACCAGACAGTTTTGGTGAGCAAGTTGAAGGTGTTACGTCCGGTTTCTTCTGCCCGTGTCATGGTTCGAAGTTTGATATGGCGGGTCGTGTATTCCAGAGTGTACCGGCGCCACTTAATCTAGTGGTACCTCCTTATACGTATCTTAATGATAAACGTATTCTGGTCGGTGCCGATGAGGGAGCAGCGTAATGGAAAACTTTCTTAACTGGATAGAGAAACGCCTTCCTGTGATGAATGCTTACAAAAAGCATTTGTCTGAATACCCAATGCCGAAAAACTTTAACTTCTGGTACTTGTTTGGTTCGCTAGCCATGCTGGTATTAGTCAACCAACTGCTTACCGGTATTTGGTTAACTATGAGTTACAACCCTTCTGCGGAAGGCGCGTTTGCTTCGGTTGAATACATCATGCGTGATGTGGAGTACGGCTGGCTATTGCGTTACATGCACTCTACGGGTGCGTCAGCGTTTTTTGTCGTTATCTACCTGCACATGTTCCGCGGCCTGATTTATGGTTCGTATCAAAAGCCTCGTGAACTGCTTTGGCTGTTCGGCATGTTGATCTTCCTAGCGCTGATGGCAGAAGCGTTCATGGGCTACTTGCTACCTTGGGGACAAATGTCTTACTGGGGCGCTCAGGTCATTATCTCGCTGTTTGGCGCAATCCCTGTTATTGGTGATGATCTTACGTTGTGGATCCGTGGTGACTTTGTCCTCTCGGGAGCAACGCTAAATCGCTTCTTTGCGCTGCATGTCGTTGCGTTGCCAATCGTTATTCTATTGCTAGTGGTGTTGCATATTCTTGCACTGCACGAAGTTGGCTCGAATAATCCGGATGGCATTGAAACCAAATTGCCAAAAGGTGCGAAGGGCGAAGGGTACGAAACCCAATTTGCTTTCCACAAGTACTACACCAAGAAATACGACATCATTGATGCTGTTCCTTTCCACCCATACGGAACGGTGAAGGATCTGATCGGTGTTGCAGGTTTTGGTATTTTGTTTGCCTACGTTATTTTCTTCAATCCAGAAATGGGCGGCTATTTCCTTGAGCCACCTAACTTCGAAGCGGCGAACCCGATAAAAACACCGGATCACATTGCACCGGTATGGTACTTCACGCCGTTTTACGCCATTTTGCGCGCGGTCCCTGATAAATTGACGGGCGTTGTACTTATGGGCTTGTCAATCGCTGTGCTGTTCCTACTACCTTGGCTAGATCGCTGTAAAGTGCGCTCTTATCGCTATCGTAGCAAGTTGCATCTGGCGAACATTGTTCAGTTCGTTATCTCCTTCATTGCTTTAGGTGTTTTAGGTACTTTACCTGCGACTAGCCTTTACACACTGTTGGCTCAGATCTTTAGCTTTGGTTACTTTATGTTCTTTGTTCTGTTGTTTGTTTACAGCAAAAACGAGGCAACGAAACCATTACCGGAGAGGGTGAACTACTAATGAAGAAGTGGATTGTAATCTTGTTCGCATTGTTGCCTTCTCTCGCGATGGCAGCTGGTGCGAAGGTTCCGCTGGAAGCGGCGAATAACGATTTGTCAGACAAAGCTTCATTACAGAATGGCGCTAAGCTTTTCATGAACTATTGCTTTGGCTGTCACGCTACCCAGTATCAGCGCTATGAGCGTATCGCAGAAGATCTCGATATCCCCAAAGAACTGATGATGGAAAATTTGGTCTTTGACGAGAATGCAAAGATTGGCGACTTGGTCACCAATGCGATTACTGTTGATGATGCAGCCACTTTCTTCGGTGGCCCAGCTCCTGACTTGACCTTGGTTGCACGTGTTCGCGGTACAGATTGGATTTATACCTACCTGCGTTCTTTCTATGCAGATCCATCACGTCCATTTGGTGTGAACAACACCGTATTCCCAAGTGTGGGGATGCCACATGTGTTGGAAGAACTTCAGGGCACACCAGTCAAGCAGTATAAATCTGTGATGATTGATGGTCAGCAAGTGGAAGACTTTGTTGGTATTGAATCTTTGGGTAATGGTGAACTGAGCCCAGAAGAATACGATGATGCCGTCCGCGATTTGGTTAACTTTCTCGAGTATTCGGGGGAGCCAAATAAACTGGAACGCCAAGAAATGGGTTATTGGGTGATTGGCTTCCTTGTTATTTTGCTCATCTTGACCATTCTGCTCAAGAAAGAGTATTGGCGTGACGTTCACTGATCGGTTAATCTAGTGAGTTGCTGATCCACAATGGGGGCAGGTGCTCCCATTGTTTTTTCTATAGATGAAATATTCTGGAGGGGTTAATGGCTGTTGCTGCCAATAAACGCTCGGTGATGACGTTGTATTCAGACGCATCAGACATGTATAGCCATCAGGTGCGCATCGTTCTCGCTGAGAAAGGTGTGACCTATGAGATTGAGCTTGTTGATCCTAATAACCTGCCAGAGGATTTACTCGATCTAAATCCGTACAACTCGGTACCGACTTTGGTTGACCGTGAATTGGCTTTGTATAACGCGAACATCATCATGGAATACCTGGATGAGCGTTTCCCGCACCCACCGCTAATGCCGGTTTATCCTGTTGCCCGTGGTAACAGTCGCCTAATGATGTACCGTATTGAACGTAACTGGTACACATTGGCTGTGAAAGTCGAAAAAGGCAATGCGGAAGAAGCTGATAAAGCTCGTCGTCAGTTACGTGAAGAATTGCTGGCTCTGGCGCCAGTGTTTGCTGAATATCCGTTCTTCATGAGTGAAGAATTTAGCTTGGTTGATTGCTACCTAGCACCTTTGCTATGGCGCTTGCCTGTCATGGGTATCGAGCTAAGCGGCCCAGGTTCGAAAGAAGTTAAGACTTACATGGCTCGCGTTTTTGAACGTGATTCATTCTTGGCTTCATTGACCGAAGCTGAGCGTGAGATGCGTCTGGCTCAGTAATGGATGATGCTACGCTAAAACCTCGTCGCCCGTATTTATTGCGGGCGTTTTACGACTGGTTGATAGACAACGATCTGACTCCCCATTTGGTTGTAGACGCAACACTGCCATACGTGAATGTACCGACTGAGTATGTTCAGGATGGCCAAATAGTGTTGAACGTTGCACCACGGGCTATAGGTAATCTTGATCTTGGAAATGATGAAGTTTGCTTTAATGCTCGATTTGGTGGTCGTCCAATGTTGGTGTCTGTACCGCTTTACGCCGTACTCGCCATTTATGCGCGAGAGAATGGCGCTGGTACTATGTTCGATCCAGAGCCTGCTTATGAAGCAGAATTGGAGAGAATTGAACTTGAGCCAGAAGTTGAGCCTAAAGATACTGATATCTCCGTCATCTCTGGTAACGTCGCATCTGATGACGATACCTCTGTTGATGCAGAATCAGACAATAAATTCAAAGGCCGCCCTACACTCACGGTCGTGAAATAAAAAAAGCAGCCAATGGCTGCTTTTTTCTTATCTAGAGCACCAACCTTAGTTCACTCTTCCGTGGATGCTTGAGGCTCGTAGTATTGAAAGCCTTTTACTACCTGTTTAACGCCACTAAGATTACGTGCAATCTCTGTTGCTTCTTCTGCTTGTTGTCGAGTGACATAGCCGAGCAAAAAGACTTCACCATCTTCAGATAACACCTTGATATTGACGCTTCTAAGCTTCTTGCTGCCAATCAACGCCGACTTCACCTTGGTGGTTAGCCAGGTGTCTTTGCTCACGTCAGTAAGAGATAGAGGCTCTTTTACACGTATTTGATCGTAAACGGTCTCAACGCCATCCAGCTCACGCGCTTTTGCCACCAGTGTTTTCTTTAATGCAGCGGTTTTGGCCTGACCAATCAACAACAATTTCCCATCGTAGGACACGGCATTGATTCGAGTTTCGCCCAAATAAGGCGCTTTATTAGCGATCCCTGCCACTTGCATTGAAATTTGTGTATCCGTCCATTCTGTTTTTGCGTTTCGTGTGTCCTGCTCATAAATGGCGGAACAGGCACTTAACGCGAAGACTGCTGCAAGTAAAAGCGCCTTTTTCATGACTTATTCTCCGTGAGTCGGGAAAAGAAACTGGTCGATTAAATCGCAAAGTGTATGAAGCGTGACAAGGTGGACTTCTTGTATACGTGCTGTGCGTTGTGAAGGAACACGGATTTCAACATCCAGTTCACCCAGTAAGCCAGCCATTTCGCCCCCATCTTTACCTGTAAACGCAATGATAGTCATATCACGTGTTACTGCCGCTTCCATGGCTTTGATAATGTCTTTACTGTTACCGCTGGTCGATAGCGCTAATAAAACATCGCCGGCTTGGCCAAAGGCGCGCACTTGTTTTGAGAACACCTCGTCATGGTGATAATCATTGGCGACGGCTGTGAGGGTAACGGTATCAGCGGTCAGTGCTAAAGCAGGCAAGCTAGGGCGCTCAGTTTCAAAGCGATTAAGCAAGCACGATGCAAAGTGTTGGGCATTTGCTGCCGACCCACCGTTACCGCAACAAAGAATCTTATTGCCGTTTAGCAGGCACTGAACCATGACCATAGCAGCTTTCGATATTGGCTCTGGCAATGCTTCAGCGGCTGCGATCTGTGTTTGGATGCTCTCAGTGAAGCTATCTTTGATGCTGTCTAGCATTGATTACCCTTCAATAAATATATTCTTTATCCAGTTTACAGCGTTTATACCACCTTCAAAAGCCACAGCGTCAAAGCGAAATTCAGTATGTGTCGCGGAAAGCCCTTGTTTGGCTAGCCAAAGGTAGGCAGATTTCAGTAAGCGGCGCTGTTTTTGGCGTGAGATTGTGGCGGCTGCACCACCAAAACCAGATTGTTTTCGAAATTTGACTTCAACAAACACGATGCAGCTACCTTGTCGCATGACAAGGTCTAGTTCACCCACTTTGAAGCGAGCATTTTTGTCGAGAGCTATCAGGCCTTGCTGCTCCAAGAAGCGGCAAGCCTGTTGTTCATAATGGTCGCCAGTTTGCTTCTTATTTAACTGAAACAATCCCTTGGTCCCCAAACATCGCCCAAGACACGGAGCGGTTTACCGTGCAGTAATCACCCAGTGATAGCTCACCTGAGTGACCCTCATAGCGATATTGTGGCAATGCTTGCATCTGAGGCAGTGCTTCAATCAGAGCGTAGGCATCCATCCCCAGTGCATACAGGCGCGTCATGCCATTATCGAGGTCTGGCCAAAGCTGGTTAAATCTTGCAGCTGTTGGATTGTTTGCATCAACAAGTAAAGGGACATCACTGAATTCAATGCCGCGCAACTCGCCAATTTCACCCACACCATTGACGCGATTGTTACTGCGAGAACTTGCATATAGTTTCGGCGGTTTCACGTCTGGGTTGATAGCCACTTCAATAAAAGGTTTCAACAGCGTTAATTCACCCGCGTTGGCAACCAGATAGACAGCATCCACGTCGCGACGACTGCGTTGTTCAGATTCCATGTCCAAACCTAGCAATTGGTTCATTTGCTGGATACGGCCCTGACTCTCGGTCAAACCAAAGACGCGCTGAACGGTTTTCTGCATTGCAGCGCGGTTTTTAAAGAATTCCACTTCGGCTGGTTCGCCAGTCTCGGCTTCCCACTGCTTAGAAAAAGCCTCGCTAACACGACGACCAAAACCGTTGTTAGGTGCAATCACCAACGGAAACTTATGCTTGTTTTGAGCAATGTGCAGCGCAGCTTGTTCTGCTTCCTGTTCTGGCGACAAAGTAAAGAAGCAGGTGTTGGCTTCTCCATCTTCATTCTTAGGGATATTGAGTGCCAGCGTAGGGAAGCTGTTTTGGCTTGTTGTCAGGAAGGCGTCCACCTTGTCTTTTTGCAGTGGCCCAACAACGAATTGAATACCATCGTTACGCATGGCGTTGACAATCTCTGTCATTGGCATGGCGTTGGTATCATAAAACATAACAGAAGGGGCGATACTTTCTGAGTCATCATCAAGTAATGCCTGAACTAACCCATTTCTGATGGCTTCACCTTGCACTGCAAATTTGTCGCTAAGCGGCAGCATGACGCCAATACGCTCAGGACGTACGATTTCCATCGATTTCAGTGTTGCCAAATTCTCTGGCAGGTATCGATTAGCAGGATGTGCTGGATTGGCAGAAAGCCACTGATTAAGTGCCTCTTGTTGCTCTGCTGGACGGCCTGCATAGCGGCGTAAAACGTTGACGAGTTCTACCCAGCCAGCCAATACTTGATTGCCGCTTGCGGACAGCGTGTTTAGCTCTGATTGGGGCATTTTCACCAAAGCATCCCAAACGCGGTTCCAATTTTGTTGCTTATCGAAACTATCAGTCAGGTAGGGAGAGGCTTCGGCAAAAGACAACGCAGCACCAGGTTGATTACCCAATTGCTGATACAGTTCGCCTTTCAGCGTGTAATAGCGCTGATACTGAATGGCAGGAAGTTGCCATGCAGGTAAAAAGTTGAGGCTATCCACCGCCGCTTGCGCGTTTCCTTTTTGCTGAAGAAGGTGTGCTCGGCCAAGTTGCCATTCAGAAAGCTGCAATGGGGTAAGCGGCATTTTTGCCAATCTACCGACTAAAACATCCGCTTGCGCGACTTGTTTTTCTTCAATCAGTGCCTTTAATGCCAACAGGTACCAATCCGCTTTTTCTCCTGCGTCACTGGTTTCAGCTTTCAGCAAGTAGAATGTTGATGACTCACGCGCAGGCGCAGTGATGTCATATTGAGGTCCTTGCTCAACAGAAGGCGTGGTCTGACAGGCCGAAAGCACCAATGCCAGCGCGATTGGAGAGAGAAGTCGTGATACACTTTTGCACTTATGGGTTATTTTACGCATGAACATCTTCTGTCCGTAACTTGTTGCCCTCTATATTAATCGCCGAAGGGTTGTGAAACAAATGACTGATGAAACTTCAACCGTGGTTGACGTCTCAACTTTGTATATCGTGCCGACACCGATCGGAAACCTGGGAGATATCACCCAGCGTGCACTCGAAATTTTGCAGCAGGTTGACATCATCGCTGCCGAGGATACCCGCCATACTGGCAGACTACTGTCCCATTTTGGTATCACGACCCGAACTTTTGCTCTTCATGACCATAATGAACAACAAAAAGCGGATTTTCTGATAGAAAAATTGGTCAGTGGACAAACCATTGCGTTGGTTTCTGATGCGGGTACGCCGTTGATCTCTGATCCAGGTTACCACTTGGTCACGCGTTGTCGTCAGGCCGGTGTCAAAGTTGTGCCCTTACCGGGTCCTTGTGCGGTGATCACGGCGTTAAGTGCGTCGGGTTTACCTTCTGATCGTTTTAGCTTTGAAGGCTTCTTGCCGCCAAAGAGTAAAGGGCGACGTGATAAGTTTACTGAGATTGCGCAGGATCCGCGTACCTTAATATTCTACGAGTCACCTCATCGTATTACCGATACCTTGGATGACATGCTTGCCGTGCTGGGTGCGGATCGCCAAGTGGTCTTGGCACGTGAACTGACAAAAACGTATGAAACCATTCATGGCGCGCCACTGGGCGAGTTGATTGCGTGGTTGAATGAAGATAGAAATCGCCTCCGTGGCGAAATGGTTCTTTTGATTGCAGGTCACCGTGCAGAGAAAGATGATCTGCCTGTTGAAGCAACCAATGCTGTTGCATTGATCGCGAAGGAATTGCCGTTGAAAAAAGCGGCTGCGATTGCAGCAGAACTTTATAGCGTGAAAAAGAATGCCTTGTACAAATGGGGCTTAGAAAACCTCGATTAGTAAGAGGCGCTATACCGAGTCCTGTACCTGTAAATGGTGTTTAAAACGCCGTTTATAGGTGAATGTACTTACTGAGGCTTTTAAATTTGCGGATAAGCGCGTCTTGAGGTTGCTCGGCTATAGAGACTTCTATATAATCCGCGGCCTGAGTTGGCTGGGTAACCGCTGCTTCGTTGATGTCCTTTGGGAGACTGACGGGGGGGAGGAAAGTCCGGGCTCCACAGGGCAGGGTGCCAGGTAACGCCTGGGGGGCGCAAGCCTACGACCAGTGCAACAGAGAGCAAACCGCCGATGGCCTTTATATTCCGCAAGGAGATAAAGTGCACAGGTAAGGGTGAAAGGGTGCGGTAAGAGCGCACCGCGCGGCTGGCAACAGTTCGTGGCACGGTAAACTCCACCCGGAGCAAGACCAAATAGGTCCCTATTGGCGCGGCCCGCGTTGGGGACGGGTAGGTTGCTTGAGCCTGTGAGCGATTGCAGGCCTAGACGAATGGTTACCACCGTTTTTTACGGTACAGAACCCGGCTTACAGGCCGACTCACTTAATACCCCAGAAGGCGAGCATTAGCTCGCCTTCTTTAGTTTTAAAGATCGGAAAACCATTTTCTTGATCGGAATAATAGCTTTAAATGCCGGAGAATTTGATTTAGCGACTGCTAAAGTAGCCATATTGTCGTCGGCATGATATGCGGTTAAAAAAACAGCACCATCGAAATGGATGGCAAGCTGTTGAAATAGAATGTAGTTCACGAAACCGTGATCCGTGTCGCCCTACAGGGTTGCTTGACTTTCTTTTTGCCTGATACTTACACTTCTAAGTGGGAAATTGTGGAGTAAAGTGGGTTATTCTGGTGAGAAAGGGAATTAAGTGACATGTTGAGAGGGGTGAGCGCCATATCTCTCGACGTAAAAGGTCGAGTAGCATTGCCGAAGCGATATCGAGAAGATCTTGATGCGCTTTGTGATGGCGTGTTTGTGTGCACCATTGATCATCAGTTACCATGCCTGCTGCTTTACCCGTTACCGGAATGGGAGCGGATTGAAGCCAAACTTTCCCGTCTATCCAGCCTCAATCCCGCAGAGCGTCGATTGCAACGTTTGTTGCTCGGGCATGCGTTTGAGTGCGAGATGGACGGACAGGGTCGAATACTGATTGCCCCTACACTTCGTGACTATGCGGGGTTAGATGGAAAAGCCATGCTGGTTGGGCAGCTCAATAAGTTTGAGTTGTGGAACAGCGATAAATGGCAACAACAGATTGACCAAGATATTCAAATTCAAGCCGAATCAGCGGAAGCGTTGAGTGACAGGCTCAGCAATTTCTCGCTTTAGGTACCCAAGATTATGTCAGAGCAATTTTCACACATTTCCGTTCTTCTCCACGAATCCATTGAGGGTTTGGCCCTTAAGCCTGACGGCATTTATGTCGACGGCACATTTGGACGTGGTGGACACACTCGCGAGATTTTATCTCGTTTGGGCGAGAATGCGCGCCTTTACAGTATTGATCGAGATCCACAAGCTATCGCCGAAGCGGCCAAGATTGATGATCCTCGCTTTAACATTATCCAAGGTCCTTTTTCAGGTATTCAACAATATATTGAAGATCTTGGTTTGAGTGGTCAGATCAATGGCGTACTGCTTGATCTTGGTGTGTCCTCGCCGCAGCTCGATGACGCTGAACGTGGTTTCAGCTTTATGCGTGACGGCCCGTTGGACATGCGCATGGATCCAACGTCAGGTGTTTCAGCCGCACAGTGGCTTCAAGAAGCGGATGCAGACGATATTGCTTGGGTGTTGAAAGTGTTTGGTGAGGAGCGTTTTGCAAAGCGTATCGCTCGCGCCATTGTTGAGCATCGCGAAGACGAAGAAAAAGAGCCGCTGACACGTACATTGCAACTGGCGAAACTGATCGCTAACGTCGCGCCGTCTCGTGACCGCAAAAAACATCCAGCCACGCGAAGCTTCCAAGCTATCCGCATCTATATCAACAGTGAGTTGGATGAAATTGAAACCGCTCTGCAAGGTGCATTAAATGTTCTTGCACCAGAAGGGCGCTTATCCGTTATCAGCTTCCATTCGTTGGAAGATCGCTTGGTGAAGCAATTCATCCGAAAACAAAGCAAAGGGCCATCAGTACCTCATGGCTTGCCTCTGACGGAAGAGCAAATTCGAGCCTTGGGCAGTGCGAGCATGAAACCTGTCGGTAAGGCCTTAAAGCCAACAGACGGAGAAGTGTCAGACAATACACGCTCTCGCAGTTCTGTATTGCGAATTGCAGAAAAATTGGGTGACTAATGGAACGAGCACCAGGACTTAGCAGACAAATTTTTCAGGATCTTACCTCTGTCGGTAAGGTGCCTTTGGTGTTGCTATTGCTGGTGCTGATTTCTGCGTTATCCGTGGTGTTTGTCACTCAACAAACTCGGACTGCCATTGCACATCAAGATCAGTTGTTGATGGAGCGAGAAAGGCTAGAGGTTGAATGGCGAAACCAAATCCTCGAAGAACATGCATTATCTGAACACAGCCGTGTCGAGTCGATGGCACGCAATGATCAGGACATGATCCGTCCTGATAGTCGACGTGAAATCATAGTGAGCCAATAGTGTTTAAGGGAAAGAGCAAACCAGGCAACCAACGAGCTAAGAAGCAAGCGCCTACGCTGATTAAGTGGCGTTTCGTTACGGTTTGCGTCTGTATTTCTCTTGCCTTATTCGCGCTCATTGCCCGCGCTGCTTACATTCAAGTTATTGAACCCGATCGCCTTCGTTATGAAGGCGATTTGCGTTCAGTTCGCGTCAAAGCCCTCCCTTCTGCTCGCGGTATGATCACTGACAGAAACGACGAGTCACTTGCGGTGAGTGTGCCTGTCGAAGCGGTGTATGTTGACCCTGTTACTGTGTTTAAAAATGGTGGGCTAGTTGAAAAAGACCGTTGGTTTGCGCTTGCTGATGTACTGGGGCTTGATCGTCAAAAGATGCTGGACCGCATCGAGAAAAACCGCAAAAAACGATTTATCTATCTCCAGCGTCAGGTTGGCCCAGCCATGGCAAATTACATTGCCGCACTCAAATTGCCGGGCATCGGTATGAATGATGAATCCCGTCGCTTTTATCCTGCGGGAGAGGTGAGTGCCCATTTGGTCGGTGTAACGGGTATCGATGGGCGCGGTCTTGAAGGTATTGAGCGAGGTTATGACGGTTGGCTAAGTGGTGAGCCTGGGCGCCGAACTGTGCGCAAAGACAGATACGGTCGCGTGGTTGAAAATATTTCACTGGAAGCCAAAGAAGAAGGCAAGCCGTTACAGTTGAGTATCGACCAACGTCTCCAAGCCATTTCTTATCGCGCAATAAAACAAGCGGTTGCTGACTATCGAGCCACATCAGGGTCATTGGTCATGGTTGATGTGCGAACGGGAGAAGTGTTGGCGATGGTCAATGCGCCATCATACAACCCCAACAATCGCGCTGACCTAAAAAGCTTCAAAATGCGTAACCGTGCGATTACGGATGTTTTTGAACCCGGTTCAACCATTAAACCGCTGGTGGTATTAGCAGCCCTTGAAAATGGTGTGGCTGATGAGAGCACCATTATCGATACCGGCAATGGTGTCATGTCCATTGGCGGAGCCCGAGTGCGTGACGTGTCAAAAGCGGGCAAAGCCGACCTTCGTAAGATACTGAAAAAATCCAGTAATATCGGCGTCAGTAAATTATCCCTTTCTATGCCGGTTGAAGCCTTATTGGGCATTTACAGCAGCTTTGGCATGGGTGATGCCACTGGGGTCAACCTTGTGGGTGAATCCTATGGCCTATTTCCAAATCGCCGTCGCTGGTCTGATTTCGAGCGAGCCACCTTGTCATTTGGCTATGGCTTATCAATCACGCCCGCTCAATTGGCGCGCGCTTATGCAGTCCTTGGTAGCTTAGGTATTAATCGCCCATTATCGATTCTAAAAACCGAAGCGGTGGTACCTGGCAAACAAGTCGCGTCTCGGGAAAACACACGAAAGGTCATTGATATGCTTGAGTCGGTGACTCAAGAGGGTGGCAGTGCGCGACGCGCGGCGGTTAATGGGTATCGTGTTGGTGCCAAAACGGGTACGGCAAAAGTTGCGATTGCTGGTGGCTACGGCGACGAATATATCGGATATACCGCAGGGATTGCTCCAATCAGCGATCCCCGCATTGCCTTAGTCGTGGTCATCAACGAACCACAAGGCGATAAATACTACGGTGGTCAGGTTGCGGCCCCTGTGTTTTCAGACGTAATGAAGAGCGCGCTGCAGATATTGAACATTGCGCCGGACGCTCAGCAACCCTCGTTACATATTGCTAAAACGGACAAGCAAAACTGATGTCTATTACCAGCTTTAAAGAACTTTTGGCACCGTGGTTTGATGTTGTGCCAGACATTGAGATAACCGGCTTGAAACTGGATAACCGCCAGATCCAACCTGGTGATGTGTTTGTGGCTGTTCAAGGCCACAGCCTAGATGCACGTCAGTATATTCCTAACGCGATTGCAGCGGGTGCCGTTGCAGTGATTGCAGATGATGGCGATACCAGCGGTCAGTTTGGCATTACGCTAAACGGTCATGTGCCTGTCGTGGCATTTCCGCACATGAAATCGACGCTTTCCGATATCGCCGCGCGTTTTTATCAAGCGCCTAGTCAGGGTCTGACGAATATTGGCATCACGGGAACGAACGGTAAAACGACAATTAGTCAGCTTATCGCGCAGTGGATTGACTTACTTGGCGGTAAAGCTGCCGTCATGGGAACCACGGGTAATGGCTTTCTGGCATCACTTGAGCCCGCGTTAAACACCACGGGCAGTGCGCTAGATATTCAGCACCAACTGGCGCAATTCAAGCAACAAGGCGCGACGCATGTCGCCATGGAAGTGTCTTCTCATGGTTTAGTACAAGATCGGGTGAAAGCGGTTTCCTTTGACGCGGCGATTTTTACTAATTTAAGTCGTGATCACCTTGATTACCACGGCACCATGGAAGCGTACGCCGAAGCCAAGTTACGTCTGTTTACCCACTATGGGACGCCAGTATCCGTTATCAATGCCGATGATGTTGTGGGGGCGAGCTGGGTGGCAAATATGTCAGAAGCGATTGCGGTGTCCATGTCCGAAGCCGCAGTGAACACTCACAAAGGACGCAAGCTTTGGTTGACCTCCGTGAGCTATGCGACCAGCGGTGTCTCTATTGCATTCTCTTCATCGTGGGGAGAAGGGGAATTCACAGCACCACTGGTTGGTGAATTCAACGTGATGAACCTGTTGCTTAGCTTAGCAACATTGCTCGGTTTGGGGTATGACAAAGCCGCGCTTCTGGACGAAGCCCCACAACTTCAAGCCGTTATCGGCCGTATGGAAGTTTTTCACCACGCTGACAAACCTATGTTAGTGGTTGATTATGCTCACACGCCCGATGCGCTTGAAAAAGCGCTTTATGCATTACGCCGCCATTGTGAAGGAAAGCTGTGGTGCTTATTCGGTTGCGGTGGAGACAGAGACACGGGCAAGCGCCCAATGATGGCCGAAATTGCAGAACGTCTCGCCGATGTCGCTATTTTAACTGACGACAACCCGCGATCAGAATCTCCAGAAATCATCGTGGCAGACATGCTCAGGGGCATGGTCTCGCCAGAGAAAGCTGTTATCCTCCATGATCGCGCAGAAGCTTGCCGTTATGCCTTTGAAAATGCATCAAAAGATGATGTGATATTAGTGGCAGGAAAAGGCCATGAAGACTATCAAGTCTTGGCATCAGGAACGGTTCATTATTCTGATCGTGAAACGGTTCGCGATCTTTTGGAGGTAAAGGGATGATCCCGGTTTCACTTCAGACATTGCAGTCTGTTTTACAGGCTGACCTAAAAGGTGAAGACGTCGTCATCAATGCCGTATCAACCGATACGCGCACATTGGGTCAAGGCGCACTTTTTGTGGCGCTGGTCGGTGAGCGTTTCGATGCACACGATTTTGTTGATACTGCAGAAGCCAATGGTGCCTCAGCACTGCTGGTTTCCACGCCTGTTGCGTCAGAGTTGCCACAGCTGGTGGTGAATGACACCAAGTTGGCTTTAGGTCAGCTCGGTGCATGGGTAAAAGCTCAATGTGATGTGAAAACCATTGCACTGACAGGCAGCTGTGGCAAAACCACGGTCAAAGAAATGCTGGCGGCTATTTTGTCGAAAAAGGGGCAAACCCTGTATACCGCTGGCAATTTTAACAATGATATCGGCGTGCCATTAACCTTGCTTCGTTTAACACCTTCCGACGATTTTGCTGTCATGGAATTAGGGGCAAATCATATCGGTGAAATTGCCTACACCACGCAACTGGCACAACCAGATATTGCCATGGTGACTAACCTTGCTGCAGCTCACCTTGAAGGGTTTGGCTCGTTGGAAGGCGTGGCACAAGCCAAAGGCGAAATTTTTGAAGGATTGGCCGATGGCGCTCTTGCTATCGTGAACCTTGATAGTTGTGGTGGGCATTCTTGGGACGCCGTGCTGAAAAGTAAGCAAGTACTTACCATGACAGTGGCGGGTAAAGATGCTGACTATCGCGCAGAGAATATTCAACAAGCTGAAAACGGTTGTTATCAGTTTGATTTAGTCGCACAAGGCGTTGTTTCTCCACTATTTGTTAACTTGCCTGGTGCGCATAATGTCGCAAATGCAGTCTTGGCGGCAATGACAGCGCTGAATGTTGATGGCATTACCATGGATGATGTGGCGCGTGGTCTCGCATCTGTGTCGCCTGTCAAGGGACGTGGCGCGATAAGCTTCCCGCGCCCTGGACTTCGTCTCATTGACGATAGCTACAACGCAAGCCTTGCTGCGATGAAAGCCGCCGTTGATTTACTGGATGGTTTTGACGGCGACAAGGTGATCGTATTGGCAGATATGGGTGAGATGGGTGAGCACTCTGATGCGGTGCATCAGGAAGTGGCAGAGCATCTCAGTCAGGCGTCGATTCAAACCTTACTCACATATGGACCCGCCAGCGCCGCGATTAGCGAGCGTTGTGGTGGACAGCATTTTGATAATAAAAGCGCACTGATAGCGCATGTAGTAGAACTCATGAAAACAAAACGTGAAGTATCTGTTTTGGTCAAAGGGGCCAACGGAATGAAAATGTCAGAAGTCGTCGCAGCTATCGAGGAGACAGCGTCATGCTAGATTGGCTATCGGACATTCTTGCCCAGCACATACCGTTTTTCCGACTGTTTGATTACCTGACGTTTCGCGCCATCTTAAGCGTGTTAACCGCCTTAGTGATGTCACTTTGGATGGGGCCGCGCTTGATTGCCCGTTTGCAGATGCTGCAAATCGGTCAGGTTGTTCGTAACGAAGGCCCTGAATCTCACTTCAGTAAACGTGGCACACCGACGATGGGCGGGTTAATGATCTTAACTGCCATTACCGTGACTGTGCTGCTTTGGGCCGATTTATCCAATCCGTATGTGTGGGCCGTGCTGTTTGTGACCTTGGGTTACGGTGCTATCGGCTTTGTGGATGATTACCGTAAAGTGGTGCGCAAGAACACTGACGGACTTATTGCGCGTTGGAAGTACTTTTGGCAATCCGCCATTGCGCTAATTGTCGCTTTCGCGCTGTATGCCCATGGTAAAGATACTGCCGCTACGCAGTTGGTGGTGCCTTTCTTCAAAGACATCATGCCTCAGCTTGGCTTGTTCTATGTCGTGTTCACTTACTTCGTGATTGTTGGTACCAGTAACGCCGTTAACCTCACGGATGGTCTTGATGGTTTGGCCATCATGCCGACCGTCATGGTAGCAAGTGGTTTCGCATTCATCGCTTGGGCAACGGGCAACGTCAACTTCGCTGAATATCTGCATATTCCTTATATCAAAGACGCGGGCGAGTTGGTGGTGGTGTGTGCCGCCATTGTCGGGGCGGGTCTTGGCTTTTTATGGTTCAACACTTACCCAGCACAAGTCTTCATGGGCGATGTCGGCTCATTGGCGTTGGGTGGTGCATTAGGCACGATTGCTGTATTGGTGCGTCAAGAGTTCTTGCTGGTGATCATGGGCGGTGTGTTTGTTATGGAGACCTTGTCTGTGATTTTGCAGGTCGGCTCTTACAAACTGCGCGGACAGCGTATTTTCCGCATGGCACCTATCCACCATCACTACGAGCTGAAAGGCTGGCCTGAACCGCGTGTGATTGTCCGTTTTTGGATCATTACCTTGATGCTGGTACTCATCGGCCTTGCAACTTTGAAGGTGCGTTAAATGAAGACAGACGCCGCGAACAAGCACATTGTGGTGATAGGGCTTGGCATGACCGGGCTCTCTGTTGTGAACCATCTGGTCGCGAAATCGGATAACGCAAGCATTCGTGTCATAGATACCCGAGATAATCCGCCGGGCGCTGACAAGCTACCACCTAACGTGGATCTTCATGCTGGTGGTTGGAATATGGCATGGCTTCTTGATGCCGATCTTATCGTTGCGAGCCCAGGCATTGCGTTAGCAACGCCTGAGCTCAAAGCAGCGGCAGAAAAAGGCATCGAGATTGTCGGTGATATCGAGCTGTTTGCTCGTGATGTTGCCGCACCAGTGATCGGTATTACCGGTTCAAACGGAAAAAGCACGGTCACGAGTCTTTTGGGTGAAATGGCCAAGGCCGCGGGTGTTAACGTCGGTGTGGGTGGCAACATCGGTTTTGCTGCGCTCGATATGCTGGCATATGACCACGCGCTTTACGTACTCGAATTATCAAGCTTCCAGTTAGAAACCACGTCGTCGTTAGATATGGCTTCTGCCGTGTTTTTGAACCTGTCAGAAGATCATATGGATCGCTATGACGGCATGGAAGATTACCGACAGGCCAAGCTGCGCATTTTTGATCAAACCCAACTGGCACTGTGGAATCAAGACGATCTGCAAACCAAAGCACCTGAAGATAAATACTCTGAAAGCTTTGGTTTCTCGCAAGGGGATTACACACTCACCTTGAAAGAGGGTAACGAGTGGTTAACCGCAAAAGGTGAACCTGTAATGGCCGTGTCTGACATTGCCTTAGTGGGGCGCCATAACGTTGCCAATTGCCTTGCTGCGATGGCGTTGGCAGATTCTGTTGGTATTGCGCGAGACGCACAATGTCAGGCGATGCGCGAATACTGTGGCTTGCCTCACCGTTGTCAGCAAGTGTTGGAACATAACGGCATTTGGTGGGTCAACGATTCAAAGGCTACCAATCCAGCCAGCACGCTAGCGGCATTAGATGGGCTGCAATTGCCAGGTAAGCTGCATCTTCTTGTTGGCGGCGATGGAAAAGGGGCAGAGTTTTCATCACTACAACCTGTACTAGCAGCGCTTGATGTCACCTTGTATTGCTATGGCCGCGATGGACAAGCATTTGCAGGGTTAGTCGAGACACCTGTTGTCGTCGACACCATGCAGCAAGCCATGGATATTGCCGTACAAACCGCGAAGTCAGGAGACATGGTATTGCTATCGCCAGCGTGTGCTAGCTTCGATCAATTTACTAATTTTATGGTACGTGGAGAGACGTTCGCGGCCTATGCACAAGCTATTACTGCACATAGCGCCTTGGAGACGGTTTCCGAATGACGAGCATGAAGTGGGAAGACATGCATGTCTTGCGCTGGTTATCGCGACCATCGCCCACTGCTTTGTACGACAGATATATCGTTTGGCTCTCGTTTGGTTTAATGATGGTGGGCCTGATCATGGTCTCATCTGCCTCTATCCCAGTTTCAACACGTTTGGTTGATCAGCCGTTCTACTTTGCTATGCGACAAGGGATTTATTTAGTCGGTGCGTTGGCCATTGCCGCGATCGCCTTGCAAATTCCGCTTACTCGCTGGCAACAATTCAGCGTGCCAATGCTATTTATCTCACTGGTATTGCTGGTCGCGGTATTAGTGGTTGGCCGCTCTGTTAACGGCGCAGTGCGTTGGTTGCCATTGGGTGTGATCAACTTACAACCCGCAGAAGTGGCGAAACTGTCACTGTTCCTGTTTATGGCAGGTTACTTGGTACGTCGCCATGGCGAGGTGAGAGAGAGCGTGATGGGCTTTTTGAAGCCACTGGCAGTGCTGGTGATCATTGCCGGCCTCTTACTGATTCAGCCTGATTTGGGCTCCGTGGTGGTAATGTTTGTCACTACTGTTGGCATGTTGTTTATCGCTGGTGCCAAGCTATGGCAGTTTGGTGTCCTGCTATTTAGCGGTTTGGGGCTAGTCGGTCTACTGATTATCGCAGAGCCATACCGTGTTGCGCGTGTCACTTCATTTCTAGACCCATGGCAAGACCCTTTTGGGAGCGGCTATCAGTTGACGCAATCTTTAATGGCCTTTGGTCGTGGAGATTGGTGGGGCCAGGGGTTGGGTAATTCGATTCAAAAACTCGAATATTTACCTGAAGCGCACACCGACTTTGTTATTGCCGTTTTGGCTGAAGAGTTAGGTTTGGTCGGCGTGGTTGCTGTACTTTTGATGGTTTTTGGGCTGGTATTTCGCGCCTTGTTTATTGGTAAACGCTGCCTTGAAAGTAACCAGCTTTTCGGTGGGTTCCTTGCCTTTGGTATTGGGATCTGGTTTGCGTTTCAAGCTCTCGTCAATGTCGGTGCAGCGGCTGGCATTATGCCCACCAAAGGTTTGACCTTGCCGCTGGTCAGTTATGGCGGTTCCAGTTTATTTATTATGTCGACAGCGGTAGCCATTCTTCTTCGCATTGATCATGAATACCGGTTAGAGACCTCTCAAGCGCACCAACGAATTGTGACTCATGAAAAACGAAAACGAACAAAAGCATAAACGATTATTAGTGATGGCCGGCGGGACTGGTGGTCATGTATTCCCAGGGCTTGCGGTTGCCAGTGAATTGCAGCAACAAGGTTGGGAAATCCGCTGGTTAGGTACAGCGGATAGAATGGAAGCGGATCTGGTGCCGAAACATGGCATCGAGATCGACTTTATTGAAGTAAAAGGGCTGCGTGGCTCAGGCTTTACGCGTAAACTTCTTGCCCCCTGGATGGTGCTGAATGCCGTTATTCAAGCGCGAAAACATATCAAGAAGTGGCAACCAGATGCTGTTCTTGGCATGGGCGGATATGTGAGTGGACCTGGTGGTTTGGCTGCTTGGTTAAGCGGTGTTCCTGTTGTGTTGCATGAGCAAAATGCCGTGGCGGGATTAACCAACCAATGGCTGGCAAAGATTGCCACGCGCGTATTGCAGGCTTTTCCGGGCGCATTTCCTCATGCTGATGTGGTCGGAAACCCAGTAAGAAAAGATGTTTGCGAGTTGACTGCCCCTGAGGCTTATCAGGATGGCACGCCGCTTAACGTGTTGGTGATGGGCGGTAGCCAAGGCGCGCGTATTCTTAACCACACTGCGCCAGCGGCATTAGCATTGCTCAAACGCGATGTGGTTGTTCGCCATCAAGCGGGTAAAGGTAATCAAGCGGACACCGCAGAGCGGTTTAGTCACGCAAGCGTCGCTAACACAGACGTTACTGAGTTTATTGACGACGTTGCAGAAGCTTATCATTGGGCGGACATCCTGATTTGCCGCTCTGGAGCGTTAACTGTTTCAGAAGTGGCCGCCGCCGGTGTCCCTGCGATTTTTGTTCCGTTTCAGCACCAAGATCGCCAACAAGCATTGAACGCAGAGCATTTAGTCCAAGGTGGCGCAGCCATCATGATTGAGCAGCCGGAATTGACCGCTGAAAAGCTGGCGACGGTATTGGAAAACCTAGATTCACAGTCGTTGATGACGATGGCGCGTTCGGCAAAACAAGCAGCGATTACCGATGCTGCCACGCGAGTTGCATCAGTCATCAAAGACGTAGCGAAATAAGAGAACACAGTGATGGGCAAGTTTGATAGTCATCAGTTAGAAAAAATCCGAACCATGGTGCCAGAAATGCGCCGTGTAAAACGCATTCACTTTGTCGGTATTGGCGGCGCTGGAATGTGTGGTATCGCCGAAGTGTTATTAAATGAAGGCTATGAAGTATCGGGTTCTGATTTGTCAGAAAACCCGGTGACTCAGCGCCTTGTGAGTAAAGGTGCGACGGTCTTTTTCGGTCACGCTGAAAGCAATGTGGACGGCGCTAGCGTGGTGGTAGTGTCTACCGCCATTCAGCAAGATAACCCGGAACTGGTTGCGGCAAAAGCGGCACGTATTCCCGTGGTTCGCCGTGCAGAAATGCTGGCTGAACTCATGCGTTATCGCCATGGCATTGCAGTGGCTGGTACGCACGGAAAGACCACCACCACAGCACTAACCACGCTGATTTATCAAGAGGCAGGCCTTGACCCAACATTTGTGAATGGTGGGTTAGTCAAAAGTGCTGGCACCAATGCGCGTTTAGGTTGTAGCCGCTACTTGATTGCTGAAGCTGACGAAAGTGATGCCTCCTTCCTGCATTTGCAGCCGATGGTCGCGATTGTGACAAACATCGAAGCGGATCACATGGACACCTATGGTGGTGATTTTGAAGTCTTAAAGCAGACCTTCATTGATTTTCTGCACCAGTTGCCGTTTTACGGACAGGCGGTGATGTGCATTGACGATCCTGTGGTGCGAGACGTGATACCGTCCATTGGACGCCAAGTGATCACGTACGGCTTTTCTGATGATGCTGATGTGAAGTTGGAGAACTATCGTCAAGAAGGCCAAAAGGGCATTTTCACGATTTTGCGTAAAGACAAACCTGCGCTGAATATTGAGCTGAATATTCCTGGACGCCACAATGCACTCAATGCCGCAGCAGCGGTTGCTGTCGCGACTGAAGATGGCGTGGAAGACGATGCGATTTGGCGTGCGTTAGTGAATTTTGAAGGCACAGGTCGCCGCTTCGACCAATTGGGCTTGTTCCCTGTGGACGATGGCGAAGTATTGCTGGTGGATGATTACGGTCATCACCCGAGTGAAGTTGATGTGACCATTCAGGCTGCACGAGCAGGCTGGCCAGATAACCGTCTGGTAATGGTATTCCAACCGCATCGATATAGCCGTACACGCGATTTGTATGATGACTTTGCCAATGTACTAGAGAATGTCGATGTGCTGCTGATGTTGGATGTATATTCAGCGGGTGAAGCACCTATCGCAGGCGCAGACGGGCGTAGCCTTTGTCGTACTCTTCGTGGTCGTGGGAAAATCGATCCAATCTTTGTTCCTGACGTGGACTCATTACCTGCCGCGTTAGCAGCTGTGCTGCAAGCGGGAGATTTGGTTTTGACCCAAGGTGCGGGCGATGTTGGCAAAGTAGCTAAAAAACTGGCTGAATTGAAACTTGATAAAAAAGCGTTGAGCAAAGAGAAATAAGTGTAATGTGAGGCGTTGCAGAGCCGAGAAAAGAGTTGTGTCTAACTTTTAACCTGATTTTGCGTGTTTTGCATGTATTTGATCTCAGCTTTATCACTTATGCGTCAACAAGGCTTGGTGACCTGTCAAACTGACCGTTATAATCCGGTCGACTTTGTACGCAACAAAGCGACAGGTTGCCCAAGAGAGGCGAGGCAATAGCCTGATATGACTAATGTGACCGCGAATGACATACCGGCTCAACCTTCAATGTTAAAAGCGCATTGGGGGGGGCTGGTGTTTTTGGTATTTGTCATTCTTGCGATTCTTTGGTTATTGCTCCGTGTTCTGACGTGGATGGGTGACGAAAAGCAGTTGCCGTTGTCCCAGATAGTTGTACAAGGTGAATTGGCACACTTGTCGACCCTTGAAGTGCGAAATGCGGTGCTTCAGATTGGTCCATTAAACAGCTTTATGCTGCAAGATGTGGATGATATCCACGGTGCGATTTCAGTTTTGCCTTGGGTCGCCAATGTGGCGGTTCGAAAGCAATGGCCAGATACCATTAAAGTGGATGTGACTGAATACCAGCCTGAAGCAGTCTGGAATGGGTCGCAGCTACTGGATGTTGGTGGTATTGCGTTCAGCGCAAGCCCCGATGATGTTAAAGAGAGAGGCTTAGTCTCTTTGCATGGGCCCGAGGGCAGCGAAAAGGAAGTGTTGGCAGCATGGCGTGAAATGCGTGACATTCTGCTACCAACAAAGCTTCACATCACGGCACTGGCGCTAAATGAACGTCGTTCATGGCGAATCGTCACTCGAGGCGGCGTCCGTATCGAGTTAGGGCGAGAGTCGAGAAATGAGAGATTACATCGCTTTGTGGACTTGTTTGATGACATGAACGCAACAGGGCGAAATATTCAATACGTAGATTTGCGCTATGACACGGGTGCTGCCGTGGGTTGGAAAGCCCCTGATGAAGCACCCAGTGAAGAGTAAGCCTAAGAGTAAATGGAATGAAGCAAGCAACTGACAGACCGCTGATTGTTGGATTAGACATTGGGACATCAAAAGTCTCTGTGTTAGTCAGTGAGATATTGCCTGACGGTGCTGTCAATATACTGGGCGTGGGTACAACACCGTCTCAGGGTATGGATAAAGGCGGCGTGAACGACCTGGAATCTGTAGTAAAATCGGTTGAACGTGCAGTCAATGGCGCAGAAATGATGTCTGACTGTAAAATTCGCTCCGTGTTTTTGTCACTGTCAGGAAAACATATCCATTGCTTAACAGAGCGTGGAATGGGCACGATTTCTGACGAAGAAGTGACTCAAGATGACGTGGAAATGGTTATCCATACCGCGAAGTCTGTAAAAATTAGTGATGAGCAGCGCGTGCTGCATGTGATCCCGCAAGAATACAAAATCGATTATCAAGAAGGGATCAAAAACCCAGTTGGATTATCGGGTGTGCGCATGGAAGCCAGCGTGCATCTTATTACCTGCCACAGCGACACAGCACGCAACATTGAAAAAGCGGTTGAGCGTTGTGGCCTGAAAGTCGATCAGTTGATTTTCTCCGGTTTGGCGGCAAGCCACGCGGTGATCACCGCTGATGAAAGAGAATTAGGCGTTTGCGTCGTCGATATTGGCGGCGGAACCATGGACATTGCAGTATGGACAGGTGGTGCGTTGCGACATGCAGCGGTGATCCCATACGCAGGTAATGTAATCACCAGTGACATTGCTTATGCATTCGGTACGCCCTTAAGTGACGCTGAGAAAATCAAAGTGAAGCATGGGTGTGCTTTAGGTGAGCTGGTGAACAAAGATGCCAAGGTCAATGTACCGAGCGTCGGTGGGCGTCCTTCGCGAAGCCTACAGCGTCAAACATTGGCTGAAGTCATTGAGCCACGTTGCAGTGAATTGCTGGGGTTGGTGCAGCAAGAATTGGAGCGTGTTCAGGAGCGTTTACGCGCGCAGGGTGTGAAGCATCAATTGGCCGCAGGTATTGTCCTGACTGGCGGTGCTGCGCAAATGCAAGGATTGGTGGAGTGCGCAGAACGCGTATTCCAAAACCAAGTCCGCGTGGGCCTTCCTTCTGGCGTGACGGGTTTGACGGATTACGTCAATGCCCCTTATCACGCTACCGCGGTGGGTCTGCTGCACTATGGCAAAGACAACCTATTGAACGAAACGAGCGAGCCAGAGCCTAAACGTACTGTATCAGGAATGTTCAGTAAGTTTAGTGGCTGGCTCAAGAAAGAATTTTGAACCTGATGCGAACAGGAATGACGGAGAGAACACATGTTTGAACCGATGATGGAAATGTCCAATGATGCGGTAATTAAAGTCGTTGGTGTTGGCGGCGGCGGTGGTAATGCAGTCGAGCACATGGTGCGTGAGTCAATTGAAGGGGTGGAGTTCATCACCATCAATACGGACGCTCAGGCGCTTCGTAAGACGGCAGTTAGCACGGTAATTCAAATTGGCGGCGATATCACAAAAGGCTTAGGTGCGGGTGCAAATCCACAAGTAGGTCGTGAGTCAGCGCTTGAAGATCGTGAAGCGATTAAAGCTGAGCTCGAAGGTGCCGATATGGTATTTATCGCAGCGGGAATGGGCGGTGGTACAGGTACAGGTGCTGCTCCGGTTATCGCTGAAATCGCAAAAGAGCTGGGTATTCTTACCGTAGCCGTTGTGACTAAGCCATTTAGCTTTGAAGGTAAGAAGCGTCTTGCGTTTGCTGAGCAGGGAATTGAAGAGCTATCTAAGCACGTCGATTCACTGATCACCATCCCGAATGAGAAGCTACTGAAAGTATTGGGTCGTGGAATTACACTACTTGATGCTTTTGCAAAAGCGAACGATGTGCTGCGAAATGCAGTCCAAGGTATTGCTGAGTTAATCACGCGTCCTGGCTTGATCAACGTCGACTTTGCGGATGTACGTACCGTGATGTCGGAAATGGGTCATGCCATGATGGGTAGTGGGATTGCAACCGGTGAAAACCGTGCAGAAGAAGCCGCTGAAATGGCGATTTCTAGCCCACTACTAGAAGACATCGATTTGGCTGGAGCACGAGGTGTTCTTGTAAATATTACAGCTGGATTCGATATGCGACTGGATGAATTCGAAACTGTAGGCAACACTGTTAAGGCTTTTGCCTCAGATAATGCCACTGTGGTTATCGGTTCGTCGATGGATCCTGATATGAGTGATGAGCTTCGAGTGACCGTTGTTGCTACTGGCATCGGTAACGAGCGTAAGCCTGATATCACTTTGGTTCCGGGTACACAAAAACCAGCGCCAGTGGAAAATAAGGCACAACCTTTGCAAGAAAAGACGAAGGTGGCAACGAATGTCCAAAGCGGACATGCAGTCGAATCATCTGTTCAAACACAGACAACGAACGTTGCACCTAAGCCTAAGCAAGAACAAGACTATCTGGATATCCCTGCGTTTTTACGTAAGCAAGCGGATTAATCAGCCAGTGCTTGGTTTGTGTACAGCAGCATGATATTATGCTGCCCGTTTTGTCTCGTTGTGACACTGTAATGAGTGACATGGGGCGCAAAAAGAGATTTTCAGTTGGGAATGACAGATGATTAGACAGCGAACATTAAAGACTATTGTTCAAACGACAGGAGTGGGTTTGCACTCTGGACGTAAGGTCACGTTGATCCTGCGCCCAGCTGCAGCTAACACTGGCGTTATCTATCGTCGTACTGACTTGAATCCTCCTGTGGATTTCCCGGCGGATCCAGCTTCAGTGCGCGATACAATGCTGTGTACTGCACTGGTTAACGACGATGGTGTTCGTATTTCTACTGTTGAGCATCTTAATGCTGCATTGGCAGGTATGGGTATCGACAACGTTATCGTTGAAGTAGACGCACCAGAGATTCCAATTATGGATGGCAGCGCAAGCCCATTCATATATTTGCTGCAATCAGCGGGTATTGAAACCCTTAATGCACCAAAACGCTTTGTGCGCATTAAGAAGCCTGTTCGCATCGAAGATGGCGATAAATGGGCTGAGTTGTTACCGTATGACGGTTTCCGCTTAGACTTCGCCATTGATTTCAATCACCCAGCGATTGAATCAGAGCAGCAAAGCCTGGTGATGGATTTTTCTTCACAAGCGTTTATCAAAGACATTAGCCGAGCACGAACCTTTGGTTTCATGCGCGATATCGAATACCTCCAGTCACGTAATCTGTGTCTTGGTGGTAGTTTCGACTGTGCCATTGTCCTTGATGATTACCGCATCCTGAATGAAGACGGCCTGCGTTTTGACAATGAACTCGTCAAACACAAAGTACTGGACGCCATTGGCGACCTTTACATGTGTGGTCATAACATCATTGGTGAAATGCGTGCGTTTAAGTCAGGCCATGCGTTGAATAATCAGCTACTTCGCGCAGTACTTGCAGACCAAGAAGCTTGGGAATGGGCGACATTTGAAAACGAGCAGACTCTGCCCGTCAGATTTGCAGAACCCGGTATGGTTCTGGCCTAAGAAAATCAAGAATACAAAAAAACCGGAGTGATTCACTCCGGTTTTTTTATGTCCGTATAACCCTATTCGTCGTACTTGCACACAGGGTAGGAGCCCTAGGCGGCAGGGCAACAGTCGTCAATTGTATTATTTGTGCCTATTTCGCTCTGCTAATTCTGCAATAGCTTCTAGCTTCTTTCTCACGTTGTCAGGTGCGCTTTGAGCAATGGCTTTCAGGTATTCAGCCGCAGCCGGACTGACTGTTCGCCACTCTTTCGCTTTCTCAACTTTTTCCGCTTCTGCACGTTCACGTCTTGCCAGTTCAGGGTTAACCTTGATTTCGATAGTCATGAGCGAGGGTAAAGTGCCACGGCGAAGCGCTGACATCAGCGTATGGCGGTCATAATTGAGCCTAGTCGCCCAAGACGACGAGCCACATTCCAACACTAAAATCCCATCACGATAGTTTGCCACTCGGCAATGCTCTGCAGAGGCTGGGGGCAATAGCGCTTTCACTTGCTGGCTGAGTTGCGACAACACCATCGCACGCTGGCGTACTTGTCCCGTCAGGCCATTTTCCAGTAAATCTTGTGCCGCTTTGGGTCTGTGGTCTCTCATAATCAATTCGCTGTGGTCGCACTGCTTCAAAGAGTAACAGGGCTTTAGGGTTCCGGCCATGCTTGTTGTAGATAACTGAGTAACAGCCTTCCACGTAAGAGAAGAAAAAACGCACCAAGATTGAACATAAAATGCACTAACTTGGTTCTAGTGAATGAACAGGTTCTAATTTTTACTATCTAACTTGATGCGACCCGCATTACAGGTGGGATGCACCGCAGTTATGGCTTATTATAAATAGCCTTAGTGCTAACCTAGCTTTATTAATTGAATCATTGCCCTTGAAAACATCATTTTAAGGCACAAGATCAATGCTACGAAAAGAACCATGCTTTTTAATCATCGCTAATTCTTCTGAAAAGAATTTTGGGCAGAGGGACATGCTGACTTTCTCTGCCGTGCAGTATCCAGGCTTTGGCCCCGACGCTAAAGCGACAAAATGAGAGAAACGGCAAAGCCATGTTATCGAAATTAATCACAAAAGTAATCGGAAGCCGCAATGACCGTACACTGCGTCGCCTTCGCAAAGTCGTAAATGAAATCAACAATCTAGAGCCTCAATTTGAAGCCCTCACCGATGACGATCTGAAAGCGAAAACCGCTGAATATCGCCAACGTATCGAGCAAGGTGAATCGCTAGATTTGATCCTCCCAGAAGCGTTTGCAACGGTGCGCGAAGCATCAAAGCGTGTATTCGGTATGCGCCACTTCGACGTACAGCTGATTGGCGGCATGGTGCTGAACAATGGCCAAATTGCTGAAATGCGTACCGGTGAAGGTAAAACCCTGACTGCGACCTTGCCTGCCTATTTGCATGCGTTGACAGGTAAAGGCGTTCACATTGTTACCGTGAATGACTACCTGGCCAAGCGTGATGCGGAAACCAACCGTGCCCTGTTTGAGTTCCTTGATATGACGGTGGGTGTGAATGTGCCAAATATGGCACCACCTGAGAAAAAAGCCGCTTACCTTGCAGACATTCTTTATGGAACAAACAACGAGTTTGGTTTCGATTACCTGCGTGACAACATGGCCTTCCGTCCAGAAGATCGCGTTCAGCGTGAGCGTTACTTTGCCGTGGTGGATGAAGTCGACTCCATCTTGATCGATGAAGCGCGTACACCGCTGATTATTTCTGGTCCTGCGGAAGACAGCTCTGAGATGTATGCGCGTATTAATACGTTGATCCCACAGCTGATCCGTCAGGAAAAAGAAGACAGTGAAGAGTATCGCGGAGAAGGCCACTTCACCGTTGATGAAAAATCTAAGCAAGCTCACCTGACAGAAAATGGTCAAGAGTTTGTTGAAGATATGCTGAAGAAAAATGAATTGATGGACGAGAACGATACCCTGTACTCGCCTGCTAATATTTCATTGCTTCACCATATCAATGCCGCATTACGTGCCCATGTACTGTTTGAGAAAGACGTCGATTACATCGTTAAAGACGACGAAGTTATCATCGTTGATGAGCACACTGGACGTACGATGCCGGGTCGTCGTTGGTCTGAAGGTCTTCATCAAGCCATTGAGGCAAAAGAAGGCGTTAAGATTCAGAACGAAAACCAAACACTGGCGTCGATCACTTTCCAGAACTTCTTCCGTTTGTACGACAAACTGTCAGGCATGACCGGTACGGCTGATACCGAAGCGTTCGAGTTCCAATCCATTTATGGTTTGGACACCGTCGTTATTCCGACCAATAAACCCATGGTTCGTGATGACATGGCGGATCAGGTTTACATGACTGAACGCGAAAAATTCGACGCTATCATTGAAGACATCAAAACTCGCAGCGCCAATGGCCAGCCTAGCCTGGTGGGTACTGTGTCGATTGAGAAATCTGAACTGCTGTCAGAAGCACTGAAAAAAGCCGGTGTAAAACACGCAGTATTGAACGCGAAGTTCCACGCTCACGAAGCGGATATTGTTGCAGATGCGGGTTCGCCAGGTGCGGTTACCATCGCAACCAACATGGCGGGTCGTGGTACGGATATTGTGTTAGGTGGTAGTTGGCAATCAGATATTGCCAAGCTGGAAAACCCGACTGAGCAGCAAATTGCGGATATCAAAGCCAAATGGCGTGAAACGCACGAAGCAGTAAAAGCATCAGGTGGCCTGCACATCATCGGTACAGAGCGTCATGAGTCTCGCCGTATTGATAACCAGCTACGTGGTCGTTCTGGTCGTCAGGGTGATCCGGGTTCTAGCCGTTTCTATCTGTCTATGGAAGATTCACTGATGCGTATTTTCGCGTCTGAGCGTGTATCTAACATGATGAAGAAGCTCGGTATGGAAGAAGGCGAAGCTATTGAGCACCCATGGGTGAACAAAGCGATCGAAAACGCACAACGTAAAGTTGAAGGCCGCAACTTCGATATTCGTAAACAGCTTCTTGAGTTTGATGACGTAGCCAATGACCAACGTAAAGTGGTTTATGAGCTGCGTGACGAACTGATGAACAGCACCGACATCAGCGAGATGATTGAACACAACCGCGAGGATGTGTTGGGTGATGTGGTTGATCAGTACATTCCACCACAATCTCTGGCAGAAATGTGGGATGTTGAAGGTCTTGAAACGCGCCTTAAGGCAGACTTTGATGCTGACTTACCGTTGCGCGAGTGGTTGGAAAATGACGACAAGTTGTATGAAGAGCAGCTACGTGAGCGCATTCTAAGTACGATTATCGACGTCTATCAATCGAAAGAAGGTACTGTGGGCGCCGAAACCCTACGTAACTTTGAAAAAGCCGTGATGCTGCAAACGCTGGACACGCTTTGGAAAGAGCATCTAGCGGCGATGGATCATCTACGTCAAGGTATCCATCTTCGTGGCTACGCACAGAAAAACCCGAAACAGGAATACAAGCGTGAATCGTTTGAGCTGTTTGAAGGCATGCTTGACTCACTGAAGTCTGATGTCGTGATGACGCTAAGTCGCGTGCGTGTACAGCAGCCAGAAGAAGTTGACCGTATGGAAGAGCAGCGTCGTGCACAAGCGGAAGAAGCAGCACGTCGCCAGCAAATGAGCCATGAGGAAGCGGGAAGCCAACTGGAAGACAATCAAGATCCAGCGTCTGAAACGGTGGTTCGTGATGGTCGTAAGGTCGGTCGCAACGATCCTTGCCCTTGTGGTTCAGGTAAAAAATTCAAACAATGCCACGGTAAGATGAGCTAAGAAAATTAGCGAATCAAAGGGCATCAACAACGAAACACAAAAGGCCGCTAAGCGGCCTTTTTTATGGGACGAGAGCGCGTCAAACATGGATAAGAAACGAATACACATCGCCGCAGGGATCATCCTCAATCCTGATTACAGTCAGATCTTCATTACCCAGCGCCCAGCGAAAGCACACAAAGGTGGGTTTTGGGAATTTGCTGGAGGGCAAGTCGAGCATGGGGAAACGGCAGAACAAGCAGTGATCCGAGAGCTTGAAGAAGAGGTTGGAATTACTGCGACCGTCGTAGAAGCGTTTATGTCGATGACACATGACTACCCTGACAAAGCGCTGACGTTTGATTTCTTTCTTATCAAAGTTTTTGATGGCGTGCCGTATGGCAAGGAGGGACAACCTGGACAGTGGGTTGAGATCTTAGCGCTTTCTGGGTTTGAATTTCCAGAAGCGAACAGCCCTGTGTTGGCAAAGATACAAGAGATGTTTGCTTAGGCTAGCATTGAGATTAACGAGGAACGAGTAAAAGCGCTAACGTTGGATATTGTCGCCCTGATGACTCGAACCTCGTGTTCTCGTCATTTGGCTCTATTGATTTTCCGACCAGCCATCGCTGTCGGACATATCTGGCGCGCCCGCAATGCGTTTTTCTTCTTCAGCCCATTCACCGAGGTCAATAAGCTGGCAGCGCTTGCTGCAAAATGGCCTAAAAGGACTCACTTCGCCCCAAACAACCGGTATTCCACATTGTGGGCATTTTACGACGATGGGTTTTTCTTGGTTCACGGAAACCTCATTTCTTCTAACTGATCAGCACACCGCTATCGAGAGTGTCATTTTCTCGGCAATAGCTTGGTTTTCATCAAACGGCATGAAGCGTATAGCAAACCGAGATTTATGACCAGACACCAAAGGGTATGCATTGTAATCGGGGGAGATTCTCATGCGCAACAAACTCGCGCCGTCGACCTCTTGTTGATAAAAACCATTGCTCACTGTGCGGGGCTGCATGGTGGCACCACCACGTGTGAGTTGCAGCCAAAATGTCAGCGCATTTTCTAACGGATGAAGTGTGTCGCACCAAGTCTTTGCATCTGATTGACGATGTGCCAATGGTAGGTTGAGCCAATGATGCAGCGAAGGCAAATCAAAACTGCAGGTGCCGCCTGGGATCGAGAAACGCTGACGAATAGAAGAAAGAAACTTGTCTTCTCTTAACGTTTGCCCCAACCGAGGAGATTGCAGCAAGGTTTTTTGTAACTGACGACTTTCGTGCAACAGGCTATTTAGCTGCTCAGTATCAACATTGGGCACATTGAGCCATGCTTCCAGCTTGGATCGCTGCTTTTCGAGATCTTTCGCCAGATCGCCTTTCACTTGCACTTGTTCAAGGATCTCCGCTAAATCAAATAAGCTTTTAAAGAAAACCCGCCATTGCGAATCCTCAGTTAGCGTTGCAGATTGGGTGATTTGATTTAGCAAATACTCGAGCCGCAGATAAACGCGAACCTGCTCAGTCAAAGGGTGCTCGTAAAGGGTATCGCTACTCATGTTGATTCTCAGTATCGTGTCCGGCTAATGTGAGGTAGTGCAGATGCAAGGTGTCAATCTGACCGTTGAGTTCTTCTTGCGTGCACTCGTTTACGATAACGTCATCAGCAAGGGCAAGTCTATCCTCACGCGTCGCTTGAGCCGCCAAAATGCGTTTAACCTGCTCATTTGAGACGCTGTCTCTTCGTGATGCACGTTCAACTTGTGTTTGCTCTGACACATCCACTACCAAAACGCGGTCACACAAGCTTTGAAGTCCATTCTCAACGAGAAGAGGGATCACGAGTAAACAATATGGCGAACGTGCTTGAGTCGTCTGGCGAATCATTTCTTGGCGGATCTTTGGGTGAAGCAGATTATTGAGCCAATCTTTGTCTTCAGGATGTGAAAATACGTGCTCACGCAGCGCAGCGCGATCCAGCGTGCCGTCTGCGGATAGCATCGAGTCACCAAACTTTGCAGCAATAGCGCTTAGCCCTTCCGAGCCAGGCTCGACGACTTGACGCGCGATCACATCGGCATCAATGACCTCAATGCGTTTATCGGCAAACAGGTTTGCTACTGTGGTTTTTCCGCTACCAATGCCGCCCGTGACGCCAACAACAAAAGCCATCTAATAACCCAAATATGACGTTAAATACCAATCAATGATGTTATTGCCCCACAGCAGACTAATCCAGCCTGCAATGGCAAGGTATGGTCCAAACGAGAACGGGGTCTCTTTCCCCGTGCCTTTTATACGCATCAAGATGATACCAATGATTGCGCCCGCAAACGACGCAATGAGGATCACCATAGGGAGCGGTTGCCAGCCAAGCCAAGCGCCAAGTGCGGCAAGTAATTTGAAATCACCGTATCCCATGCCTTCTTTGCCAGTCAGCAATTTAAACAATTGGAACACGCTCCAAAGCGACAGATAGCCTGCCATGGCACCAATCACCGCATCTTGCAGTGAAACCGGCGATATACCCATCACCGCCAGTAGAATACCCGCCCACATTAGAGGCAGAGTCATTTGATCGGGCAGCAGCATGGTATCGATATCGATAAAGCACAGAGCGACCAACACAAACGTCGCAGCAATCACGGCGAGAGACCAATAAGAGCCCGGCAGGAAATACGCCGTGGTGCCCACAAGCAGTGCGGTCAGCAATTCCACAAAGGGGTAGCGAATGCTAATCGGAGTTTTGCAGTGTCGGCACTTACCACCAAGGATCAGCCAGCTCAATACGGGAACGTTATCCATCGCTTTAACGGGCGCTTGGCAAGAAGGGCAATGCGAACGGGGGAGGCTGAGGTTAAATACGCCCATATCTTTAGGTGCAGGCATCTCGCTTGGAAAACACTCATGACAATCAGTACGCCATTGCGCTTCCATCATTTTTGGAAAGCGATAAATCACGACGTTGAGAAAGCTGCCTACGATAAGCCCAAACACAGACGCGAGAAATACATACAGACTCGGAGAGTCGAACAGCCAATTCATGTTGAAATCCAGTGTAAGTTGATGGGGACATGATAACGGGTTGTTTGGCTCGCCTCTATCCTCTTATTAACTGAATTTAAACATCTATCGAATACTCAGAGTATTTAGGTGAAATAAGAGAACAGAAGGCTAGGAGTGTCTACCCCATGACGCTCATCAGATCGAACATGGGCAAATACATCGCCACCACCAAGGATCCGATTAATACGCCAAGCAGCACAATAATCATAGGCTCGAGGATTTTCCCCAAGTTATCGACCGTGTTATCGACATCGGCTTCATACAGCCCCGCGACCTTGTTCAACATGTCATCCAATGCGCCGGACTCTTCGCCGATCATCACCATTTGGATCATCATGTCAGGAAATGCGTCAGTTTCTCGGATGGCACGATGCAAAGGACGCCCGCCAGAAGTCTGCTTATGAACGTCTTCAATCACCTGTTTGAAGTAGGTGTTATTGGCCGTTTTCCCTGCTGCCGACAAACCATTGAGTAGTGGGATACCGGCACTGAACGTGGTGGCGAGTGTGCGCGTAAAACGTGAGAGGGTGGCTTTTGTGAGTACGTCGCCAAGAATAGGGATGCGCAGGGAAAATCGACTGGCTTTGAGGCGAAAAGCGTAACTCTTTTGATAGCTGGTTTTGAACGCCAATGCCGCCAGTATGATTCCAATCAGCATGTACACGCCATAATCATGGATAGCATCAGACACACCGAGAACTTTTTGCGTAAACCAAGGCAACTCGGCGTTGAACGACGAGAAGATGTCTTTAAAGGTTGGGATAACAAATAACAGCATACCGATGGTCACCAATATGGCAATGGAGCAGACAATACCGGGGTAAATCATCGCCTTGATGACTTTGGATCGGGTATCCTCACTCTTTTCACGATACACGCAGATGCGCGCAAATATTTGTTCTAAACGACCCGTTTGCTCACCCGTTGCCACCAGATCGCAGTAGAACTGATCAAACAGCGTTGAGCTTGACTTCATTGCCTGCGATAACGAGGAACCTGCCTCAATATGGCTATAAATTTGGCCAATGATCAGCTTCATTTCAGCCTTCTTTGATCCTGTTTTCAGTAGTTGCAGGGTTTCTCCCAGTGGCACACCCGCTTCTAACATGGTGGCCATTTGTCGCGTAAATAGCGTGATATCTTTAGCATTGGCGGTGTTGCGGCGCTTTACCCATGAAGACGGCGAGCGACGCTTGATTTTGATGATGCGAACCCGCTGCTCGGTTAATGAATTCCGGGCATCTTGTTCATTGTAAGCAAGTAATTGGCCTTTGACTTTGGCGCCTTTGGCGGTCGTGCCGCGCCACTGGAATGCATAAAGCTTGCGGGGTTTTGAGGCCATGGTAATTCCCTTTACAGACTAATAACGCGTTGAAGTTCTGCGAGGCTGGTGATGCCTTGATTGAGTTTTTCAATACCGGAAAGCGAGAGCGTGAGCATGCCATTATTGAGGGCAATACTTTCAAGTTGCAAAGCCGATGCGCCGTTACCAATGGCTTCAGATAGCGTGCGATCGATACGCATCACCTCGTAAATGCCGACTCGGCCAATATAGCCATTATTGCAATGGTCACACCCTTCAAGATTCGCTTGATAAACATGGCTCAACATTAAGCTGGGGTAGAGCGGCGCCAAAACGGTCAGTTGATGATCATCGACCTCGTGAGGCACTTTACAGTGTTGGCATAAACGTCGCGCCAGACGCTGGGCGATGATCAATGTCAGTGATGCCGCGAGGTTATAAGGTGCGACCCCCATGTTCGCTAGGCGGGTAATGCTTTCTGCTGCAGAGTTAGTGTGTAGTGTCGATAACACCAAGTGTCCGGTTTGTGCGGCCTTGATGCCAATTTCAGCGGTTTCAAGATCGCGCATCTCACCGACCATCACCACGTCAGGATCTTGTCGTAAAAAAGCACGAAGCGCCGTGGCGAAATCGAGCTTGATGTCGTTATTAATATTGACCTGATTGATGCCGGGTAAGTTGATCTCCACCGGATCTTCCGCAGTAGAAATGTTGCGCTCGGCGGTGTTGAGGTATTTGAGCCCTGTGTACAGCGACACGGTTTTGCCACTGCCGGTTGGGCCAGTCATTAAGATCAGACCTTGCGGCTTATCTAGTGCTGTCAGGTAATCTTGTTTTTGTTTTTCGCTATAACCTAGCGAATCAATATCCAGTGCCACACTGCCGCCATCCAATATTCGTAGCACCACTTTTTCGCCAAACAAAGTCGGCAAAGTGGAAACACGCATGTCGATAGATTTACCGTCTGCCAAGGTCAGCTTAATGCGCCCATCTTGCGGCAAGCGGCGCTCAGCAATATTGAGCTTGGCGAGGATTTTCAAACGAGTCGAAAGGCGACGTGAAATGCCCACAGGCGGCGTGCCGTGAGTTTGCAATATGCCGTCTAAACGAAAACGAATTTGGTAGCGCTGCTCAAACGGTTCGAAATGAATATCAGAGGCTTGCTTGCGCACCGCATCCATTAACACTTGCTGAATATAACGGCTAACGGGGGCTTCGTCGGTGACCAGTTCATCGGAATTCGCATCGTCATCAAATTGAGCAAGGTCTGCGAGCTCAGAATCACTAACAGATTTTGAATCGGCTTGGCCTGATGCTATCTGCTTGCCATAAAGTTTGCGAATTGCGCCCACCAGTTGTTGGTGGTCTACCAGAACCGGTTTAATTTGGAGGCCAGTGGTAAAGCGGAAGTCGTCTTGGGCTTCGAGGTTGCTAGGGTCGCTAATAGCCAGTTGTAACTGATTGTTCTCGATTTCAAGCGGTAACGCCTGATGCCGCAGTATTAGATCAGGATTATTAATCTTCTCGGCGGTAAATGTAAAAGGGTAGTCTGAAATTGACTTGATTGGCTCGTCAAAAAGCACAGACACAATTTGAGCAAGCTCTATACCAGAAAAGTAGTTGTTCGCAATTAGCTCAGCAGGCACAGACGAAGACGACTGTGCCACTTGCTGTTCGATAATTTCCAACCGCTCCTTGTCAAGGTAATTTGCCTTATGAAGGATAGAAATCAGGTGCGAAGACATTTGATATTGTCTTTATATTTGTTACGCGCCTGGGGGTGGGGT
Source organism: Enterovibrio sp. FF113 (assembly GCF_041439165.1). Classification (NCBI taxonomy): domain Bacteria; kingdom Pseudomonadati; phylum Pseudomonadota; class Gammaproteobacteria; order Vibrionales; family Vibrionaceae; genus Enterovibrio; species Enterovibrio sp. FF113. The sequence continues at coordinate 44,347 of NZ_JBGONO010000012.1, read as the reverse complement.
TGGGGTTGGGGTTGGGGTTGTCTCATCTAAAGGACAGCCTTTAAGTTTGACGTCTGTTACTTTACTGAGGCAGCTCCAAAGCCCTGTTGTAGTATTCATTGTCATCACCAGTGTTTCATCCGTAGGAATCGAACTGCTGTTTGAGCTAAAAGTAAATGTGATTGTTTGGGCCTCCACTGCGGTCGAAAGAGCTCCTAGTTTATTCATATCAGCAGCAGCACCAATTTCACTTAATTTATCTGTAGCAGGAAATGAACCAGTGTCGGCAACATAGGTTGTAATATTCGTTTGTAGAGACCTCAAAGTAGCTAAACCTGCAGCAGCCTCTGATTTGAGCGCATATTTTTGGTATGCAGGTAGTGCAATTGCTGATAAAACCCCAATTACTGTTACCACAATCATCAGCTCAATTAAGCTAAAACCTTTTTGTTTTCTCATGCCTTTTCTCTCCATTTTTATGTGCAGCAAAGTGCTGTTGTGGAGTCACGATACGGCGGATAAAAATAGGAAAACAGCGGATAAAAAGGGAATTTCGAGGAGTAAGGTGTCTTTTATGTAACTAAGTTGCAATGTAATGTTACATGCGTGATGAGGGAGAGGTAATGCAGACTTAATGTCTGCATTATTAATAAATTAAAGTGTCTGTGGTTTGTTATGTTGGGCGTCTATTTGAGACGCATTGACAGATCCATCGCGCGAATGTGCTTCGTCAATGCACCCACAGAAATGTAATCCACGCCGGTTTCTGCAAACTCTCGAAGGGTATCTAAGGTCACGTTGCCGGACACCTCTAACGCGATGCGACCTTGGTTCAGTGTCACGGCTTCACGCATCATGTCTGTGGTGAAGTTATCCAGCATCACAATGTCTGCGCCTGCATCAATGGCTTGTTGCAGCTCTTCTAAGCTTTCGGTTTCCACTTCAACCGGTTTGCCGGGGTTGAGCGCTTTGGCAGTAGTGACTGCACCTTGAATGCCACCACAAGCAATGATGTGGTTCTCTTTAATAAGGTACGCGTCGTAAACGCCGATACGGTGATTAAAACCGCCACCACAGGTCACGGCATATTTCAGCGCATTGCGCAGGCCGGGAATGGTTTTGCGGGTATCCAGCAAGCGAGTTTTGGTGCCAGCCAGTTTTTCAACATAACGTGCGGTTTCTGTTGCGCAGCCAGATAGGGTTTGAATGAAGTTCATGGCGTTGCGCTCACCCGTGAGCAGGGCGCGGGCTGGGCCGCTTAATTCACACAGCACTTGGTTAGGTTCAACCTTGTCGCCATCATCTACTTTCCACGTGATGCTGACTTCGCCGCCTAACTGGCGAAAAACTTCATCAGCAAATGCTCGACCACAAAATACGCCGTGTTCGCGGGTAATAATGGTCGCGGTAGAGTGAGTGCTGGCAGGGATCAAGCTGGCAGTGATGTCGTGCGTTGCATCAACGCTGCCGCCCAAGTCTTCTTTTAACGTATCGGTGACACAACGAACAATGTCGTCATGCAGGTGTTCTTTGAGGTAGGCCAATCGGGTTTGGCTATCATGAACGCGTGACGCGTTAGCTTGTTCTGACATGGTGGTTCCATCACTGATAAATACAGAATATAGACAGGCAAAGCCTGAACGTGTTGCGTGCAAGTTTACCTGTGAGGGAATGAGATTGCGAGGCATGCATTTTTTGAAATCAACCGGTTTAATTGCTAGGGATTTGGTGTGAATACGCTAAAATACAAAGCACTTGTTTACACGGATGAAACACAGAATCATTTCATGCTGACGATTACCCACCACCTTTTGGATAGCGCTTCCTATCTACCCTCCCCACACTGCAACGACAGGCCAGTTTCTGACGATGTGTCATTGCTTGTGGTGCACAACATTAGCTTGCCGCCCGGCGAGTTTGGTGGGCCTTACATTGAGCAATTTTTCCAAGGTGAACTAACCTGTAACACGCATCCGTATTTTGATGAAATTCGTAATATGAAAGTCTCTGCACATTGCTTGATCAAGCGAGATGGCAGCGTGGTGCAATTTGTTCCGTTTAATCGACGAGCTTGGCATGCCGGCGTATCCGTGTTTGAAGGGCGAGAGCAATGCAATGATTTCTCCATTGGCATTGAGCTTGAAGGGACTGACGACCTGCCGTACACCGATGTGCAATATCAAACACTCGGGAATGTTGCCGCTGCGGTAATGCACCATTATCCCGCGATTACACAACAACGTATCACAGGGCATCAAGATATCGCGCCGGGAAGGAAAACGGATCCAGGTCGGTCATTTAACTGGAAGACGTTTCGTGATCACTTATAAAAAATTAAAAACAGCCTAATAGCGTAACGCTGTGTTGACGAGACTGCGTCTTAAATGAAACCACAGTGAAATCGCTAGTCTATTTTCATTGGCTTGACCAAATAAATTGGTCTGACCATTGCGAGTTTGTTGATTAATTGCCATCCCGAGTCTAATTGTAATTTCTATGACGCAAATCAAGTTTACGGTGGACACTTAAGCCGCATTCTGGTAACTTTTTACCTGTTTTGTAATTGGTCTTACCAATTGACAATGTCGGTAAATGGGAAAGGACGCGCAGGCACTCCGGCGCCAAATAACGAAGAAGAACGATGGCTATACAACGGATTCGTCAACCCAAACTGTCAGATGTTATAGAGAAAGAGCTTGAAAGCCTGATTCTAGAAGGAACGCTATCGCCGGGGCAGAAATTGCCACCAGAGCGAGAGTTAGCGAAACAATTTGATGTTTCACGCCCTTCTGTTCGAGAAGCCATTCAGCGATTAGAAGCTAAAAAGCTACTGACTCGGAAACAAGGTGGTGGCACATTTGTCAGCGAGCGATTGTGGCAGAGATTTTCTGAGCCGCTGATTGATTTGCTCGCAGAGCACCCAGAAAGCCAATTGGATTTACTGGAGTCTCGGCACGCTCTAGAGGGGGTTTCCTCTTATTTTGCGGCATTACGAGGCACAGAAGAAGATTTAACGCGAGTGTGTCATTGTCACGATAACATTCGCGAAGCTCAGCAACTCGGTGATATCAAAGCCGAAGCCGCTGCGGTTATGCAATACCTTATCGCGGTGACAGAAGCGTCACACAACGTGGTATTGCTGCACATTATGCGCAGCTTGGCGCCGTTGCTAGAGCACAACATTTTACAGAATTTTGAACTGCTGAATCGACGTGAAGATGTCGTTGATAAAGTCAGTAAACACAGAGCAAACATTGTGCAAGCGATCACAGCTGGCGAACCAGAAAAAGCCCGTCAGGCATCGCATGCGCATTTAGCATTTATAGAAGAAACCCTGTTGGATCTGGGCAGGGAAGAAAGCCGCCGTGAGCGCTCTCTTCGCCGGATTCAACAACGCAAGGACGAGTCGGAATAGCGCGTCCTGAGAGCTTTGTCAGTGTATGTGTCCAATAGGACAACGCCGAAGTAGCTGTCAGGATGCGTTTTTTCAGCTGCGATAACATTAGTTTTGTACGAGTCAATCAACGAAAGGATAGAATCGCCATGTCTGAAGTCATGAAAAATGACGTGGACGCACTTGAAACTCAAGAGTGGTTAGAAGCTCTTGCATCAGTCGTTCGTGAAGAAGGTGTAGAACGTGCCCAGTTCCTACTTGAGCAAGTTATGGAAAAGGCACGCCTTGATGGTGTTGATATGCCAACAGGCATCACCACCAACTATGTGAATACCATCCCTGCGGATAAAGAACCAGCATATCCAGGTGACGTAAACCTGGAGCGTCGTATTCGTTCTATCATTCGTTGGAACGCGATCATGATCGTGTTGCGTGCATCGAAAAAAGACTTGGATCTTGGCGGCCACATGGCGTCTTACCAGTCTGCATCTGCATTCTACGAAGTATGTTTTAACCATTTCTTCCGTGCACCTAACGAGGTGGATGGTGGTGATTTGGTTTACTACCAAGGTCACATCTCTCCGGGTATTTACTCTCGCGCGTTTGTTGAAGGCCGCTTGACTGAAGAGCAGCTGGATAACTTCCGTCAAGAAGTTGATGGCAAGGGTATTCCTTCTTACCCGCACCCGAAACTGATGCCTGAGTTCTGGCAGTTCCCGACCGTTTCTATGGGTCTGGGTCCTATTTCTGCTATCTACCAAGCGCGCTTCCTGAAGTATCTTGAAGGCCGTGGCTTGAAAGAAACTGGCGCTCAACGCGTTTACGCATTCTTGGGTGACGGCGAGATGGATGAGCCAGAATCACGTGGCGCGATTTCATTCGCTTCTCGTGAAAAACTGGGCAACCTATGCTTCCTGATCAACTGTAACTTGCAGCGTCTTGACGGCCCAGTCATGGGTAACGGCAAGATCATCCAAGAGCTTGAAGGCCTATTTAAAGGCGCTGGCTGGAACGTTATCAAGGTTGTTTGGGGCAGCGGTTGGGACAAACTGCTGGCGAAAGACACCACTGGTAAACTGCTTCAGTTGATGAACGAAACCATCGATGGTGACTACCAGACGTTTAAGTCTAAAGATGGCGCGTACGTTCGTGCGAACTTCTTCGGTAAATACCCAGAGACGTTGGCATTGGTTGCAGACATGACTGACGAAGAGATCTTCGCGCTGAAGCGTGGTGGTCATGAGCCGTCTAAGTTATTTGCCGCATTCAAAAATGCTGAGCAAACCACTGATCGTCCAACCGTTATCCTAGCGAAAACCGTTAAAGGTTACGGCATGGGTGAAGCGGCAGAAGGCAAAAACATTGCACACGGCGTGAAGAAAATGGACATGACGCATGTTCAACACCTTCGCGATCGTCTGGGCCTGCAAGAGCTTGTGTCTGATGAAGACATGAAAGCACTTCCTTACTTGAAGTTGGAAGAAGGTTCAGCAGAGTACGAATACATGCATGCACGTCGTAACGCGCTGCACGGTTATACGCCTAAGCGTTTGCCTAAGTTCTCTGAAGCACTTGTTATTCCAGAAGTGGAAGAGTTCAAACCACTGCTTGATGAGCAGAAGCGTGACATCTCTACCACCATGGCGTTTGTTCGTACCCTGAACATCCTCCTGAAAAACAAAGGTATTGGTAAGAACATCGTTCCTATCATTGCCGACGAAGCACGTACTTTCGGTATGGAAGGTCTGTTCCGTCAAATTGGTATTTACTGTCCACATGGGCAGAACTATACGCCTGAAGATCGCAGCGTCGTTTCTTACTACAAAGAAGCAACCTCTGGTCAGGTTCTGCAAGAAGGTATCAACGAACTGGGCGCCATGTCTTCATGGGTCGCTGCAGCAACTTCTTATAGCACCAATGATTTGCCAATGATCCCGTTCTACATCTACTACTCAATGTTCGGCTTCCAACGTGTTGGCGACATGGCGTGGATGGCAGGCGACCAACAAGCACGTGGCTTCCTTCTGGGTGCAACGGCAGGTCGTACTACCTTGAACGGTGAAGGTTTGCAGCACGAAGATGGTCACAGCCACATTCAGGCGAACACCATCCCTAACTGTATCTCTTACGATCCAACGTTCGCGTACGAGCTAGCGGTGATCATGCAAGACGGTATCCGTCGCATGTACGGTCCAGAACAAGAAAACGTGTTCTACTACCTGACGCTGATGAACGAGAACTATGCAATGCCAGGCATGCCAGAAGGCGCTGAAGAAGGCATTCGTAAAGGTATTTACAAGCTTGAGTCTTATGCTGGTGCAAACAAAGTTCAATTGATGAGCTCGGGCACAATCATGAACGAAGTGCGTAAAGCCGCGCAGATCCTGAGCGATGACTACGGTGTAGCGTCTGACATTTACTCTGTTACCTCATTCAATGAGCTAACGCGTGAAGGTCAAGATGCAGAGCGCTTCAACATGTTGAACCCAACCGCAGAGCAAAAAGTGCCATACATCACGCAAGTGATGGGGTCTGAGCCAGCGATTGCAGCAACGGATTACATGAAAAACTACGCAGAACAAGTGCGTGCGTTCATGCCTTCTGAGTCTTTCAAAGTGCTGGGTACGGATGGCTTCGGTCGTTCAGACAGCCGTGAAAACTTGCGCCGTCACTTCGAAGTTAACGCAGGCTACGTTGTTGTTGCTGCGCTGACTGAACTGGCTAAGCGTGGTGATATTGAAAAATCTGTGGTTGCTGAAGCGATTACAAAGTTCGATATCGACACTCAGAAAGTGAACCCACTGTACGCGTAAGAGGCATATATCAATGGCAATCGAAATTAATGTACCAGACATCGGTGCCGATGAGGTTGAAGTAACAGAAATCCTCGTTAGCGTCGGTGACAAAGTTGAAGAAGAGCAATCGCTGATCACTGTTGAAGGTGATAAAGCGTCAATGGAAGTACCTGCGTCTCAAGCAGGTATCATCAAAGAAATCAAAATCGTCGTAGGCGATACGGTTTCTACTGGCTCTTTGATCATGATCTTTGAAGAGGCAGGCGCTGCGGCACCTGCTCCAACTCCAGCGGCTGAAGCGCCAGCAGCACCTGTTGCTGCAGCTCCAGTAGCGGCTGAGCTGAAAGAAGTTCATGTGCCAGATATCGGCGGTGATGAAGTTGAAGTTACCGAAATCATGGTAGCGGTTGGCGACAGCATCGAAGAAGAGCAATCTCTTCTTACCGTTGAAGGCGACAAAGCGTCAATGGAAGTACCAGCGCCTTTCGCGGGTGTGCTGAAAGAAATCAAAGTGAACACTGGCGATAAAGTGTCTACTGGTTCTCTTATCATGGTTTTCGAAATTGCAGGGTCTGGCGCAGTAGTTGCAGCAGCACCTGTGGCGGCGGCTCCAGCAGTAGCAGCACCAGCGGCGGCTGAACTGAAAGAAGTTCACGTTCCTGATATCGGCGGCGACGAAGTTGAAGTTACCGAGATCATGGTAGCGGTTGGCGACAGCATTGAAGAAGAGCAATCTCTGATCACTGTTGAAGGTGACAAGGCTTCAATGGAAGTCCCTGCACCCTTCGCTGGCGTACTGAAAGAAATCAAAATCGCAGCGGGCGACAAAGTCTCTACCGGTTCTTTGATCATGGTATTTGAGACCGTTGGCGCAGCGGGTGCAGCACCTGCTCCTGCGACAGCAGTACCAGTCGCTTCTGCTCCGGCAGCCGCGCCTGCCGCTCAAGCTGCTTCTGCACCAGCCCCTGCAGCATCAGCGGATTTCGTCGACAACGACGAATATGCACATGCATCGCCAGTGGTTCGTCGTCTAGCACGTGAGTTTGGCGTTAACTTGTCGAAAGTGAAGGGTTCTGGCCGTAAGAGCCGCATCCTGAAAGAAGACGTTCAGAGCTACGTGAAAGATGCGCTTAAGCGTCTGGAATCTGGCGCAGCAGCGTCTGCATCAGGCAAAGGCGATGGCGCAGCACTGGGTCTTCTTCCTTGGCCGAAAGTTGATTTCAGCAAGTTTGGTGAAACTGAAACCAAACCACTGTCTCGCATCAAGAAGATCTCTGGCGCTAACCTGCACCGTAACTGGGTAATGATCCCGCACGTTACACAGTGGGATAACGCAGACATCACTGAGCTAGAAGCATTCCGCAAAGAGCAGAATGCCGTGGAAGCGAAGAAAGACACTGGCATGAAGATCACCCCATTGGTGTTCATCATGAAAGCCGCTGCGAAAGCACTTGAAGCGTTCCCATCGTTCAACTCTTCGCTGTCAGATGATGGTGAGAGCCTGATCCTGAAGAAATACGTAAACATCGGTATCGCGGTGGACACACCAAATGGTTTGGTTGTTCCTGTATTCCGTGACGTTAACAAGAAAGGCATCTACGAGCTGTCTGCTGAACTGATGGAAGTGTCTAAGAAGGCACGTTCAGGCAAGCTGACTGCGTCTGACATGCAAGGCGGTTGTTTTACTATCTCTAGCCTTGGTGGCTTGGGTGGTACGGCGTTTACCCCTATTGTTAACGCGCCAGAAGTTGGCATCCTGGGTGTATCTAAATCGGAAATGAAGCCGGTTTGGAATGGTAAGGACTTCGTTCCTCGCCTGATGTTGCCTCTGTCACTGTCATACGACCACCGTGTGGTTGATGGTGCAGAAGGTGCACGTTTCGTAACGTACCTGAACGAGTGTCTGTCTGACATTCGTCGTCTAGTACTGTAATACGACACCCGATCAGCGTTCGTCTGCATATGACGAACGCTGATTTGATGTATAGCTCACAGGCTATGGGTTTTTATTTTTCAGCTTGTTAACACGGCTGTAAAATGTGGAGCCAAAACGAGCGGTTGCCAATGGCTAACTACTCGCAGTGAAACAACACTGTTCCTACATAACAGTCCGTCATAGAAAAATAAATTAATCTCTTAGCCTGTCAGGGATATAAGACTACAACGAGGTCAGAATGAGTAAAGAAATCAAAACCCAAGTCGTGGTGCTGGGTTCAGGTCCTGCTGGTTATTCAGCCGCATTCCGTTGCGCGGATTTGGGTCTGGAAACTGTTCTGGTAGAAAAATACAGCACGCTGGGCGGCGTTTGTCTTAACGTGGGCTGTATCCCTTCAAAAGCTTTGCTGCACGTTGCTAAAGTGATTGAAGAAGCCAAAGCAATGTCTGAGCATGGTGTTGTTTTCGGCGAGCCGCAAACCGACATTAACAAGATCCGTGTTTGGAAAGAAAAAGTGGTTAATCAACTGACTGGCGGTCTTGGCGGTATGGCTAAGATGCGTAAAGTTAACGTGGTCAATGGTTACGGTAAATTTACCGATCCTAACACCATCGTGGTTGAAGGCGCGGATGGTGCAACCACCATCAAATTCGATAACGCGATCATCGCGGCGGGCTCGCGTCCAATCGAATTGCCATTTATTCCCCATGAAGACCCACGTATTTGGGACTCAACTGACGCACTAGAACTGAACGAAGTTCCAGAAAAGCTGTTGGTGATGGGTGGCGGTATCATCGGTCTAGAAATGGGTACCGTATACCACGCACTGGGTTCTAAAGTTGATGTGGTTGAAATGTTTGACCAAGTTATCCCGGCTGCGGATAAAGACATCATCAAAGTCTTCACTAAGCGTATCAGCAAGAAATTCAACCTGATGCTTGAAACCAAAGTGACTGCGGTTGAAGCAAAAGAAGACGGCATTTACGTTTCAATGGAAGGCAAAAAAGCCCCCGCTGAGCCTACACGTTATGATGCGGTGCTGGTGGCTATCGGTCGCGTACCAAACGGTAAGCTGATGGACGCAGAAAAAGCCGGTATCGAAGTTGATGAGCGTGGTTTCATCAACGTTGATAAGCAATTGCGTACCAATGTTGCACACATCCATGCAATCGGTGACGTTGTTGGCCAACCAATGTTGGCACACAAAGGTGTTCATGAAGGCCACGTAGCGGCAGAAGTGATTTCTGGTAAGAAACACTACTTTGACCCTAAAGTGATTCCTTCAATTGCGTACACTGAGCCAGAAGTTGCCTGGGTAGGTAAGACCGAGAAAGAAGCGAAAGCAGAAGGCATCAACTATGAAGTTGCTACTTTCCCTTGGGCTGCTTCTGGTCGTGCGATCGCCTCTGATTGTTCAGACGGTATGACGAAGATGATCTTCGACAAAGACACACACCGTGTAATCGGTGGTGCTGTTGTTGGTACTAACGGTGGCGAGTTGCTGGGCGAAATTGGTCTGGCGATTGAGATGGGCTGTGATGCAGAAGACATCGCACTGACTATCCACGCTCACCCAACGCTGCATGAGTCTGTTGGCTTGGCTGCGGAAGTATTTGAAGGTTCAATCACGGACCTGCCAAACGCAAAAGCAATGAAAAAGAAAAAGTAATTATTTTTCGCTGATTTGTTAGAAACGCCTCGATTTTCGAGGCGTTTTTTTTTGCCAATTTGTCACATGCTATTTTGATTCGACTGTCTGTTAATCTGGGGTGGTTAGCTATGTTGATGAATTTTGGAAGGAGGCAATGAAAATTAAAAGTACATTGTACTTTTTAGTGTGTTATATCAATAATTCTGCATATTATATTTCGTATCAATAGTTTGAGTTGATACCATGCGCCATGCTGAATATTGGGTGCTAACGCATATGCTGCAGCAGAGGGCGCCCAATGTCTGCCAGATTATTTGGATATTCATAGCCGCGCTTTATTTCGCGAATCGACGCTAGATCCATTTATTTTCCTATCATTTAACGCCGTCATCTATTCGCACTTGAGGAATTATGCAGTTCATTAGTCAACTTTCATTCCGTACCAAATTATTTATTCCCCTTGGGTTTGTTTCAGTCATCTTTACGATTGTGTTGGCGATGACTTACCAAACGTTCGAACGTCAGGTCGCGCTTAACTCGACATTGAATGATCTGATTAATCCGACGGTTGAAAGTATTGATGATGCTTATCGCGATCTCTATCAAGTGCTAGGCAGTGTTGAAGGTTTGTTGGCGAAAGGTGTGACGCAAGAAATGGTCGAGAAGCAGACGTTTGAGTTTAACGACAACGCACCGAATACCCTTCATCGCTTGAAAGTTGTACAGCGTGTTATCGATGCGGGTGTGATTGATGTGAGCCATCAAGCGACACTGAATCGTTTGATCAATAATACAGACTCATGGATTTCAGAGCTCGAAAGATTGATCCGAACGCCTGATTCGGCGAGCCGCCAATATGCCAATAGTTATGAAGGCATAGAAGATACATTTGCTCAGTTGCGCGGCGATATTAAAATTCTATCTAAAGCCATTAGTCAGGTATCAGCACAAATTTCTGCAGATATCGATGCGTCTACCATTCAAGCCGAGCGTTTGATTATCGGCGGCACCATTGGCGCGCTAATTCTCGCGGTGCTTGGCGGTGTTTTACTGTCGAACATGCTACTTAAACCCGTGAAAGAGATGGGTGATGCTCTTGAAAATATTGCGTCAGGTGATGGTGATCTCACGCAGCGTCTGACGGTGCGTTCAACGGATGAAATTGGTCAGCTAGGCGAGTCATTCAATCGCTTCGTCGCTAAGATACAGGCGAGTATTAAAGAGGTCGTTGATGCATCTAATCATGTTCGTGAGCACACTGAACAGATTGAAATCGCCATTCGCAGCAGTGTGACGGAAACGGAAAATCAGCATCGCGAGAGTGACATGATTGCCGCCGCGGTGCAGGAGATGAGCGCAAGCAGCATGCAAATCAGCCAGAATGCGTCGGATGCCGCAGATGCAACAGGCACGGCCACGCAGGAGATTGGTGCAGCGCAGAGCAGTGTTGCTGGCACTGTAGCGGCAATGTCTTCGTTACGCAGCCGTATTGAACAGTCACAGACTATGATCACGTCGTTGAATCACGATGTAGATAGCATTGCGTCAATCGTTGATGTGATTCGTGGCATCGCAGAGCAAACCAACTTACTCGCATTGAATGCGGCAATTGAAGCGGCACGTGCGGGCGAGCAAGGTCGAGGGTTTGCGGTAGTTGCGGATGAAGTGCGTAACTTGGCAAATAAAACGCAACAAAGCACAGAAGAGATCCGCAACATGATCGAACGTCTGGAAACAGGCACCCGAAATGCGGTTTCATCCATGAATGAAAGCAGCGAAGCAAGCAATGACACCGTGTCGCATATTCAACAAACGTCTGAATACCTTGATGCCGTGTCCTCGATGATCATCACCATCAACGATCAAAATGCACAAGTTGCTACTGCGTCATCGCAACAAAAGGCAGTTTCAGAAGACATCAGCCGAAATATTCACGGTATTGTCGAAAATGGTCAGCGTGTTTACCAGAATCTGGGGAGCGTTGAGCAGACATGCGCGGAACTGGCAGACAAGAGCCGTCAGTTAGATAACGTGGTTAGTGGTTTTCGCGTCTAAAAAAGAAATATTCATCTCTCGTTGATAAAACGCCACATTTGTGGCGTTTTTTTATGACGGATATAAAGGGTATTGTTGTTCACGTTATTCTGTCACTTCCTCATTTGCTAATTAACATCAGTAAGACATTTCCCTGATACATAGGTGAGATGATATTGTGTTCCATTCATCCAGAGTCTGTGTGCTATCGAGGTGAATACGCTAAGTGATTGAAAATAAAAAAATCACGCAAACAGTATTACTTAATCTCACAGACCGCCAAATACTCAGAATTCATGTTTTCTCCGTAGTATCGATGGTTCATCGGTGTTAATTACGCGCAAAGAAATATTAACATTGCAAGGCAGCACAACATGTTGATTAGGCTTTTAAAAGGAAGATTCATCGCCACCCTAGTGCTTGCAGTCGCCATGCTGTTTGCATCATTCGCATTTTCACAAGAGAAAATATCTCGTCCTACCGTAGGGTTAGTCTTGGGCGGCGGTGGCGCGAAAGGGGCTGCGCATGTTGGTGTGCTTAAAGCTCTCGAAGAAATGCGGATCCCGGTGGACTATATCGCTGGGACCAGTATGGGGGCGTATGTTGGTGGGCTGTATGCCATTGGTATGACGGCTGACGAAATCTCGGTGCTGATGGAATCCATTGATTGGAACGCCGGGTATCAAGATCGCGTCTATCGAGGAGATCGACGCACGCGTGATAAAGAGCATGAAGATCGCTATAACTTATCAACGAATTTCGGTTTTGACTTCAAAAGCTTGAAAACCCCCCAAGGGATTGTCCAAGGCCAAAATATGATCCGTATTCTGCGTGAGTCTACGGGTAATCTTCCTTCCTTTGAGTCCTTCGATCAAATGGTGGTGCCTTACCGTGCGGTTGCGACGGATATCGAGAGATTAGTTCCGGTTGTGATTGGTGACGGCCAGTTAACCGAGGCGATGCTGGCCAGTATGGCCGTGCCTGGTGCATTGCCACCTGTTGAGCTTGAAGGGCGCTACCTTGTCGACGGCGGCTCGGTAAACAACATGCCGGTTGATGTCGCTAAAGCGCTGGGCGCAGACATAGTTATCGCGGTGGATATCAGTACGGATTACAGCCCTGCGGCTGAACTCGGTTCTTACCTTTCGGTCATGAATCAGCTGGTTAACTATATGGTGCGAAATAGCACCGATCAGCAGATAGCCAATATGAGCGACGACGATATCTTGCTGACGCCACAAGTCGGAGACATGGAAACCACCGAGTTCGATCGTATGCCCGAGGCTTACGAGAAAGGCTATTTGGTGGCGTTTGAACACAAAGACGTGCTCAAAGAGTTGGGCTTAACCTCTGGGCAATATCAGACTTACATCGAGAAAAAACAACGTCGCCGCAGATTGATGGTTTACGGCAATATTTTGTCAGTTGATAACATTATCATCAATAACGATACCAGCTTTTCAGATGACGTCCTCAAAGCCAGATTATCCCTTGAAACGGGGCGAGTGGACTCGAATGAACTTGAGAAATCGGTTCAAAATCTCTACGCCTTAGATCGGTTTGAAACCGTGCGTTATCACCTTGAGCGCCAAGGTGAAGAAAATGTTCTCGTTGTTGATGTTAAAGAGAAAAGCTGGGGGCCTAACTTTGTCGACTTCCGTTTTGCATTAGAAGACAACTTTGAATCGGATACCAATTTCTCTGCCGGTGTCAGTATCAACAGCACAGGGCTTACTGATTATGGTGCAGAGTTAAGAACGCTCTTTGAGCTGGGCACGGACAAGCGCGCACAGGCAGAGTTGTATCTCCCATTTTCTGCCGATCAGCTTTACTTTGCGCAAGTGCTTGGTGGATTGGAAGTGCGGGAGCGAGATGCGTATTACCGCTCTGATGAACCCAATTTGGGCGAAGATACATTCACCTTGGATGCTCGTTACAGTGAGGTCATCGCAGATGTTGGCATCGGTTGGCAACCTCAGCTTTGGGGTGAGTTTATGCTGGGTTACCGGTATATCGATGGTGAAGAAGAGTTGGCGGGTGGGTTATCTGAACTCAAATATCAGCGCGCAATGCCTTATATCAGTGTGACGTTAGACGCGTTGGATAATCGTGTTTTTCCGAACCGTGGCGGCTATCTTAATATGTCGTTGGGCTACGCAAGGGATCAATTAGACAGCAGCGAAGGGCGATCGATTGCCGAAGCCAGTGTGCTCAATATCGAGGGCATTTACGCAAAGAACATCGGTAAACATACCGTTTATGGTAAAGCCAAGTACGGCACCATTAATGCGCGAGTCGGAAGCGTTGCCATTGAACCTCATGAATTAGGGGGGTTCCTTAACCTGTCAGGTATACCGCGAGACTCGTTGTGGGCAAACAATATCGCTTTTGGTGCAGTTGTTTATCGATATCGTCTGCTGGATAACGACTTCGGTTTGTTTAAATCTCCTGTTTATTTAGGGACATCTATTGAGTATGGCGGAGTGTGGAACAACCCAGATTTTTCGCTAAAAGAAGTACCGTTTTATGCCGCAGGCAGTATATTTGCGGGAGTTGATTCGCCATTGGGCCCAATCATTGTCGCCTATGGTCGTACAGAAAATGATCTCGATTCGTTCTATTTTATAGTCGGGTCTGATTTTTAAAGGACTGCGAGGAAGGTGAGAGCCACTTTCTCATCATCAAACCAAATGTTTCATTCCATGGCTGGAATTTAAAATTTGGTTAAAAAGTGATAACATACCAGCTTCGTCATGCAAGGCACTATAGAAAGATAGTTACCCTACGTTTCGTTAAGGTGCCTGCAAGCCGAGCTTAATTCCAAGGATGTCTGGCCGCGATGGTCAGACCGCAATATGAGGAAAACGTCGTGCTTGAAGCCTACCGTAAACACGTCGAAGAACGTGCTGCTCAGGGTATTGTCCCTAAACCACTTGATGCGGATCAAACCGCAAGCCTAATTGCATTGCTCAAGAACCCACCTGCGGGCGAAGAAGCTATTCTTATTGACCTGCTTGAAAACCGTATTCCACCGGGTGTTGATGAAGCCGCATATGTAAAAGCGGGCTTTTTGGCAGCTGTATCAAAAGGCGAAGCAAGCTCACCATTAGTTAGCAAAGAAAAAGCGGTTGAGCTGCTTGGTACCATGCAAGGTGGCTACAATATTGAGCCCCTGATTGACATGCTAGAAGATGAGGCATTGGCACCAATTGCTGCTAAAGCACTGTCACACACCTTGCTAGTATTTGATTCTTTCTATGACATCGAAGAAAAAGCCAAAGCAGGTAATGCGTACGCGAAACAAGTCATGCAAGCTTGGGCGGATGCGGAGTGGTTCCTGTCTAAGCCAAACGTTCCTGAAAAAGTCACACTGACTGTATTTAAGGTGACCGGTGAAACGAACACCGATGACCTGTCTCCAGCCCCTGATGCCTGGTCACGTCCTGATATTCCATTGCATGCTCTGGCAATGCTGAAAAACGCCCGTGACGGTATCGAACCTGATCAAGCTGGCGTTGTTGGTCCAATCAAACAAATTGATGCTTTGAAAGAAAAAGGTCATCAACTGGTTTACGTTGGTGACGTTGTTGGTACGGGCTCTTCACGTAAATCTGCGACTAACTCTGTGCTTTGGTTTATGGGCGATGACATTCCAAACGTGCCTAATAAGCGTGCGGGTGGTTTTTGTCTGGGCGGTAAAATCGCACCTATCTTCTTTAACACTATGGAAGATGCAGGCGCACTGCCTATCGAGCTAGACGTTGCTAAGCTGAACATGGGTGACGTGATTGACGTCTATCCATTCAAAGGCGAAGTATGTAGCCACGGCACTGACAACGTGTTGTCTACCTTCTCATTGAAAACTGACGTGCTGTACGATGAAGTGCGCGCGGGTGGCCGTATTCCGTTGATCATTGGCCGTGGTCTGACTGATCGCGCTCGTGAAGCAATGAGTCTTTCACCTTCTGAGGTGTTCCGCCGTCCATTACCTGCTGTTGAATCTGATAAGGGCTTCACCCTTGGTCAGAAGATGGTAGGTAAAGCGTGTGGCGTTCAGGGTATTCGCCCTGGAACTTACTGTGAGCCAAAAATGACCACAGTAGGTTCTCAAGACACCACCGGTCCTATGACTCGTGATGAGTTGAAAGATTTGGCGTGTCTTGGCTTCTCTGCTGACCTAACGATGCAGTCTTTCTGCCACACCTCAGCGTACCCGAAACCTGTTGACGTCGTGACTCACCACACACTGCCTGATTTCATTCAGAACCGTGGTGGTGTAGCACTGCGCCCGGGTGATGGTGTTATCCACTCATGGCTAAACCGTATGCTGCTGCCTGATACCGTCGGTACGGGGGGTGACTCACACACCCGTTTCCCGCTGGGCATCTCGTTCCCTGCAGGATCAGGTCTGGTTGCGTTTGCTGCTGCGACAGGTGTTATGCCATTGGATATGCCAGAATCAATTTTGGTGCGTTTCAAAGGCGAACTACAACCGGGTATCACACTGCGTGATCTGGTCCATGCGATCCCTTACTTTGCGATCAAGCAAGGTCTGTTGAACGTAGAGAAAGCAGGCAAGATCAACGCATTCTCTGGTCGAATTCTTGAAATCGAAGGTGTTGAACATCTCACGGTTGAGCAAGCGTTTGAACTTTCAGATGCCTCTGCAGAGCGTTCTGCTGCTGGCTGTACGGTGAAACTGTCGCAAGAATCTGTGTCAGAGTACCTTCAGTCAAACATCGTGATGTTGAAGTGGATGATCAGCGAAGGGTATGGCGATCGCCGTACCATCGAGCGTCGTATCACGGCAATGGAATCATGGTTGGCGAATCCAGAACTGATGGAAGCGGACAAAGACGCAGAATATGCAGAAGTGATCGAAATCGATCTGGCTGATATTAAAGAGCCAATTCTGTGTGCACCTAACGACCCTGATGACGCGCGTTTGCTGTCTGATGTTGCTGGCGACAAAGTTGACGAAGTCTTCATTGGTAGCTGCATGACCAACATTGGTCACTTCCGTGCGGCAGGTAAATTGCTTGAGAAGTTTGGTGGCACCTTGTCGACCCGTTTATGGGTTGCGCCACCGACGAAGATGGACCGTGATCAGCTAACGGAAGAAGGTTACTACGGTATCTTCGGCCGTGCTGGTGTGCGTATCGAAACACCAGGGTGTTCACTTTGTATGGGTAACCAAGCGCGTGTCGCTGATAAAGCGACCGTGATTTCCACCTCTACCCGTAACTTCCCGAACCGTTTGGGTACAGGTGCGAATGTTTATCTGTCTTCTGCGGAGTTGGCATCTGTTGGTGCGATTATTGGCCGTATTCCAACGGTTGAAGAGTACCTAGAGTACGCGAAGCAAATCGATGCGACGGCAGCAGATACTTATCGTTATCTGAACTTCCACCGTATGGATGAGTACACCAAAAAAGCGGATGAAGTCATTATCCAAACCGCGGTATAAGCATCAGTGGTGAGTCTCGAGAAACGAGACGCTAGATAAGAGAAAGCCTCCAGATTTGGAGGCTTTTTTGTATCGAAGGAAAATGGGACCTAGGGCTTTGAGGCAATGTTTAGATTTCTCATTGCTCTAAAGCTTTTCCTAGGGACTAGAACCTGTTCTTCCTAGAACCTTATTTTTATCATTCTCGCCACGTTCTCTGCCGTCAGTTCGACATTTTCTTTTGCGTTAGCCAGTGCTTCTTCCAACGTGCATGCGCCTGAGACCACACTGAATAGTGCATCTATGCCATGATCGTAAACCACCACGCTGTCTTGGGTAATACTGCCTGCAATACCGATAACGGGTACGCCAAATTGCTTGGCACAGCGAGCGACGCCAATTGGCGTTTTACCGTGAATGGTCTGGCTGTCGATACGGCCTTCACCCGTGATCACGAGATCGGCATCTTTAACGTGTGCTGACAAATCCACGGCATCCATGACGATATTAATACCCGGTCGAAGATCGGCGTTGAAGATCCCCAGCAATGCTGCGCCCATGCCACCTGCAGCACCTGCGCCAGCACGGTTTTTCACATCGCTGTTGAGCTGAGTTTTCATGATCTCTGCGTAGTGTGCGAGGTTGCTGTCCAAGGTGCTTACCATCTCCGGTGTTGCGCCTTTTTGAGGGCCAAACACCGCAGATGCACCTTTTTCACCACACAGTGGGTTATCAACGTCACAGGCTACTTCCAGCTTTACGTTGGCAAGACGTGGGTCTATTTCTGTCATGTCGATGGTATGTAGATTGGCCAGTGCGCCACCGCCATAACCGATGGCATGACCATCGTTGTCTAGCAGTTTTACACCCAATGCTTGTGCCATCCCTGCACCACCATCATTAGTGGCGCTGCCGCCAATACCGACGATCAAGTGTTTTGCACCATGGTCCAGTGCGGCTTTGATTAGCTCGCCCGTACCATAGCTGGTGGTTTGGAGTGGATTACGCTGAGCAGACGGCACTAAATGTAGGCCGGAAGCCGCGGCCATTTCGATCACCGCGGTATCACCCGCGCCGAGTAGACCAAAGAAGCCCTCAACAGAAAGACCTAAAGGGCCTGTGACGGTCACATCGACGATGTGTCCACCCGTTGCATCAACCAAAGATTGAACCGTGCCTTCACCGCCGTCTGCCATCGGTAGCTTAACGATCTCTACATCTTCCATCACGCGTCGGAAGCCGCACTCAATAGCAGTCGCGACATCCATCGCGGAGAGACTTTCTTTATAAGAATCAGGGGCAATAACAATTTTCATTAGCAGGTATCCTTATACAAACAGGCCAAACACGCCAAAGATTAATGTAGAGACCAGTGCAATCACAAAACCGACAGCGGACTCGTAAGGGATTAATTTCAAACGTTCTTTCATATCCATATGAACCGCACCACCCGTGGCATGGAAGAAGCTACCGTGTGGCATGTGGTCAAATACCGTTGCACCAGCATGGATCATTGCAGCGCCTGCCAATGCGGGTACACCTAACTCAAGGATAGTGTTGGCAAAGACACTGCTCGCTACTGCGGTACCAGCAGTTGTCGATGCAGTGGCCAAGGACATGAGCGCACCTGAAAAAGGTGCAAGCAGGTAAGACGGTAGACCTGAGGTGGTAAGTAGATCAATCAGGCCATTCTTTAAGCCTGAGTTTGCGATAATGCCAGCTAAGGTGCCTGTACCTAAGAGCATGACAGCAACAGGTGCCATGCGATTCAAGCCCGATACCGCAAAGTGATTGGTGTCACGTGCTCGGCGCATGGCCAGCGCTCCCAACAACCCACCCAGTGGCAAAGCAATGAGCGGGTCGATGTTAATGCCTGCTATAGGGCGAAGTGCCAGCAAAGAAATCGCGACTAGCGGCGCGACCATGGCGGTGGCAAAAGACGGTAGGCGACTCAGGTCGACAGTTACCACTTCATGGGCTTCTACTTTGCTGCCACGGTTTTTCAGTTTTAATGCGATGAAGTAAGCCACGATCATCCCGCAAAGGCCAGGGATGACACCAGCAGCCATAACGGATGTCAGGGGAACATTGAATGCATCAGCCGCCGCGATGGCATTCGGGTTTGGTGACATCACGTTGCCAGCCTTACCGCCTCCGACCATTGCGAGCAAAATAGCCATTTTGGAAAGATCGGCACGGCGTGCAATCGCCAGCGCGATGGGCGCGACGGTAATAACGGCGACATCAACAAATACGCCAACAGCGGTCAAAATCATGGTCGCTACAGCCAATGCAAGCAGAGCACGTGTTTCACCGACTTTTTTGACGATGGTTTCAGCGATGGTAGTTGCTGCGCCAGACTCAATCAGCACGCCAGCGAGAATACCCGCAGCAAGAATGCGAAGTACCGCTGTTACGATACTTTGTGCGCCGCCAATCATCAGGGTCACGGTGTCTGTTAAAGACACACCACCGACAATACCGCCGACGAGTGCACCAATGATCATGCCATAAGCTGGCGGAACTTTTCTTAAGATCAGGGTAATAGAAACAATCAGGGCAGCGAGGGCGCCCAAGGTAGATACTTCGGTCATCTCATACTTCTCGGCTGAAACGAAAAACTGTCGACACTGTACGTTGACTGTCAGTATCAATCTTTAGGCAAACGACCAGATTTTAGCGGGTAAAAAGCGTATAAATTTGTGCATTTGCACAAATTTAAGTTTTTTGCTGCCATTTCAAAAAGGATAAATAGAGGTGTGTTTTATCTTCTAATTTATTGATATCTAAGGACGTTATTTCGGATATGCGTTGTAGACGATAGCGCAAAGTATTGCGGTGAATATGAAGGTTTTCGCTCGTTTGAACTAAATCACAATTTTGTTCAAAAAATGACGACAGGGTCTTAATTAGCGTGCCTCGACCGTCTTTATTGACCAGCAATGTCATGGGCTCGTTGAGGTGACGCGTGCGCCAATCGTCCTCCGGCATCGCGCTGAGTAAGACTGGCAGAGTATGATCTTCGTAATAAAGCACGCTTTCATGCTGTCTACTTGCCGCTAACGTTGCACTCGCTGTCTGAAAAGAACGTGCAAGCCCATGAAAAGAAGGGAAGTAACCGCCGTAAGCTATCTGAACGCGAAAAGCCTGTTGAGAACTGACTCGTTTGAGTAAGGCGCGTACTTTTTTCTGTTCAGATTGGCGGGACCACTCTCCATTGTCCGTCAATATAGGCTTGAGGACGACGATCTCGTTACGAGATACAGACGTGATACCCACTAGGTTATCCCGTTCCGGATTTTCGAGCATATGGACCATAGATTGAAGATGCTCTAAAGAGAGAGCATTGGCTTTGTTGGGGATAAGCCTTACCACGGCAGCAACCCTAGGTTGCTCTAAATCCAGATCTAAGCGCTGGGCAATGGAGAGTAACTGGCGCTCATTGAGTTCAGATTCACGAATAAGCTGCAAAACCAATTCTTCGCGATGGCGTTTGTCCCATTGCATTTGTGAAATCAGTGCGGCTTGCTCGACAATCAGTTCAGCGGTCATCTTGACCAGTTCGCCATAACTTCGCACTGTCTCTGGGGGGCCGGATATGCCAACTACCCCGATGGCATTGCCATTGAACATGACAGGTAAGTTAATTCCTGGGCGAACACCTTTGAGAGAATTTGATGTTGCTTCATCAATTTCAACGACGCGATTCTCTGCCAGTGTCAATAATGCGCCTTCGTGCTTTTGATGCAGGCGATGAGGATCACCGGAGCCTATAATAAGACCCTGCTCATTCATGACATTGACGGAGTGACCGATGATTTTCATTGCGCGTTCGACGATTTGACGCGCGATCATGGTATTGAGTTGCATTGCGTGACGAGATCCTGAAAATGAGCAAACTTTTCTAACTTGCCAGCGTGCCTTGCATTCCTGCGGCTGGCAAAGGTTGTGATATCGAGGATAGCACGTGGATTACGAATTTCGACGCAATACTTTAGACGACAGCTTTCATGTCACTCTCTCTATGGGACATGAAGCGCTAGGACGTTGGCTCATTGATGAGCTGGCAACAGATCACGCTGAAATTGATAGGGTTTTGGAAAACCTTAACCGTGTCATAAATCATGGTGGCGAGTGGGATCGCCCGGGTAAGGTCTTTTTGTTGCAGTTGACACAAGAAGAAGCCGTGGTGCAAGCCAATGCAATGCTGGAAAACCACGATGAAGAAATGCCAGAGCATGATTTTCATACCTATGAAGAAGAAAGCGTGTCTGTTTGCGGACCAGAAGATCTCCTTTTGGTGCTAGAGGCATGGCAAGACTTTATTCGTCGATACGGTCGCTAACACTATGATTTAAGGGTAATACAGCGCGCTGCTGCTGTATGCCCAACTTCCTTTCTAATCCTTGTCTGCTTTTCTCTTCGCCACGTATTGGTGCATCTATTCCCCGCACGCCATTCTCTGCATGAAATGAGTGAACTCTCTGCACCAAATTAGTGCGTAATGAATTGCCGATCAACCTGATTTCTAGTTAAGCTGTTGTATTTTAACGATAATAAAAACTGGCACGTGATTTGTTATGTATTTGTACAGAACATCTTAAATACGGTTCTTCAAGGAGACGGGAATGAAATTGATCAATGCGATTATCAAGCCATTTAAGCTCGATGACGTGCGTGAAGCACTCGCCGAAGTCGGCGTGGATGGAATGACGGTATCTGAAGTGAAAGGCTTTGGTCGTCAAAAAGGTCACACAGAGCTGTATCGCGGCGCAGAATATCAGGTCGATTTTCTGCCAAAAGTGAAGCTGGAAATTGCAGCGCACAGTGAAAACGTGGACGAAATTATCGAAGCGATCAGCAAGGCGGCGCAGACCGGCAAGATTGGTGATGGAAAGATTTTTGTTTATGACCTCCAGCAAGCGGTACGTATTCGTACTGGCGAGATGGATGCGGAAGCAATTTAAGGTTTAAGGGAGTACTGAAAATGGAATTATCAACCACTGTGACAGAGTTGCGTTACGCACTCGATACCTTTTTCTTCTTGATTTCTGGTGCGCTGGTGATGTGGATGGCCGCAGGCTTTGCCATGTTAGAAGCGGGCTTGGTGCGTTCAAAAAATACCACTGAAATATTAACTAAAAACGTGTGTTTGTATGCGATTGCCTGTACCACTTACCTTTTGGTGGGCTACAACATCATGTATGTCGATAACTCTGAAGGTGGCTGGTTGCCGTCATTAGGCATGTTGATTGGCGTACAAAGCGAAGGCGCGGATCACTCTCTGGCTTCTGACTTCTTCTTCCAAGTTGTCTTCGTTGCAACGGCAATGTCTGTGGTTTCTGGCGCGGTTGCTGAGCGCATGAAACTGTGGGCTTTCTTGGTTTTCTCTGTGATTCTGACTGCCTTTATTTACCCAATGGAAGGTTACTGGACATGGGGTGGTGGCTTCTTGTCAGAAGCAGGCTTTAGCGATTTCGCTGGCTCAGGCATCGTTCACATGGCAGGTGCTTCTGCCGCATTGGCGGGTGTGTTGCTGCTAGGTGCTCGTAAAGGTAAATACGGTAAGAACGGTCAAATCTATCCAATTCAAGGCTCAAACCTGCCATTGGCAACCTTGGGTACCTTTATCCTGTGGTTCGGTTGGTTCGGCTTTAACGGCGGCTCACAGCTGATGATTTCAGATTTTGAAAACGCGACAGCGGTGGGTCAAATTTTCTTGAACACCAATGCTGCGGCAGCGACAGGTGCTTTGGTTGCGCTGGGTGTCTGTAAAGCAACGTGGGGCAAAGCTGACTTGACCATGGTTCTCAATGGCGCCTTGGCGGGCTTAGTCGCCATCACTGCTGACCCATTGTCACCATCGCCAGTTGCGGCCTTGGTTATCGGTGGCTTAGCAGGTGCATTGGTTGTTATCAGTATCGTTGGCCTAGATAAAGTGAAGATTGATGATCCAGTGGGTGCAATCTCAGTGCACGGTACGTGTGGTTTGTTCGGTCTGATGGTCGTGCCATTCAGCAATGCAGATGCATCGTTTGGTGCACAGTTGTTCGGTGCGGCAGTTATCTTCGCTTGGGTATTTGGTGCAAGCCTCGTGGTCTGGGCTGTACTGAAAGCCACCATGGGTATTCGTGTCACTGAGGAAGAAGAGCTTGAAGGCATGGATTTCCACGATTGTGGTGTGGATGCTTACCCTGAGTTCGTCAGCGTGAGATAATATTTAGCGCTAAACGAGTTCGCTTTAACTCAATAGCTAGCCCTGCATTGCAAAATGCGGGGCTTTTTTTTGCTTTTCGTTCATGCACATTTTGTTGCACCGTAAATAAGGATGTGTATACTAATCGCATTGATAAACGTTCTCATTACAGTTTAGGAAAGCCAAGGAATGAAAAATTTGCTGTCAGCATCGGCACTGATGCTAGGAGTTTTAGGCGCGGGCGCGGCAAACGCTGCGGAAGAAGTGAATGTCTATTCTTACCGCCAGCCATTTTTGATAGAGCCAATGCTAGACGCGTTCACCAAAGAAACCGGTATTAAAGTAAACGTGAAGTTTGCAAAAGAAGGTTTGGCTGAAAAACTTCAACAGGAAGGCGAATACAGCCCAGCCGACGTATTGCTGACGGTGGATATTGCTCGCTTGAAAGAATTGGTCAATAAGGATTTGATCCAATCTGTTGATAGCACTGTGATTGATGAAAACGTTCCTTCACAGTTTCGTGATAGCGATGATCGTTGGTTTGCACTGACGTTGCGCTCTCGCAGTGTTTACTCTTCACGCGACCGTGTTGGTAAATTAGGCGACGATTTTGACTACATGGATCTCGCTAAGCCTGAATGGAAAGGAAAAATCTGTACTCGCTCAGGTAAACACCCATACAATGTGTCCCTTGTTTCATCTGTGATAGCAAATCACGGCGAAGCAGAAGCAAAGGCATGGCTCGAAGGCGTAAAAGCTAACTTGGCACGTAAGCCACAGGGCAACGACCGAGCGCAAGTTAAAGCCATTTCCGAAGGTCTGTGTGACATTTCTCTGGGCAACAGTTACTACCTCGGCAAAATGCTGGCTGATGAAAAACAGCACGCGTGGGCTGAAGCAGTTTATCTGAACTACCCAGGTCAAAATGCGCAAGGCGCTCACGTTAACGTGAGTGGCATGGCCATGGCGAAATTCGCACCTAATAAAGATAATGCGCAAAAACTGATGGAGTTTTTGACGTCAGACGTGGCACAGAAAATGTACGCGGAACTGAACTATGAAGATCCAGTTAAGCCGGGCGCAGCAAGCTCTGAGCTGGTGGCATCATGGGGCGATTACCGTGCAGACAAACTGCCTCTGGAAACCGTTGCAGAGAATCATGAGAAGGCGATGAAGCTTCTTGATGAAACGAAGTTTGATTTGTAATCGCTTCGATCTAAGCGGTTAAGGGGGAGCACTGTTCCCCCTTGCTGCACTCTGACGCCAATTTGTAGTAGGCAATGTTAGAACAGAACCGATTTTTGAAAACCAGCAGCTGGGTATTATCCTTACTGCTGGTTTTGCCGATTTTAGCGATCTTCTATACCGCGATAGGTGAATCCGACCAAGTGTTTGGTCACCTGATGTCGACGGTAATGGGTACCTATACCCTCAATACTGCCCTTTTGGTTGTTGGCACCGTGTGTTTGTCACTGCTCATGGGGATCCCTTCAGCGTGGTTAATGGCCAACTATTCGATACCCGGTGATCGCTGGCTTCAGTGGGCACTTGTACTGCCACTCGCGATGCCAGGCTATATCGTGGGTTATATCTATACCGATTGGTTTGATTTTGCTGGCCCCATTCAGATGTTTCTTAGAGACATAACTGGGTGGACATCTGCCGCGCAATATTGGTTTCCTGATTTAAGAACCTTGCCAGGTGCATGTTTTGTACTGTCACTGGTTCTGCACCCATATATCTATTTGCTCGCTCGCGCTGCGTTTATGGAGCAAAGCCTGACGCTCACCCAGTCTGCTCGTCTAATGGGATGCTCGCCGCTGCAAAGCTTTTTCCGTATATCTCTA
Source organism: Enterovibrio sp. FF113 (assembly GCF_041439165.1). Classification (NCBI taxonomy): domain Bacteria; kingdom Pseudomonadati; phylum Pseudomonadota; class Gammaproteobacteria; order Vibrionales; family Vibrionaceae; genus Enterovibrio; species Enterovibrio sp. FF113. The sequence continues at coordinate 19,069 of NZ_JBGONO010000012.1, read as the reverse complement.
CCACTTGCGCGTCCAGCCATTGCGGTGGGTGCTTCTTTAGTAGCGATGGAAGCGCTTGGAGACTTTGGTACCGTCAGCTATTTTGCCGTGAGTACACTAACGACCGCGGTATACGATACGTGGCTGGGTTACTCCAACCTTAATGCGGCAGCAAAAATATCGGCCATGATGTTGGTGGTGATTTTCTTGCTGATAAGTGCCGAGCGTTACAGTCGCCGCAAGCAAAAACTGTTTAGCCAGAATGTGTCGCCAGACAAGATCGCCAAAACGCCATTACAAGGGAAATACAAATTCCTCGCGACGATATGGTGCTGGGGATTGTTTGTGATCGCTTTTGTTGCTCCGTTGGCTCAACTTGTCATTTACGCGTGGGATTACCATGCGAGTAGCTCGATACAAGATTTCGCGCAATACAGCGTAAACAGCTTATACGTGTCTACTATTGCAGCAGTTGTGGCATTGGTTATCGCGCTTGTCGTTAATTTTTATCGCCGCCTTGCTGGCAATGCGGTCAGTAGCATTCCGATGCGCATGGCATCACTGGGTTATGCCGTGCCAGGAACAGTATTGGCCATTGGTGTCCTTATCTTTTTGACCAGCGCCGATCATCTTATTAATGACATTGCCAAAGCGATGGACTGGGGCAGGCCAGGGCTGCTCTTCTCTGGCACCATGTTTGCGTTGTTAATGGCGTTTGTGGTGCGATTCAGTGCCGTGGCGATTGGCAGTGTGGAATCAAGTTTAGCGAAAGTATCGCCCTCGTTAGATATGGCGGCGCGAACCATGGGCTGCAACGTGCGTGGGATGATCCAGCGTGTGCATCTACCGCTTGTTCGCCGAGGGTGTTTGATTGCCATGCTGCTGGTGTTTATCGAGTCGATGAAAGAACTGAATGCTGCGCTGTTACTGCGCCCGTTTAACTTCGAAACCCTAGCAACTTTCGTGTTCAACTATGCCTCGGATGAGCATCTTGAATATGCAGCGTTGCCCGCGGTGCTTCTGGTACTGGTAGGGCTTGTCCCCCTGATCATGATTAACCGTTCTTTGGAGCAAAGCCACTCATGAGTGATGCGCTAACTGTTAGCAATTTAATCTGTCGTTACAATGGTCAGGCCGTGTTAAGCGACTTGTCGTTTAGCGTTGAAAAAGGCGAGATTGTCTGTTTGTTGGGTGCCAGCGGTTGCGGCAAGACGACATTGTTGAAAGCGATTGCAGGTCTGTTGCCATTAGATAGCGGAAAGATGACCATCAATGGCCGCCCGATCGTGGACGATCACCTCAATGTTCCGCCTGAGCAGCGTAACATCGGCATGATTTTTCAAGATTATGCCTTGTTCCCTCACTTGACCGTGGCTGAAAACGTCTCTTTTGGTTTAACCGGTTGGACGAAAGCTGATGTGACGGCACGGGTGCAAGAAATGCTGGTGTTGGTGAAGCTGGAGGGGTTGGAAGGTCGCTATCCGCACCAATTGTCTGGCGGTCAGCAGCAACGCGTTGCGATTGCTCGTGCACTGGCGTGTAAACCTGACCTTTTATTGCTAGATGAACCTTTTTCAAATATTGACACGCAAGTGCGTCATAGCTTGATTAAGGAAATTCGTAAAATTTTCAAAGAGCAGGGCGTGACGGCGATCTTTGTGACACACAGTCGAGAAGAGGCGTTTGCTTTCGCCGATAAGCTGGCAGTGATGAATCATGGTGTGATTGAGCAATATGGCAATGCCACCACCTTGTATTACCAGCCAAGCAGTCGCTTTGTGGCTGATTTTCTCGGTCACGGTTCGTATGTACCCGTATCACTGAATGGTGACAACTCGATGAGTACTCCATTTGGTGAGTGGCCGATTGAGCACGCTGAAAATGAAACCATGCTCGAATGGCTCATTCGTCCACAAAACCTGACCATTTCATCCGATGCATCGGGTGAAGGGGTCGTGATAGATGCCCAGTTTATGGGAGACAGTTGTCGCTATCTGGTGAAAGTGAATGACCAGACATTGATGGTGTATTCAAACCAGTTACTGGAAATGGGCGATACCGTCAATCTCAATATCCGTCCACACCCGCCTGTCCTGTTTGCTTCGCAGTAAATGTTCGCGGTATATAATGTGCAGACAAAAGAAAACCGGCGAATAGCCGGTTTTTTTAATTAAGCACATTGGTTTACTGCTTAGTACTCAATATTTCGCTTATTTACTGCAAAGCATGTCTATGTAGCCTTCAGCCTGACGGGTTAATGCGTCCTTGTCAGGTTGCTGATGGGCTTGCAAATAAAGTATGTAACATACGCCATCGAACATCCGAGCCATTTCCATGGGCTCTCGATTAGCAGGCAGTGTTTTTGATGCAATGCCTTGCTCAAACAAACTTGCGTATTGCTCCAGTACGACGTTCTTGCCATTGACAAAGTTTGGCCAAATATCCTCACGAATGGAGGTGCTCCATTCAAACCAGACTTTGAGCCACTCTTTATCATCTAATGCCGCATTGATTAATGCTGATGCGACGTGAGATAGGGATGCATGTGCATCGCCGTTGCCAAGTTTAATATTGTGGGAAATGAGTTGTTGAAACTCTTTTTCCGCTTGGTTGAGTACAACATCAACCAACTCTTCACGGGTTGAAAAATAGTTAAATACGGTAGCCACAGAGACATTTGCCATATCGGCGATGTCTGCATGCCCTGCGCGTCCGATGCCGCGCTTTGAAAACACCTCAAGCGCATATCCGAGCAGTTGTTCTTTTCTCTGCTCCGGCGACAATCGGGTTCTTGTACGTCCACTTGAAGTAGCCATCCTGGTTCCTGCCAACTTTAACTCGCTAATAATTTTTGCAATTTGCAATATTTATATAGGTTTAATGTGATATTTAACAACTGCTTGCAAAGTGTACAACAGCAACAAGTTGCAGAACAACGAACTGTCCATATAAAGCGTCGAAATTTTGACGTGTATCGAGAGTAGGCGTCGAGTTTGCACAGTGATAGAATACTCAACCTCATTTACACAGGTAGTCAGGCGGAAAACCGTCGAGGTTTATAATGAAACATACCGTAGAAGTGATGATTTCAGAGCAGGAAGTCCAACAGCGCGTGAAAGTGCTAGGCGCTGAAATTACAGAACACTATAAAGGCTCTGAAGATTTAGTGATGGTGGGCCTATTGCGTGGCTCATTTGTTTTTATGGCAGATCTTGCTCGCGCCATAGAATTGCCACATACCGTTGATTTTATGACAGCCTCTAGCTATGGCAACGCGATGGAAAGTACTCGCGATGTGCGTATTCTGAAAGATTTGGATGATGACATTAAAGGCAAAGACGTGCTTTTGGTCGAGGACATCATCGATACAGGGAATACGCTGAGCAAAGTGTGTGAAATCTTGTCTATTCGTGAGCCTAAGTCTATTCGCATCTGTACCTTGCTAGATAAACCTGAGCGTCGCGAAGTGGATGTTCATGTTGATTGGTATGGCTTTAAAATCCCAGATGAATTTGTTGTGGGTGTAGGTATCGATTACGCTCAGAAATATCGTCATCTGCCATATATTGGCAAAGTCGTTCCATTGGAAGATTGATGGCATGAAAAAAGCGACCACGTTGGTCGCTTTTTTGTATTCACTTTTTATTTCGTTGCTTCGGCTATTTGTCGGGGATCAACTCAGCCATTGCATCTTCATACACCGCTTCTAACGTTTTAAGGCTGTTGGCATTCATACCCAAGTCTTTTAACACGCCATCGCTGATATCATAGAACCAGCCATGTATCTTGACGTCCTGGCCTCGCTCCCATGCTGATCGAAGAATGGTGGAGTTGCCAAGGTTGTATACCTGTTCCGCTACATTTATTTCGCACAGCCTGTTGCCTTGCTCTTCAATGCTGAGGGAGCTTAAGTAGCTTTTGTGCTTGCGGTAAATGTCACGAATATGAAGGAGCCAGTTGTTAATTAGGCCAAGTTCAAGGTTTTCGATTGCGGCATGAACACCACCACAACGGTAATGACCACAGATAATGATGTGTTTGACTTGGAGAACATCCACTGCATATTGCACGACGGACAGGCAATTCAAATCAGTATGAATGACTTGGTTGGCGACGTTTCGGTGAACGAAAAGCTCACCAGAATCTAAGCCAGTCAGCCGCTCTGCGGGAACACGACTGTCTGCGCAACCAATCCATAAGTATTCTGGATGTTGTGATTGAGCAAGCTCGGCAAAGTAAGCCGGACTGTCTTCCTTGATGGTTTTTGACCATTTCACGTTGTTCGCAAAAAGCTGCTTAATTTGTGCCATGAAGACTCCCCTCAAAACTTGCGCTGCGAGACACTATACACCACTCAAGATCATAATTAGATACAATTTAACACTTCCTTCTCAACATATTAGCTCCTCTTACCAGCATTAGCATTGGTATAACAGATCCCTCAAATTGTGTTTCATCGGTATACTAGCGGCGCAATTCGGTGGCTTGCCGAAAAAGGAAGTAATAAAAGGGAGCAAGTTGTGAATTTTGACCGATTCAAACAATGGAGCCTAAAAGGTGACATTTTTGGTGGTGTAACGACCGCGATTATTTCTTTACCTCTCGCACTCGCTTTTGGTGTTGCGTCGGGAGCTGGCGCTGAAGCGGGCTTATGGGGCGCAATTCTCGTTGGATTATTTGCCGCTCTGTTTGGTGGTTCATCAAGTCTGATCTCAGAGCCTACAGGGCCGATGACAGTGATCATGACGGCAGTATTGACGTCGATGATGGCGCGTTATCCGGAAACAGGGTTGGCCATGACCTTTACTGTGGTCATGATGGCAGGTGCATTTCAGGTGCTTCTGGGCACCCTCAAGCTGGGCAAGTACATCACGTTAATGCCCTATAGCGTCATATCCGGTTTTATGTCAGGTATCGGTGTCATTCTAATTTTGCTGCAAATCAGCCCGCTCATGGGGCACGCAGCGCCGGCAGGAGGGGTGATAGGGACACTTCAGGCCTTTCCTGATACCGTCGCTAATCTTAGTTTTAAAGAGCTGTTTCTTGGGCTTTCGACCCTTGCCATTCTTTTCCTCTTTCCTAAAAAATACCGCCGTTATGTACCTGCGCAATTAGTGGCGTTGGTACTTGTCACTTTACTTTCACTGATGTTGTTCGACCTCAACAGTATTCGCCGAATAGGTGAAATTCCTACAGGTCTACCTTCAATGGTTATGCCCACCTTTACGCCAGAAATGCTCACAACCATGGTGATTGACGCGCTGGTTCTAGGCACGCTCGGTTGTATTGATACCTTGCTGACTGCGGTTATCGCGGATTCATTGACTCGTGAAGAGCACAACTCAGATAAAGAGCTGCGTGGTCAAGGCATTGCAAACATGATTTCGGGTCTGTTTGGTGCATTGCCTGGCGCAGGTGCCACCATGGGAACTGTGGTGAATGTGCAGGTGGGGGCGCGTTCACCGCTTTCGGGAATCGTTCGCGCCTTGATCCTTGCAGCGGTGGTATTGGTGGCCGGCTTTTTAACCGAACCGATTCCAATGGCTGTGTTGGCGGGTATTGCTTTGTATGTCGGTATCAACATACTTGATTGGAGTTTTTTGCAACGAGCGCACAAGGTCAGTTTGCATCAAACCGCCATCATGTATGGAGTGATGGCATTAACTGTGTTTGTGGATTTGATTGTGGCGGTGGGGCTTGGGGTTTTTATCTCCAACATCGTGATTATTGAGCGTTTGAGTCGCGAGCAGGCGAAGCAAGTGAAAGCCATCAGTGATGCCGATGATGATGATGTGCCCCTGAGTGAAGACGAACGGGCGCTATTAGACAGTTCTGATGGAAAGGTGTTGTTTTTCTATCTGTCCGGCCCAATGATCTTCAGCGTATCAAAAGCTATTTCGCGGCAACATGCCCGAATTGGTGAATATCGTGTCATGATTTTGGATTTGAGCGATGTGCCTCTGATCGACATGACCGTTGGTCTTGCGCTTGAAAATGCCATCAAAGATGCCCGTGAAGTGAACTGCACCGTTTTCCTTTTATGTCCTCATCAGCAAACAAGAGAGCAATTGGAACGCCTTCATGTGGGTGATTGGGTCAATGATGCGCACACGTTCGACTCTCGTCACGACGCATTGCATGCCGCAAAGCGGTTAACGGAAGTCATGCCTTAAAAGAATTAAAACTATTTATGAAAGCAATCGAGATAGATAACCTGATCAAAGTGTATGGCAAGGATGTTCATGCACTTAAAGGCGTGTCGTTATCGGTACAACAGGGTGATTTTTATGCCCTGCTGGGCCCTAACGGCGCAGGAAAGTCCACCACCATTGGCATTATTAGCTCTTTGGTGAATAAGACGTCCGGCAAAGTGAAAATTTTTGGTTACGACATTGATACTCATCTTGTTGATGCCAAAAGGCAGCTTGGCTTGGTGCCGCAAGAGTTTAATTTCAACCAATACGAAAAGGTTGAACAAATTCTTCTCAACCAAGCGGGATACTACGGCGTTGATCGTGCAGAAGCGAAAGTGCGTTCGAAGAAGTACCTAACACTGCTGGATTTGTGGGAGAAGCGTGATGAACCTTCTCGAACGTTATCTGGTGGCATGAAACGTAGGTTGATGATTGCACGTGCATTGATGCATGAGCCTAAGCTTCTTATTCTTGATGAACCCACAGCGGGCGTTGACATCGAATTACGTCGCTCAATGTGGACGTTTTTGAAGGAAATCAACGAGCAAGGTATCACCATTATCTTGACCACCCATTACCTCGAAGAGGCGGAAATGCTGTGTCGAAACATCGGCATTATTAACCGTGGCGAGTTGGTGGAAGATACGTCGATGAAGGCGCTGCTGAAAAAACTGGATGTGGAAACCTTCGTGTTAGACCTTGCGCCAGACAGCAAGGTGACGACGTTAGAAAACGTAAAGTGGCAGCAAGTTGATGATCACACGTTGGAAGTGGAAATCCATAAAAACACGGGGTTGAATACAGTGTTTGCACAGTTGTCAGAACAAGGTATCCAAGTGCAATCTATGCGAAACAAAGCGAACCGATTGGAAGAACTCTTCGTGAATTTAGTGCGCAACAGCGAGGGGACTTCTGCATGAACAAAGCCTATTGGGTCGCTTTTAAAAGCTTGCTGATCAAAGAAATTACGCGATACAGCCGCATTTGGGTGCAAACTTTGGTACCCCCCGCCATTACCATGACTTTGTATTTCGTCATCTTCGGTAACCTTATCGGTAGCCGCATCGGTGAGATGGGCGGTTTTAGTTATATGGCGTATATCGTGCCGGGTTTGATCATGATGTCGGTGATCACCAATTCATATTCGAATGTCGCCTCGTCATTCTTTAGCACCAAAATGCAGCGCAACATTGAAGAGCTAATGGTCGCGCCTGTGCCGAATTACATCATTATCGCGGGCTATGTGGGCGGCGGAGTGAGCCGTGGTTTGGCCGTTGGGCTTATCGTGTCGGTAGTATCGATGTTTTTTGTCGATCTGCACATCGCTCATCTTGGCGTGATTGTCGCGACAGTCTTGCTCACGTCGATCTTGTTTTCTCTCGGCGGTTTGATTAACGCGGTGTATGCGAAAACGTTCGATGACATCAGTATCATTCCAACGTTTATCCTGACACCGTTGACCTACCTTGGCGGTGTATTCTATTCGCTGTCCTTATTACCTGAATTCTGGCAGGGCGTGTCTAAGCTAAATCCTATTGTTTACATGGTGAATGCTTTCCGTTATGGCTTCTTGGGCGTGTCAGATGTGAGTATCTATACCTCATTTTCCGTGCTCATTGGGGCGATTGCTGTGTTGTATACCATCGCGTGGTATCTCATTAGTCGAGGTATTGGTTTAAGAAGCTAGTCACCCGAAATCACAACATGAGTTTGCATCAACGGGTGCGTTTGATGCGAAAAAGCAAAAACCGCCTTTCGGCGGTTTTTGTTTATCTCGTGTTTATTCGGTGTTGCGCTTTGCATCACTCTTCGCTGTCATCGCTGGTGGGCGGCGCTAAGTCCACACTCAGGTTGTCGATGAGACGCACTTGTCCAAGCATGCACGACGCAAGGATAACCGCTTTGCAAGACTGCTCCACGATAGGCAACAGAGTATGAGCATCACGAATGAAAATGTCATCGGGCTCCAAGCCTGCGGCTCGAAGTTGGTCGTTGCCATCAAGGATCAATTCACTGTAATCGGTGCGACCACCGCGCATTTGGCTGCTCATCCAACGAAGTGTTTTGGCGAGTACGGGCGCACGTTGACGCTCGTCAACCGTCAAGCGAGTGTTTCGACTACTCATTGCCAGACCATCCATTTCACGTACCGTGGGTACGGGAACAATTTCAACCGGCATACACAGGTCGTTGACCATTTTGTTGATCACGGCAAGTTGTTGGTAGTCTTTCTCACCAAAGCAGGCAACATCAGGCTGAACCATGTTAAATAGCTTGCTGACGACCGTCGCGACACCTTTGAAGTGTCCTGGTCGTGATGATCCTTCAAGAATGCTCGAAAGGCCAGGTACATCAACAAATGAGTGTTGTTCCATGCCATTGGGGTACATCATCTCTGGGGATGGTGTAAACACCACTTCTACCCCTTCGCTGTTTAGCTTGGCAACATCTTCATCTAAGGTACGAGGGTAGGCGGCTAAATCATCTGCTTTGTCGAATTGCATAGGGTTGACGAAAATGCTGACTACCACAATATCGGCGTTTTCACGCGCTCGTCGAACCAAAGTTAGGTGTCCATCGTGAAGATGCCCCATGGTAGGGACGAATGCAATTCGCTGCCCGTCACGACGCCATTGAAGGATCTGATCTCGTAGTGGGGCAATGTCAGCGATCACTTGCATAAATTCAGCATTCCTTAATTAAACGTCTGCTCTGGGCCAGGAAACTCGCCAGTTGCAACTTCTTCGATATATCGCGAAACGGCTTGACGCATGTCGCCTGTGCTCGCGAGGTAGTTTTTTGAAAAGCGCGGAATGTAGTTGGCTGAAATGCCAAACATGTCGTGCATCACCAGAATTTGACCATCGGTCGCGTTGCCCGCACCAATGCCAATCACAGGGACGCGCACGGCGTCAGTGATACGTGCGGCTAAGGCTTTAGGTACGCATTCCAGCAAAATAACTTGTGCACCTGCTTCTTCTAATGCCAAAGCATCTTGTACCATTTGCTCTGCTTTGACTTCGTCACGACCTTGCACTCTGAAACCACCAAAAACATTGACAGATTGAGGTGTTAGACCAAGGTGAGCACATACAGGTACGGCACGCTGAGTCAACATGGTTACGGTCTCGGCAAGCCAAGCGCCGCCTTCCAGTTTCACCATATTGGCGCCAGCCTTTATTAATTCGGCGGCATTAGCGCAGGCTTGCTCTGGCGTGGCAAAAGACATGAAAGGCATGTCAGCCATTAGGAGGCAATTTGGGCTTCCTGCACGAACGCTACGCGTATGGTAGGCAATTTCATCAACGGATACGGTCAGGGTGTCACTTTTACCCTGCAATACCATACCGAGTGAATCGCCAACAAGCAGAACGGGCATTTCTTGTGCTTCAAAAAGTTGAGCAAAGCTAGCATCATAAGCCGTTGCCGAGGCAAATTTACGTCCCTCTTGCTTCCATGCCATTAAGGTATTTATCGTAATTTTTTTCATATCGTCTCCCAAACCCTGCTTGCTAAGGTGTTGATGCTGAGGCTTTTGTGCTTACGCGATAGCAGTCAGACCGTTCTTATCCGTGACGGCGACTAAATCGGCGACAGCACTGCCATCGGGCAGGTGCAAGTCAGGGGCTATTTCGGCGAGAGGGAAAAGCACGAATTCCCGTACTTTCATCCCGTAGTGTGGAACGGTTAACCGTTCACTCTCTAGTTGGACATCACCATAAAGGAGAATATCCAAATCTAGTGTTCGTGGTCCCCAGCGCTCATCTTTGCGCTCTCGACCAAACGCCAACTCAATACGTTGTGTGTGATCAAGAAGATCCAACGGAAGCAGTTTTGTGTCAATAGAAACCACTGCATTCACGTAGTCAGGTTGGTCTGAGGGACCCATCGGCTTACTACTATAGAGCAATGAACAAGCAATCAGTTGGCTGTCCGGTAATTGCGACAGTGCTTCAATAGCACACTGCGCTTTTTCTACCGGATTACCCAGATTGCTGCCTATCGCTATGTAAGCTCGGATCATGATTCTTGAGTCGGCTTCCGGCGACGCGGCTTGGCTTTACGACGACGGCGTACTTTCTTGGCCGAGCTGGCTTTGTTCAGCACTTGCACCATGTCGTTACGTCCATCACGGTCAGCTTTTTGGAAGTCATCCCACCACTGCGCCAGTTCTTGCAACTGACCGCCTTCGATTTCACCACGCATCTCAAGGAAATCAAACGCAGCGCGGAACTTGTTTTGTTCCAGTAGCTTGTATGCGCGAGTGCCAGAACGACGGCTCAGGCGAAGCTGAAGTTGCCAGATGTCTCGGATCATGGCGGTAAATCGACGTGGAATAGCAATGCTTTTAACTTGCTCGTCCAGTATGTCGTTTGCCGCGACCATAAAGGCATCGTAGTAACTTAGACCGCTTTCGAAGGCAATTTCTTCCGCGCGAGTTTCTAGCGGGTACCATAGCATCGCGGCAAACATAAAGGCCGGATTGATACGTTGTTCGCTAGCAACACGTTCATCTGTTGATTTCAGCACAAGCTCTATCATTTGCTCGCACTTGCTGTTGCGATCTTCGGTGAAGTGTTCACTCAAGATAGGAAACAGCGGCGTAAATAGATTGAAATCACGCAACAGTTTGTAGGTCTGTGAACCGTAACCAGACTGAAGCAGTTTCAAGCTTTCTTCAAACAGACGCGCAGCGGGAATATCCCGCAACAAATGAGCCAGCGCTGGAATTGGAGCAGCAGTGGCTTCATTCACTGTCATGTCTAGCTTGGCAGCAAAGCGCACGGCGCGAAGCATGCGAACCGGATCTTCACGATAGCGTGTTTCTGGATCGCCAATAAGGCGTATCACGCGATTGTTAAGGTCTTCAACACCGCCAGCATAATCGCGTATCGAGAAATCGTCGATGTTGTAATACAGGGCATTAACGGTGAAGTCGCGGCGTTCGGCATCTTCATCAATAGAGCCATAGACGTTGTCTCGAAGTAGCATGCCATCATTTGATTGACTGGCATTCTTTTCGCCCTTTTCACTTTTTTCACCTTTCTCGCCCTTTTCGCTGCCGTGGTGTCCACGGAACGTTGCCACTTCAATGACATCTCGTCCAAAAAGGATATGAGCAAGGCGGAAGCGACGGCCGACTAAACGGCAGTTACGGAAAAGCTTACGTACCTCTTCCGGGGTCGCATTGGTTGCGATATCGAAGTCTTTTGGTTGCGTATTTAGCATTAAATCACGCACGCCGCCGCCAACAAGATATGCCTCAAAACCCGCTTTATTCAGGCGGTAAAGCACTTTCAGCGCATTTTCGCTGATACCTTTTCTTGATATACCGTGCTCTTGGCGAGGAATAACTTCAAGCTTTAGGTCAGTAACCTCGCGTGTTTTGTTATCGCGATTCAATACCTTACGGCAAAAGCTGGTAACTCGATTAAAGATAACTCACCTCGTATTTGACAGGTCGGTCTATAAAAACGACGGCATATCATATATCACGCCCTCGCATTTTAGAAAGCTGTAATCACTTCCGTGGCAATTGGCAATTTACGGATCTGCCAATTTTCGATGCCCCAAAGTAACAATTCTTCCCTATTCGCACCGTGTAAATCGACGGGAACGTGATGACCTAAAAAGGCCATTGCCGCTTCCAAGGCTGGGCCTGGATTTGCGTTGTCGATTGCTGGTGCGTGGTTTTGTTTAGAAAGCTTATTCCCGTCAGCGTTGAGTGCAAGTGGCAAATGCAAATAACTGACAGGGGATGCGTGGAGTTTCTGATAAAGAGAAACTTGTCTGCCAGTCGGCTCGATCAGATCGGCGCCTCTGACAACTTCGGTCACACCTTGATAAATATCGTCCAAGACAACAGCAAGATTATACGCGAATAAACCATCACGACGTTTGATTATAAAATCTTCTGTCGCCATGGTGCTATCCATTTGTATGGTGCCATGTTTGATGTCGATGAATTCAGCAACGGGATTATCGATACAAATACGTACGGCGGAATGTTCGCTATTTAAGGTTCTATGGCGACACGTGCCGAGGTAAATTCCACCTGAATCCTTGATTTGTCTGCGTGTACATTGGCAGTAGTAGGCGTTTTCATCATTCAGCCATGTCTCGATTTGAGATTGATAGGCGTCATAGCGTGTGTGTTGATACAACACGGTGTCGTCCCAATGCAAACCGTAGGCATCTAGCGTGTGTAAAATCGCGTCGGCGGAGCCTTTTACTTCACGTGGTGGATCAATGTCTTCTATACGTACTAGCCAATGCCCTTGATTGGCACGTGCTTGCAAGTAACTGCCGAGAGCAGCGACCAGTGATCCAAAATGGAGAGGACCTGAAGGAGAAGGGGCAAAGCGCCCGACGTACTGCATGGTGATTTAACCTACCGTAAAAAGGAAAAAGGGAGCATCCGCTCCCTTTTTGCCATTAATCTCGATGAAGCGGTAGGCTTAGCCTGCCATTTGCTTCTCTTTGATCTCTGCCAAAGTTTTGCAATCGATGCACATATCTGCGGTCGGGCGAGCTTCAAGGCGGCGAACGCCAATCTCTACACCACATGAATCGCAGAAGCCGAAATCGTCGTCTTCCAGACGTTGCAATGTTTTGTCAATTTTCTTGATCAGCTTACGCTCACGGTCACGGTTGCGTAGTTCAAGGCTGAATTCTTCTTCTTGTGCAGCACGGTCTACTGGATCAGGGAAGTTTGCTGCTTCGTCTTGCATATGGTGCACAGTACGGTCAACTTCTTCTCTGAGCTGGTTGCGCCACGCTTGGAGGATTTTACGGAAATGATCTACTTGTAGATCATTCATGTATTCCTCGCCAGCCTTCTCTTGGTAAGGTTCTAACCCAGCCGTAGCCAGGATGCCTAGCGATCTTTTAACTTTGCTTTCTGGCATGTAAGCGTTCTCCTAAATACACCCTGACCTGCTTGGTCAAAAGAGGGCGGTATCTATATCAGAAACCCTATAGTGAGGCAATCTTTGTTTTTGCCTCATGTAATCCCAGTGTGAAGATGTCTACATTTTTTCTCGAAACTGGGAAAACAGGACCCTATTATTTATGCTCATCATCTCTGATGAGAGTGAGGCTTGATAACACAGAATTTCTACACCAAGCGACTCTGCTTCTATAAGTAACTGATTATAGACCGCATCTATATGTTTTGCAGGTGAAACCTTGTCAATGCCAGAGTGAAGCACTGCGAAGAGGAGAACGGCACGTTTTCCTTGTTGCGCCAAGGTTGCTAATTCTCTGAGGTGTTTTTGGCCTCGCGTTGTGACTGTATCGGGAAAATAGCCCTGATCATTGTCTTCGAGTAATGTGACACTTTTCACTTCTATATAGCAGTCTTCTCGCGTCGGGGATTGCAACAAGACATCGATTCGGCTTTTTTCTTCTCCGTAAGCCACTTCAGTTCGAAGGGTGGGGTAACCTTCAAGCTCTTTTATTGCACCTTCTTTTATTGCCTCAACAACCAAACGGTTTGCCTGCGCAGTGTTGACGCAAATCATATGGCCCGCTTTTGTTTCAGTCAGCTCCCAACTGTTTGGGTATTTGCGCTTCACGTTATCTGATGTGGAATACCACACTTTGTCGCCCGGAGTCGCACAGCCTGTCATTGCCCCAGTATTAGCACAATGAATGGTACGTTCACTGTCATCGGGCAATTGCACGTCTGCCAGAAAGCGTTTGTAGCGGCGAAGTAGGGTCGCTGATTTTAAAGCGGGTTCAAATTTCATGGACGTCCTTGCTGTGCGAATGAAATACGCATTGTAATTCTGAAAGTGCCCTGCGATTGAGGCAGTGAATACAGTGTCTTCGTTTTGGTGGTATCTGAACCCTGCATCTTGAAGTGACTCGGGTATACTCTGCAGGTAATTCTGACACAAAGGCTTTTGATTTGTCACAGCTCCCCATCGATAGCGTCCTTGATGACGTGATATCTGCATTGCACACTTGTTCACATGTGATTTTACAAGCACCGCCGGGCGCGGGTAAGTCAACACGCTTGCCGCTGGTACTGCTAGAGCGAGAGGTTTTCGACGGAAAAATTATCCTGCTTGAACCCCGTCGTCTTGCCGCGCGTAACATTGCTCGCTTTCTCGCATCGCAACGCGGAGAGCGAGTCGGCGAAACCGTTGGCTTGCGCGTTCGCGGTGAAACCCGTGTAAGTGACAAAACTCGCATTGAAATTGTCACCGAAGGGGTGCTGACAAAAATGATCCAATCTGACCCTGAGCTTGAGGGTGTCAGCTTGGTGATTTTTGATGAGTTCCATGAGCGAAGCTTACACGCTGATTTGGCGCTAGCACTCTCACTGGATGTTCAAGCGGGGCTGCGCGATGACCTGACCTTACTGGTGATGTCTGCCACGCTCGATAGCGACGCGTTAAGTGGGTTGTTACCTGATGCTGCCGTTGTGTCTTCTGAAGGTCGAAGTTTTCCTGTCGAGGCCCGCTATTTCACAATTGCTCGCCAGTACGGTTATGAAAGTGCCGTTGCCAGTGCAATAGCCAAACTCATTAATAAAGAGGAAGGTTCGGCACTGGTCTTCTTGCCGGGTGTGGCAGAAATCAAACGTACTGCCAGTGCGCTGGCTGAAATTGTCCCAAGCCATGTGATGATTTGTCCTTTATATGGGCAGCTTTCCGCCAACGAACAACAAGACGCGATTGCGCCAGCGCCCAATGGCAAACGTAAAGTGGTACTGGCGACCAATATTGCCGAAACCAGTTTGACCATTGAAGGTATTCGCTTAGTGGTGGATTCAGGCTTAGAGCGCGTTGCGCGGTTTAATCGTAAATCTGGGATCACCAAGCTGGAAACGGTTCAGATTTCTCGCTCATCCGCCATTCAGCGAATGGGGCGAGCAGGGCGATTATCCGAGGGGATTTGCCTTCGTCTATATAGTGAAGATACTTTCCAGCGTATGCGAGCCGTGCCTGATCCTGAAATTGTCACCAGCGATCTGATGCAACTGGTTTTGGAGGTTGTGCTGTGGGGCTGTGGTGCGCAAGATTTGCAATGGCTTGACCTTCCGCCCACGGCACATTGGCAGCAAGCCGTTAAGCTACTTCAGCAATTGGGCGTACTTGATATAAATAGTGCGTTGACCGCCAAAGGCAAGAAGGTGGTGGCGTTTGGCACGGACGCACGACTCGGGGCCATGCTCTATACCGCCAACATGCTTGGGGATGACGCTATCTCAACGGCATGTTGGCTAGCTGCTTGGGCAGAAGAGCCACTTCGTGGAAAGACAGAGCCTGACTTAAGACTGCAACTTTCCATGATTGCTGCGCAGAAAGGACCGCATCGACAACGGGCTTCTCAGCTTGCGGGCCGTTTGGGGGCAATATTGTCTTCAGACATTAACCCACATATCTTGCCTGTGCTGGCCGCGTCGGCGTGGCCTGACCGTATCGCTAAATCTCGAGGCAACAATGGTCGCTTCTTATTAAGTAACGGCCATGGTGCGCAGATCGATGCCGATCATCCGCTCTCAGGCGAAGAGGCTTTGATCGCCGTTGATCTTATGAGTGTGTCGCAAGGCGATAGCCGTATTTTCACTGCATGCAGAGCTGACTTTTCAACGCTACAAACCCTGCAGCCTTCACTGTTTTCTCAGCGAGAGTGGGTAGACTGGGATGATAAAAAAGGCGCATTGGTCGCGGAAATGCAAATGTGCTGTGGCGAGATTATCCTGTCACGCAAACCCATCACTCAGCGAAACGATGAGATGATGACGCAAGCATTACTGCATGCCATCAAACGAAAAGGTTTGGCTTGTTTGGATTTGCCGAAAAAAGCGGAAAGTCTGTTGGTCCGTGCGCGTTGTGCACTGGCGTGGCAACTGCCAATTAGCCTGCCTGCGCTTGACGAGGAAAGCATGCTTTCTTCGTTGGATGAGTGGCTAGCGCCTTTTATGACGGGCGTGCGCTCAATGAAGGACCTGAAAAAAGTCGATATCTTTAGTGCGCTGGAAGCGTGGTTTGGTTGGGCGACGACCAAAGAGCTGAACCGATTGTTGCCAGAAACGTATCAAGTGCCAACGGGGTGTCGACACGCTATTCGTTATCAACTCGATCAAAAACCAACGCTCGCGGTACGTATGCAGGAAATGTATGGGCAGGCGCAGTCTCCTGCGATTGCTGATGGCAAGGTGACTTTGCTGGTGGAATTACTGAGTCCCGCGCAACGCCCTTTGCAGATCACGCAAGATCTCGCGGGCTTTTGGCAAGGCACATACCGTGACGTGCAAAAAGAAATGAAGGGTAGATACCCGAAACATGTGTGGCCGGACGATCCTGCGAATCATCAGCCGACGACATTAACCAAACGCCATTTTAAACCGGACGCCTGAACCCCACATTCATGACTAAACAGACTCCCAAGAAAACCACGAGCCGCACGCGTAAATCTTCTACGCCCGCGGCCAAGAAGAAAAAAACGCCACCGTCAAAAGGCTGGGGCAAGAAACTGCTGTCTCTGGGCTTTAAGTTAGGGCTAGTGGGTATCGCAGCCCTCGCCATTCTGGGTATTTACCTTGATGGGAAAATTCGCGACCGCTTTGACGGACAGATCTGGCAACTGCCTGCGGTGGTTTATGGACGAATATTACATCTAGCGCCTGGTGATTCGGTCGATATCACCACCTTAAAGCGTGAATTAGACCTGCTCAATTACAATAAAGTGCGTTCACCGACTCGTGCTGGGGAATATTCTGCTTCCAAAACACGCGTCGAAATTATTCGTCGTCCTTTCGAGTTTGAAGATGGGCCAGAGAGTGCACAGCATGTGATGCTAACGTTTGACGCGCAAGGTGTTACCTCTATTAAGCAACTCGATAGCGGCAAACAACGCGGCTATTTGCGCATAGAGCCTAAACTGCTCGGCATGATGGAGTCCAACACTGACGAGCAACGTATCTTTATGCCTCGTGAGCGTTTCCCTGAATTTTTGGTTGATGCTTTACTCACAACCGAAGACCGTGATTTCTACCACCATGACGGCGTGTCGCCATTAGCCATCGCTCGCGCCATGGTCGTAAACTTGAAAGCAGGACGTACCGTGCAAGGTGGTTCAACCTTGACGCAGCAGTTGGCTAAAAACCTGTTTCTCACCCGTGACCGCACCCTGTGGCGCAAAGTGCAGGAAGCGTACATTGCGATTATTCTCGATTATCGATATAGCAAAGACCGTATTCTGGAAGCCTATCTCAATGAAGTCTATTTAGGTCAAGCGCGTGGGCAGGCGGTACATGGTTTCCCGTTAGGGGCAAGGCTCTATTTTGGTCGTCCGATCGAAGAGCTACGTATTGATCAATTGGCGATGCTGGTGGGCACGGTAAAAGGACCTTCTTACTATAACCCTTGGCGCCACCCTGAACGTGCGCAAGAGCGTCGAGATCTCATCTTACGAATGATGATGGAAAATGGTGTGCTGACTGCCAACCAGTATGCGCAAGCCGCTGCGCGTAAACTCGATGTGCAGAAATCGCCAAGCCTTAATAGCAGGCAGCCCGCTTATTTTGAGCAGCTGACGCGCGAAATTCGAGAGCGAGTCGGGAGTGACTTCAACCCTGAAAGTGGCCTCCGTGTATTCAGTACCTTAGATCCACTGTCACAGTCGTTGATTGAAAAGACCGTGGTTAACAAGGTTAAGGCGCTGAAGAAGGTGGCTGGAGAGGAATTGGAAGCCGCCGTTGTCATTGCTGATCGCCAGAGCGGTGAAATCCGCGCCATGGTGGGCGGCAGTCGTCCCGGCTATGCGGGTTTCAACCGTGCACTGAATGGCAGTCGCCAGATTGGTTCGTTGTCCAAACCAGCGGTTTACTTAGCCGCATTGTCCCAGCCTGATAAATATAACCTTGCGACACCACTTGATGACAAGCCTTTGGTGCTCAAGGGCGATCAAGGCAGCGAATGGCGTCCGCGTAATTACGACAGAAAATACCGTGGTCAAGTGCCTTTACTTCAAGCATTAGCGCACTCTTATAACATACCTACCGTTAATCTTGGCTTGGCGTTAGGGCTAGATAAGGTCGTGTCCACCTTTAATGATTTGGGCGTGAACCCAGATCAGATAACCCGCGTACCTTCATTACTGCTAGGGGCATTTACTTTAACGCCGATGGAAGTCACGCAAATGTTCCAAACGCTAGGCAGTGGTGGACGCAAGGCAGAACTGACGGCACTAAGAGCTGTCGTGACCCTAGAAGGCCAAGTGCTTTATCGCAATTGGCCTAAATCAAGCCAAACCCTACCTGAGCAAGCCAGTTGGCTGACCATGTACGCCATGAAGCATGTTGTCAAAGAAGGTACGGCACGATATCTCAATACGTCTCTTGCTTGGGCGTCATTGGCAGGGAAAACGGGGACCACAGATAAAAACCGAGACAGCTGGTACGTCGGTATTGATGGGCGCGAAGTGGTGACGGTATGGTTGGGGAGAGATGACAATAAGCCAACGAAACTCACCGGCTCTTCGGGTGCATTGCGTGTTTACACCGATTACATCACGGCGAGACAGCCAAAAAAGCTCATTTTGAATTGGCCTTCTGAAGTCGCTAGCGTGCCGTATCAAGTACAGGAAGGACAATACGTGACGAATTGCTTTAGCAAACAGAAATTACCAATGTGGGATCCGAAAGGATACTGGCGCAAGCGTTGTGATAAACCGGACCCGGTGGGGTGGTTTAATAGTTTGTTTGATTGAGGCATTAAGCTAGGAATAACAGCCCCTAGGAAAGGAAAATCCTAGGGGCTGGGAGGCGAACATATTCAAAATCCAGATACGAAAAAGCCTCGTCAATGACGAGGCTTTCGTAAAGATGGTGCCGGCTACCGGAGTCGAACTGGTGACCTACTGATTACAAGTCAGTTGCT
>NZ_JBGONO010000011.1:0-178404 GCF_041439165.1 Enterovibrio sp. FF113 | reverse complement strand
GAAACTAGAAACTAGAAACTAGAAACTAGAAACTAGAAACTAGAAACTAGAAAAGGCTTAATTAGCGGCGTGAAGGTGTTGTCACCTTTGCGCCGCTTTTCTTTGCTAACGCAAACGCCATACCGCGAAAGATAAACAGGTGGGCGGGCATCATGGCGAACCAGTAAAGCAAGCCGCTAAAACCGGCAGGGTGCCACCACGCACGAATATCCAAGCTTCGATGTTCCCCGTGATCGACAATCGTAAATTCGAGTCTGCCAAGTCCGGGAGCTTTCATGCCAAACAACAGTGATAAGTGACGATTCTCTTCGCACTTGATGACCTTCCAGCTGTCGATGTAGTCGCCAGTTTTTAGCATTTCAGCATCAGGGCGTCGTTTTTTGAGGGCATCACCGCCAATTGCAGCATCCATGTAAGCGCGCAGCGTCCATAAGGCATCCCCAAAGAAATAGCCTTCATCGCCGCCTACATTGCAGATTTTTTGCCATAAAGCGTGTGCAGATGCATCCGTGTTGACAGTGAATCCCGCCTGTTTTGGGTAGTAGCCATAACCTTTGTGCCAGCGAGCAACAGCATCAGGGTCGAAGCCCCAGAGATCGTTTTTCACGACATCACTTTCCTCTGCCAGCGCCGATTCGACAGCACGCTCAAAGCTGATCTGAGGTAAATGAATGATGGAAGATATGTCTTCGCCAGTCGGCACCAAGTCGTAATCCAAACCATGTATTAACGATTGGGCAATCGGCTTAGGAACTGTGGTGACTAAGCTCAACCAATGCGTCGCAATACGTGGCGTCAAAAGAGGCACTTTGAAGATGGCGACGCGTTTATTAATGATACGCGCAAATCGGCGCATTTGATCTTCGTAGCTGATTGTTTCAGGCCCTCGGGCATCAAATGTCGGAGAGCCATCAACGGGAAGAGATACCAGCTTGGTCAGATAACCAATCATGGTTTCGAGCGCAATAGGGCATGATGCTGAACGAATCGATGCAGGAGCCGTGACGACAGGGAGGTGAGAGACAATATCTCGCATTACTTCAAATGCCGCAGAGCCTGAACCAATTATGATCCCCGCCCGAAGTTCAATAACTTGTTTGCCTGAGTCTCTGAGTATGTTTCCCGTCGCTTTTCGCGCGGCAAGGTGACTGGATGATACGTTGTCTGGCTGGGTCGCACCGAGGTAAATCACCCGCTCAACATCACTTTTACTGACGGCACGTGACATGTGGTGCGCCATGTCTAACTCATACTGATAAAAATCAGAGCCAGATGCCATGCCGTGTACCAGATAAAACACGGTAGATACGTCGCTTAATACCGATGAAAGATCGCCGCCATCATGCAGGTCTACTTGATGCAGTTCGAGATTGGGGTGCCCAGACCATGGAAGATTTTGCAGACTCGATAAATCACGACTTGTTGCTACGACAGGGTATTGTTGACTGAGTAGTGCCGAGACTAAATGACGGCCAATGTACCCCGTTGCACCAAGAACCAGAATTTTTCCCGTGACCGCTTGCATGCTACCCCTAGTCTTAGTGTGAGAAGGTAAAAAATTTTCTCGTTTGAAATGAAAAGTGACGAATCCCCTTTGTTACTCGGTAATGTCAGAGCAGTGTCAGAGAAATAACCATATCATTCAATTGCCTCGTAAACGAGACGTGGCGGCGCTTCATTGCCCTAAACGTAGGCAGCAAGGGGCATTGAAAGAATGTTGAATGAAACCGTTCGATTTGTGTGAGAGTTTGTTTGTCAAAGTGAGCACTTGATTCAAATAACTTTCTTGACGATTGATATTGGGGTAAATTGCTTGACCAATCGTTACGGGTCTCGTCCGTGTGTCGATAAATGGACATTGTTAGGGGTTTAAATGTTAGAGCTTTTTGGACTTTGCAAAGGATACCTTGATGGGGGAGAGTTCCATCCTGTTTTGCAAGGCGCTGAGTTGTCTTTAGCGAACAACGACCAAGTTGCGCTGATGGGCGAAAGTGGATCGGGGAAAAGTACCTTGCTTAACCTGATTGGTGGCTTAGACAACCCCGACTCGGGACAAGTCTGGATTGATAACGCAGCCATTCATGCTTTGTCAGAAAGCGAACGTACACGTTACCGGCGTCATTACATCGGTATGGTATTCCAACAATACAACCTTCTTCCTACCTTGACGGTAGCGGATAACATTCGCTTTTGTCGTCAATTAAAAGGCCTGCATGAAGACGACAGTCTTTGGCGTCAAATCATTTCAGCGCTAGATCTTATGCCCTTGTTGGGGCGTTATCCTGAAGAAATCTCCGGCGGTCAGCAGCAACGCGCGGCAATAGCCCGTGCTTTGTACATGGAACCTAAAATTTTGCTGGCTGATGAACCTACCGGCAGCTTGGATGAACGCAACGCCGATGCAGTCATGCGCCTTCTCACGACTCTTACCAAAACACTGGATTGCACGTTATTGGTGGTCACCCACAGTGAAAAAGTGGCGGATTATTTAGGGCAGCGTGTCACGCTGCAAGGGGGCGTGTTGAATGTACGTACCCGTAGCTAAAGCACTCATAGGGCATTATCGCCGTCATCCGTTTCAGGTTTTATTGGTATGGCTAGGGCTCACCCTAGGTGTCGCTTTGTTGGTGGGCGTCATGTCGATAAACCAGCATGCACAGACCAGTTACAAAAAAGGCGCTAACCTTTTTACCAATCCTTTCCCGTATGTGTTGCATCACCGTGAGCGTGGAAAACGCATTGATGAACAACTCTACATTTCAATTCGAAAAGAAGGGTTTAATCAATGTGTCCCCGTCGATCTTCATAGAACGTCCACAGAGGATGACCAAGACATTCAACTAATGGGTGTCGATACCATTGCGATGTTTGCTTTCAATGCCGCCAATCCAACGTCTTCCTTGAGTACCTTACCTCTTACTGAAGGAATGGGCGTGCAATGGGTAAGCCGTGAATTGGCGAATCACTTTGGTTGGACTGAAGGCCAGAAGCTGATCTTGCAAGAAGGCAAGGAAATTGGCCCCCTTAAAATGATGGACGGCGGCCAAATCGGTGCAGGTACACGGCTATTGGGTGATATCTCGGTTATTCGCCAGTTATCTGATCACTCGGGTTTTGCGCTGATTTACTGCGGTGAAATGGACAAAGCCAAGCGTGATGAATTGCGTGAATTCTTGCCGCCAACCATGACGCTCTCTCGTACCGAAACCGCCGAGCTAGGCCCATTAACGCGTGCGTTCCACCTTAATTTGTTTGCCATGGGCTTGTTAGCATTCGTGGTGGGTTTATTTATATTCTATCAAGCAATATCGTTGTCGATGGCACAGCGTCAGCCTTTGGTTGGCATTATGCGCCAACTAGGTGTTGGTAGAAAATCACTGGCTTGGGTCGTTGCCGGGGAAATGCTCGTTTGGTTAATGCTGGGCTTGATCAGCGGTAACATTGTTGGATTATTTCTTGCTCAAAAGCTTATCCCCACCGTTGCAACGACACTGAGCGATCTTTATGGTGCAAACGTTGACCTCACATTGAATTGGCAATGGGAGTGGGGCTTCTATAGCTTCCTTCTCGGTGTTTGCGGCTTCATTCTGGCCTCAGGCTGGCCGTTATATCGCTTGCTAACCACGCCGCCTGCTCGTCTTTCTAAGCGTATGTCATTGGTGCGTTTTTCCAACGCTGAATTCCGTTGGCAAGCCATTGTTGCCGCCATTTTCATCGTCGTGGCGATGGGGGTTTATAGTGCCCCTCAAAGTCAGGCTCAAGGTTTTACGCTAATAGCCTTAATCCTCATCAGTGGCGGTTTGTTGTTGCCATTTTTGATGTGGAAAACCTTCGTGCTGATCTCTGAAAAAATCAAGATTGCCCGACTACGTTGGTTCTTGTCGGATGCATCAGCAAGCCTCACTTATCGTGGTATTGCTGCCATGGCATTTATGATGGCCATTGCGACCAATATTGGTATGGAAACCATGGTGGGCAGCTTTCGGAGTACAACTGAAGGCTGGTTACAGCAACGTCTAGCTGCTGATATCTATATCCGCCCCGATAAAGTGGTCGCAGAACAACTGTCTGAGTGGCTTGAAGCCCAAGAGGATGTTGATCAAAGCTTGGTGCAGTGGCGACATGAAATTGATACCGCTCAAGGTGTAGTAGAAATTTACTCCATTGGCACCAGCAAGGAAGAACGTGAAGCGCTTGCACTGAAAGTAGCAATACCGGATTACTGGGCTCATCTGCATCAAAGTAAACGAATTCTGTTGAGTGAATCGTTGGCGATGAAATTCGATGTTCACCCTGGCGATAGCATTAACTTGCCAACGCCATTTGGTGACGGTTGGAAGGTTGCAGGTATTTATTTTGATTACGGTAACCCATACAGCCAAGTGATGATTTCAAACCGATCGTCACTAATTCCTTGGATGCATGAAGAAGGGCGGGTTGGCGTTGCAGCGCTGCTTAAAGACGGTGTTGATGAAACACAGTTGGTCGAAAACATGCGAAACCAATTTGGGTTGCAGGAAACGCAGGTAAGTAATCAGCGTGAAATTTTGGCAAGGGCCATGCGTATTTTCGATAGAACGTTCCTTGTCACGGACACGCTATGTACCCTGACATTGATCATCGCTATTTGTGGCCTATTCTTCTCCACGCTAGCCACCGAACTGTCACGACAGCGTCAATACTCGCTTCTACGATACATGGGGATTTCTGGCCGAGAATTGGCGTTCTTAGGTGGAGGCCAGTTAATGTTAATTGGCTTGTTCTCAGCGTTGTTTGCCTTGCCATTGGGTCTGCTTATCGCAGAGGTATTGATCAACATTGTGCTGAAGTATTCATTTGGCTGGACAATGTCAGTGTCCTATTTTCCGTTTAGTTATATGACCACACTTGGCGGGGCGTTGTTAACGCTTCTCGTCGCTGGAGGGTGGCCAGTTTGGCGCCTCATCAAGCGGTCTGCCATTCTCTCATTCAGGGACGCACAGTAATGCGGGATGATGATAAACCTCAACCTTTTATGCTGACAATCATCGGCTGGAGTTCGGTGGTTTTACTGTGTGTACTAGCATTGTTTGGCTCTGTACTCCTTCATGACGACGTGCCAAATAGTTTGGCGGTTGATATGCTGGTGGCGAGCGACGGCGACGGTTTTTCAACGGTTAAACCGGGGCGTCGTCTGTCATTTCCAACTGACTACGGCAAGCATGACGATTTTAGACAAGAATGGTGGTATGTCACCGCGAACGTAAGTGACAAGCAAGGTAACCAATACGGTGTCCAGTGGACATTGTTTCGCACGGCGCTGTCAGCACAGCAAGGCGATAGATGGGATAATACACATGTGTTTATGGCCCATGCGGTATTGACGACAAAAACTGAGACGTTTGCCGCTGAGCGATTTGCGCGAGGGGGCATTGGTCAAACAGGTGTGACGAGCAAACCGTTCAATGCTTGGCTCGATAACTGG
Organism: Enterovibrio sp. FF113; assembly: GCF_041439165.1. Classification (NCBI taxonomy): domain Bacteria; kingdom Pseudomonadati; phylum Pseudomonadota; class Gammaproteobacteria; order Vibrionales; family Vibrionaceae; genus Enterovibrio; species Enterovibrio sp. FF113. Next base: position 172,940 of record NZ_JBGONO010000011.1, on the reverse strand, counting down.
GAATGGCGCAGTCAAACAGCCGCCCCTTTTCCTGCAGAGCTCACCGCACAAGACGATGATTTCAGTTTTGATCTTAATATGGTTCAGAGCCAAGCTGAAATCATGCAAGGCGACCAAGGTTATAGCCGAAAGCATGCGACAAAAGATGTCGCTTCCTACTACTTCAGCGTTCCTGCTGTGGTATTTGAGGGCACAGTGACCATTAATGGCGAGAATATCGAGGTCAGCGGAAAAGGCTGGGTAGATCGCGAGTGGAGCACACAAGCCCTAAGTGACGATCAGCGAGGCTGGGATTGGTTTTCACTCCAGTTGGACGATGGCCAGTCGTTGATGGTGGTACAGGTACGAAGTGAGCAGGGACCGTATCGTTTTGGCTCACTAACTGCCGCTGATGGCAGTACGCGTACTTTGGATCATGATGACATCAACATGGTGCCTACGTCGTTCTCAAAAATGCCTACCGGGCGCCATTTGCCAACCGAGTGGCAAATTCAGATAGCGGACGTAGACATGACAATAACCACGTCTCCGGTGAACGCTAACAATTGGTTGCCGTTCGCCTTTCCATACTGGGAAGGCCCCATTAATGTATTGGGCTCTTCGACAGGCGTCGGGTTCATGGAAGCAACGGGCTATTAGCATGCAGGTGTGCGCTAAGCGGGGCGCACTTATCTTCCAATATCTGATCTCAAGAATCGCACAGTTCATCCCTCATATTTAACCACTTCATCATCATCTGAATATCACTCTTTATCGCGTTTATCTGTTGTTTTAGACGGAGATTAGAATGAATATCGACTCGTTCAATGGTTGTAAACACAGACAAAGGCTATTGTTATAAGGAAATTTAACAATAGTGCAACATGCCTATCTCAATGTTCACTGTGAGTATGGGCTGTGGAGGATGTGGCAGAATGTTTCCCATTATTTTAGGTACGGCAAAATTCGGTACCTACACCAATAAAGACGACAGCTTCGCGGTTCTTGATGCTTTTCTGGAAATGGGGGGCAGTCGCTTAGATACTGCCAATAACTATGCGTGTTGGCACCCCGATGGGAAAGGGGACGAAAGCGAAACCGTATTAGGGCAATGGCTGCAAGGCAAAGACAGAAAGCGTGTAGAGGTGATGACGAAAATAGGGGCTCAATCCGTCGATGGATTCACTTATGACAAATTAGACGGTCTTTCTCCCGACAATATCAAACGCTCATTGGACAAAACACTAACACGACTCAACACCGATTATCTTGATGTGTTGTACGCGCACGTGGATGACTTAAACGTGCCATTACTCGATACTTGGAAAACACTGTCATCCTTGGTGGACGAGGGGATTGTCAGACAGTTGGGCATTTCAAACTATAAAGAATCGCGGGTGTTAGAGCTCGTTGATGTGATTGAACAACATCAACTTAGGCCTTTCGATTATGCTCAATATCGATACTCGATTATTTCACCAAACGCAGGCGCAGATTTTGGTCCGCAAGTGATCCTCAATGAACATCTTTTTGGCGCATTGAAGCGACTGGCTGTTAAACCAGAGATTATTGGCTACAGCCCTTTACTGGATGGATGCTACGAATTCTCCGCAGACGATCTGCCAGAGAATTACGACAACTTGTTGAATTGCGCCATGCTTGACGACATTCAAGCGCAAGCTGAAGGGAATGGTTCAACGCCTTCAGCCCTGGTGTTGAAAACCATTGCTGATTACGGCATAACACCCGTCACGGCAGCGTCAACGCCAGAAAGGCTTAAGTCTAACCTTCAGTTGCTTCTTCCTATATAAGAGAGCGCTTAACCCCGATCTTAACGTTACTCAGGGATATATAGGATGTAGGGGTACATCCGTCAGTTAGGCTGTGCTAATGTGTTGAATATGTTGTGATGTCGTCACGGCGGACAATAAAGTAAACATGGAAATAGTCTAATGATTAAGCCAATTCTAACCTTAGGGTTTGCTTTGTCGCTTGCGGCCTGCACTTCGTCACCGGATCCTGTAGACGAACGTATTGAAGCAGCGATAAAGCTTTGTCATAGCGACAGCGCCAAAGCGTTTTCACAAACCGTTGATGGCCTGCGTGTAATGTGTCATAGCGGAAGTTCATACATCATTCGTGGTGACATTTCTCTGGATGACATAGTCGAAATGGACAGGGTGTATTGTTCAAGCATGGGCATTCGTGATTTTGTGTCGAGCGAAGCTGGCGAAGTGAAACTCTCTTGTAGCGATGGTTCCAATTACGTTTTATAAAGCGAGAATAACAATGAAAAAAATAATGGTGATGGCGGTCATTGCCGCGTCAATGGCAGGTTGCTCTTCGATTGAAACGGCAGAATCTATGCCAAACCCTGATCAACGTGTTGTTGACAGTCGATTGAACATTTCGACAGACCTGAACGCCACCTACTGTGAAGGTAAAGGCTTCGAGAAGTACATGGAGCGCGAGAAATACTATACGTTTACCTGTAAAGATGGTGCTTTCTTCAATATAGCGAAGTGATTTAGCTACTTTTGTTATTGATTTTTAAAGGCGTTGACGGTAGTCGGCGCCTTTTTGTTATTTGAGATTGTTTTATCCTTAATATTCTGTATTTAAAGGATAATGATAGCGCTAAATTACCGTATTTCTGCACAAATTTCTGTGTATTAGAGTGGGAAGATTGTGTCTTTTAGGTGGTTCATCATTATTTCTTCCAAACGAGAACGCTCTCTTCGCGAATTTTTAGAAATGATTTGCTCGGTGATATGGCGCTGACGGGCTGCCTTTCTTTGTTGGCGAATACTTGGTCGATAAGTGAAGAAGGTACTGGCTGACCACACCGGAAGCGCGACATTGTTCATTCTAAAAGTTCTTCCTGTTTTTATTTCTACTCAACACCGATGAATTTTGGTTTGTAATCAATGAATCCAAACTTACCGTTAATATTATCCTCATGGATTAAATCAATGGGGTAGTCATAAACTGAATAGATTTTCCCCTCTGAGGACTTGAATATCTTTGCAGACAAGAAATTGACATGGTCATATTGAAAATCCTGTAAGTCGATATCTTTTTTGTTAGATATATCGATAGGTTTCTGCCATTTTTCTGAAATTAAATAGAGAAATATATCGCTACCCCAATAACCCCAAATATACTTTTTCGTGTATATTCTTCCTGATTTTTTCTGATGCACTACTGATGTCAATATGCCATCTATACATGCACCTTGAGACTTCAAGCTCTCCGATTCACTATTGAATTTGAACTTGCATCCGGTGCCATTTATGAAAGGCTTGATATTCCAGAGGAACATAAGTAGACCCAACACGATGAGAGCTGCAAGTACAGAATATTCTCTATTCGACTTTTTTAAATGATGCTTCAGCTTCGCCATTATAGTGTCCATATAGGTATTCACCATCTTCTAACCCTGAAGTATCCCCTATATGACCACTCGTGGAACAAACAACTTTACCGTCAAAAGTGATACATTCAAGCGATGCTTGATGGGATTGAAAAACAAAAGAAACAAAAAACGACAATGCATAAATGAAGAATAACAACGTAATCAAGACTAATTTTGTTTTCTTATTATGAATTACATTTTCTTTTTTATGCGGTATTGATTTGACTTCTTCACCTTCATAAAAACGTGCAACGGGATCGTTATTTTCAGACACGGTGGGTTCAGCTGTCGCACTGTCTTTAACATTAGGCATGTCGCCTATTTTTTCATCTAAACTATCTTCTATAAAGCCAGAGTGAAGCATATACCCTTTACCGGGCAGCGTTTCTATTATTTCGCCTTTGTCTGAAAGTGCTTGGCGAATGGCTTTTATTGCCATTGTCAAAGAGTTTGGACCTACCACTCGCATCGGCCAACCAGCAGCAATAAGATCTGATTTTGTGACCTCATTGCCTTTATTTTCAATAAGATGAGAGAGTACCATTGATTCAGATATACTAAGCTTTGACACTTCTCCAGTGCTATTGTTAAAAATAGTTTTTTTCAACCTATCAAAAATGTAGCTGTGCATATTTTCTTCTCGAATCAATGAAGACACACTCTCTCTCCTACCTATTATAGATTACAATATGGGAACGGGATTTACATTAGTCGTCCGGGTAGTAATCAGACCCAGAACCATCAGTTTATAGAGCTCAATTTGCAAATTCACCAGGTAATGGATCTCTTATGGTAAATCGATCTGTGAAATAGGAGATTCGTTTTTTCAATTCTCCACCACCTGTTGTTGTTGAATTTTCGTTAGAATAATAAGTTTGCTCTACTTCGAAAATAAAAATAAATTCCCCTCTCGTTTCTTTACCGAAACTTAATGTATTATTGTTGTTACAACCTACTTGCTCCGCACTTACATTGCATGGGAATTTAATATATGAACTTGGATTAGGATTACTTTCTAATCCTGAATTACTTGCTAATAAACTTTGATCAATAATTTTCACTGATCTTACTTTCTTGTCATTTTCATCGTTATTGAACGTCTCACCGAAATCATCACCTTTATCTAAAACCAGTAAATATAAATAGTATTGGCGACTATTGAGAAATTCTTTTATTCCGTCGGCGACCCAGGTATTTTGGGTTATAGTTGCATATACTTGATGATTTGTATAATTAAGACTTTCAGCTCCGGTCATTTGTGGAAGTAATGAAGTCTCTTTTACCTTGATCGTTTTAGATGAACAAAGACTATCCATTTCTTTATGGCAATATGTTATTTTGAAATCGCCTGCTTTTTTTGCTATGAGTTGTTGAGCTCTTTCATCAAATACAATACAGCCACCATCTGCGCATCCTGTAACTTGTATTTGTCTCTGGGAAACATGCTCTTGATGCATGCTGTTACTATTTAGGAAGCCTACTAGTATCTCTATTTTTCTCCTTTCTCCGCGTAGCATTGGCGTTTCATCTACAAGAAGTAAGAGATTTGATGCTTGTTCGACTGAGATGATCATACGCTCTGTTGCAACATGTTGATTTGATCTTAGTTTTGCCTGCAGAGTAAAATCGCCCTCACCAGTCGCTGTTAAATAAGAGTTATTTTGTTCAGTCACATTAATATTGTCACCATTATTCTCGATAACAAAGATCACATCCTCCACATCGCCGACAGAATCATCTGTATAGATGCCAGAAACCGAAATTTTTGTTGTTATACCCGACGGTATTCTGATATTAGAGTTTTTGAAAAAGATCTTCTTGAGCTCTTTTTCTGCTACTTCTAATTTTTTGGGTTCGGACTCAAAATTATTTAAAAATGCAGAGATCTCTACTTCACCTTTCTCTAATGCATAGATGTAGCCGTTCTCTATGTTGATGATTTTATTCGAACCTGGTTTTTTATAATCCCACCCAACTACACTAGTGACATCTGCTTTTTGCTTATTATTGTATGTGGCAGTGACAGAAAATTTTGTGCTGCTTCCTTGGCTAAGTTTCACTTTATCTATATCTATCACTAATGCTTCTATTTCTGCAGAAGATATATCAAATGTAAACTCATCACTCTCTATCTCCTTCCAAGCCACTTTAACAAAGGCCTGACCGTACTCTTTGAATTTTATAAATCGCTGATCTAAATCTTTGCTATTTGTTCTAACGACTTCAATATTATCAGATGTATTCCAAAAAACTTGGGAGGTGACAATACTGGAACTCTCATCGCTAAATTTACCAGTGGCTTGGATTTTTTTGCTCAAACCTACGATATAAGAGCTAGTGGTCTGCTCGCTTTGCTCAACCCAATCTAACGTTATTGCTTGAAGCTCAGCCTCTGTAACTTCAACTAAAAATGTATGAGAGACATCTCCATTGTCATAAGTTAAATTGACCTGACCAGGTGTTTTAGATGAAAATAAAACGTTACCGTTACCGTCTTTGTTAATGATGACATCTGTGATATCTGTGGCGTCTTGATACTCCGCCTTAATATGCTCTAGGTCAATATCGATATCATCAGTTGTTCCGTTGGTGTAGGTCCCTTTAACGGTAACTAATGTCTCGATACCCGCAGGAATAATTGGTTTATTCACGCTTAAGTTGACGCTTTGAAGCGTTGCTTCAGACACTTCTAACGTGAATGCAAAAGAGACACACTTTTCCTCACATAAACTATCATTCGGTGTTTCACCGCTTGGAATTTGCTCACCATAATATACAAGGACAGGCACATTCGTCGCTTGGTTGATATTAGTCAGATCCAGGTTATTATTTTCATCTAAAGAAACTGTTGGTGCGTCACCTACTGCGGACTGGTTTTTAGCAATTTTCAGATTACCCTTATCAATGAGATTAGACGATGTTTGAACGCGAGATCCATCGCTAAAAATGATATCCATGTCAAAGGGCTTATTTACACCCGCTATCGCATTCTGATCCTTTACCTCTATGGAAAGTACCTGTTTTTCTAATACTTCCAAGTCATAGGTTGAATCGATGAGATTGTAGCCATCTAGCCTTGGATCTTTATATGTTGCTGTAATGACAGTACTACCAGAATTATTCCCTTTAACTATGCCATTAGAACTAATGAATGCCACGCTTTGATCACTGGATGACCATTTAATATATTGACTATTAGTGAGGTCATCTGTCGAGCCATCAGTAAAATATCCAGTTGCTGTAAAACTATTTAAGAATCCTGAGACTAATCCTGTTTCTGTATCACCTTTTATTTTTGTATTGTATTCGATTCTTAGTTCTTCAAGAAATGGCGCTTCTTCATTAGCATCGTCGATAGCTTCTACATCTCCGGCTTGTTGTGCTACAGATGTCTTATCACCCTTACAGCCTGATACTAATAAAATAAAAAATATTATACATAGTGCAGATATTATTAACCTGATTTTTTCTTTTTTATCATTTACTACTTTGTTCATGGTTTGTACTCATCTTTCCACATTGGTTAAAAGAGGTCCTGATGATAGTGGCATTGTTTTTTTTTGCATCCAATAAAAGATAATAAACATTATAAATGTTATAAAACAATGGCTTGTAGGTTTCCTTTGGTTTGTTTTATATTGTTAATTCAGGCTGACTTTTTAGCTTTATTTCTTATTATAATTTATTACTTCTGGTTTTTTGTTTTTGTTTTTATATTCCTCGGTGAATTATTCTGTTGAGGTGTTACAATGTTTTCTACTAAAAAAGCCGCGAATTTAGTCCGTAATTACAAGCTGGATGACTTTCATTTTTTTAACGTTAATAAAACTATTCAGACCTGGGAGATCAATGATATTGAAAGTTCGGTTGTAAGGTTTCGTGTTTTTAGTCAGCCTATAGTTAGGCGATTCGGCCAATTCGAAAAGAAAGCGAGAGAGTTACTTTTTAGACCACATAATATTGATGATGTGGACGCTTTTTATGATGGTTTATCGCGAGAGTACAGAAGAAACCTTGCTGAGGAGCAAATCAAATTCTTGACATTACAGGTTAGGAAGAAAAACATTAACCTCGATGAAGGTGAACTGATATTTATCAATATGGAACCTGAGGTGTTATCGTTTCTAACCGTGGAAGTTTATGAACTTTACCAAGCGCTTTTTTTCGCTGGCGCGAATTTGGTTATTGAAATTACGGAAAGAAATATTGAACGACTCGATCTTAGAAGTGTATATAGGCTTTTTGATCTTGGTGTTGAGTTTGCGCTTGACGATTTCGATCTGATGGGGCAGTACTTGGACTTCTCGCTTTTGGCGAATGAGTGTTTTCGTTTTATAAAGATTGAGCTTGATATGGCGTTACAAAATAAAAACACTGTATCTGAAATAAGAGAAAGTTTTGGTAAAGAAGTGATCGTTGAGCGTATTGAATTTCAAGAGTCTATGTTAGAGGTTATGACGTTACATTGTGACTACCTACAAGGATATTTATTGGCTGATCCACAGTTAATTTAATGGAACTGTAGTGGTCTAATGTTCCCGGACACCATTTAAGGTGATAAAATGACCACTAAAGAAAGAGGTGTTCCATGACAAGACAACGTCGTTCATTTTCAGCTGAATTCAAACTGGAAGCAGCCTGCTTGGTGCTTGACCAAGGGTATTCAATTGCTGAGGCTAGCCGCTCATTAAACATCGGTGAAACAGGACTCAGACGCTGGGTCACACAACTTGAACAAGAGCGTGGCGGTAGTACGCCAGTTTCCAAAGCCTTAACGCCAGAGCAGCAGAAAATCCAAGAGTTAGAGGCAAGGATCCATCGACTTGAACGAGAAAAATCCATTCTAAAAAAGGCTACTGTAGATTCAACTGCTCTCTTGATGTCGGACGAACTCGAACGTACGCGTTGATAGACCAATTGAGAGAGCAAGAACCGGTGAATTGGTCTGTGCTGTGTTCGGTATCGCCACGTCGACTGACTATGAGCACTGCCAACGACGCCATGATATTGATGCTGAACGTTTGCATCTTCGTAGCGAGATCAACCGACTGTTTACGCTGAGCAGAAGCTCTGCGGGTAGTCGCACTCTGGTCGACATGATGTGTGAAATCGGACATAAGATTGGACGATTCAAGGTTTGCCGATTGATGAAAGAGGCACAACTCATCAGAAAGCAACCCGACTCACATAACTATAAGCAAGCCACGGTTGAGCGGCCTGATATTCCCAATCATCTTGATCGTCAGTTCATTGTCGACGGCCCAGATCAAGTATGGTGCGGCGATATTACCTATATATGGGCGGGTCATCGTTGGTGCTATCTTGCCGTTGTCATTGACCTGTATCGCAGACGGGTTGTCGGTTGGGCCATGTCTGACAGTCCTGATGCGGCATTGGTGACAAAAGCGTTGTCGATGGCGTATGAGCACCGAGGAAAACCAAGTGGCGTGATGTTCCATTCGGATCAAGGGTCCCAATACAGCAGTCGCCAGTTTCGACAACACCTGTGGCGGTATCGGATGACACAAAGCATGAGTCGACGTGGCAACTGCTGGGACAACGCTCCAATGGAAAGGCTATTTAGAAGTCTAAAATCTGAATGGATACCAGCAACAGGCTATGCATTTTTCGCTTAGGCATCCAAAGATATCAGTCATTACCTGATGAGCTATTAAAATTGGAAGAGAGCGCATAGTTATAACGGTGGGCTTCCACCTGCGAAAGCTGAAAATCGACCTAATTTACTGTCCGGAATGAGTTGACCACTACAATTTTCGAGGGTGTAGCGAAGACAGTGATGCTAAAAGATCGCGTTGTTTGAGTTGGATTATTGGTTTCAACGAGCCAAGAGAGTGAGAACCCAGCGTCGCACGATGGGTTCTCACTGCAAATAATGGGTCGATTAGAATGGCTTTTGTGCGTAGCCTGTTACTTCTGTGACACCGATTTCTTTACCCAATGCAGTCATTGGATGCACAACCATTAGGCCGCGAACAGATTTCTTCAATTTACCCATGTCGGCTTGTTCGGTTTTTGATAAAACACGATTGAAGTTCAAAGCAACGATTTTTTGTGCTTTTGCACTTAGATGAGTTTGTTGCTGGGACTTAGCTTCGGAAATTTTAAGCGTTAATGTGTTGATTTCATTAGTCAGCTTCGCAATTTCTTCGTGGTTTTTTGTCAAGTTGGCCACTTCTAGGTGACGGCGACAAAAATCAAGCTGCTTATTGTCTTCTTGTATTGTGGTTTTTAAATTCATGGCTCTGCCTTTTTTGAACATGCCTTTTCAGATGCCTTTAATGAAAGGTCTGTTTTAGGACGTTGATCTGTCTTTTGTTTAATGCGGAGAGTATACCAGTAAGTGTTTTGTCTTTTTCAATAAATGTGATCTTAAGCCTCTTCCGCCGCTATTTCTTTGCCTTTTGGGTTATATGCGCCACTTCGGCTTTCTTGGCACTACTTCCACACCTTGTTGGTAGCGGCCTGCAATGGCATTGAGGGTGAGTTCTAATGCGTGTTCACTGATCAATTCAAACTGCTGTGGCAAAGATTGCACTTTCATCGGGATGAAATCGAGCATGCGGTTGTCACCAAAAGTGGCGAATTTCGTGTGATTAGCAATGTCGGGATGAACGAGAATAGCATCAAGTACACCTTCAAATAGCGCATAAGAGGTAGTAACCACGGCATCGGGTAGCAGGTTATTCTCGTACCAGCACAGCATCAACCGCTTACCTTCTTCTTGGCTGAAATGGTCTCCGTGAATCACTTGTGTGGCGACACCGGCTTGACTTGCCGCGGAGAGAAAGCCCTGTTCGCGCTCTTTCGATACGCCCAACTCTGGGACTGCACCAATCAAGCCTATCGATTTAACGTTCTCTTCCATCAATTTTTCCGTCAGGGCGAATGCCCCTTCGAGATCTTCGCTAATGACACAGGCGAAATATTCATCATCCAATGCTCGGTCAATGGCGATGACAGGTGTGCCTGAAGATTGAATGGCAGGGTAGAAGTCATTGTCCGCAGGCAATGAGGAGGCAACAATCAAGGCATCAATCTTTCGACTGAGCAGCGTGTTGGCTACCTGCATTTCTGTTGAAGGGTTGTCGTCAGAGCAACTAATGATAAGTTGATAGCCTGCCAGCCTAGCGTCTCGCTCTAGAAGTTTGGCAATTTTAGCGTAGCTGGTGTTCTCTAAATCGGGGATCACAAGGCCAAAAGAGCGGCTGGTTCCTGCGCGCAATGCACTGGCTGCATGGTCTGGGCGATAGTTATGTTCATTCACAACCGCCATGACCTTTTGCTGTGTGCGTTCGCTAATGCGGTACTTGGCCGATTTTCCATTGATCACATAGCTTGCCGTGGTACGAGAAACGCCTGCCAACTTTGCAATTTCATTTAGCTTCATTGTTTTTCATTTCCGTACTCTGTGCGCGTGATCAAAAAACGCAAATTGGATCAAAATCATTCTTTGCATTATAAGCTGAAAGGATTCAGCATCAATAGCAGAAAGGTTTCAGCATGTTTAAAAATGTGCGCGGAGCCCTTTTTTTGACCTGCTTGCTGAAACGATTCAGCTAGTGGGTGAGAAAGGATAAACAAGGTATGTAAACGCCGGTGAGCATGATTCACCTAACGGCAGAGGTAGGCAAAATGTTGGAACTCACACCAAGCGATATTCTCCTAGGTAAGCAGGCGAATAATAAACAAAAAGCGATCAGCAATATTGCAAAAGACTTGGTAAATAAAGGTCTTGTTGCTGAAGGCTACGATGTAGGCATGCTTGCGCGAGAAGCGCAAAATTCGACGTTTCTCGGCAATGGCATTGCGATTCCGCACGGCACCACAGACACGCGAGACTTGGTGAAGGAAACTGGCGTACAGCTTCATCATTTTGCCGAAGGTGTTGATTGGGGCGATGGCAACACGGTTTACCTTGCTATTGGTATTGCGGCGAAATCGGATGAGCACTTAGGCATTTTGAAACAACTTACCCATGTGTTGTCTGCAGATGGTGTTGAAGATGCGCTGAAGAGCGCGGTGCTTGCAGATGATGTGCTGGCGATATTAAACGGTGAAGGGCAAAAAGGACTTCTTTTTGATGACTCTGTGGTCACTGTTGATTTTCCTGGCTCTGACTTGATTTCATTACTCGCGGTCACGGCAGGCAAACTTAAGAACGCAAACGCGGTGAATGAAGATTACATTGCAGATTTGCTCGTAAAACCTGCCACGTATTTAGGGCAGGGGCTATGGCTCGCTTCATCCGAAAATGGCGTAAACCGACCTGCCTTGTCTTTCATTTCAGTACACATGCCATTTGACGTGGAAAGCAAACCTGTGAAAGGGCTGATTGCTATTGCGGCGTCAGGTGCAGCACACGTTGAAATATTGAATAACCTCAGTGCACTTTTGTTCAATGGAAAAACCAACGATCTGTTTGCGAGCACTGCTGAAGATGTGATTAAAGCACTGACGGAAGTGCGTCAGGCGGGTATCAGTCATACGTTCAAGATTAAAAACGCCCACGGTTTGCATGCGCGACCTGGCGCAATGTTGGTGAGTGTCGCTAAAAAATTCGATTCACAAATTTGGGTGGCCAATGTCAGTTCTGAAAGTAAGCAAGTCAACGCTAAAAGCTTGATGAAAGTCATCGCGTTAGGCGTTAAGCACGGGCATGACCTTGAGTTTACGGCTGATGGCGTTGATGCCCTGCAAGCAATAGATGCGATTGGCGAAGCGATAGCTAATGGTTTGGGTGAGGGCTGATAAATGAAAAACAATGGCGTGGTAACCGTAACGCTTAACCCTGCACTGGATATGACCGGAAGCATGGGAACACTCAAAGCGGGATTCGTTAACTTAATCAATTCATCAAACCTCAACCCAGGCGGCAAAGGCGTGAATGTCGCTAAGGTGCTTGCAGAGCTTGGCGCGAAAGTCACGGTAACGGGCTTCTTAGGCGATGACAACCAAGACCCTTTCGCACATTTGTTTGAACAACTCGGCATTGAAGACAGATTTATTCGTGTGTCAGGCGCATCGCGTATCAACGTGAAGCTAGTTGAAGACACTGGACGAGTGACGGACTTGAACTTCCCAGGAGTGACGGTTGATCTGGCCTCATTGCAGGCATTCGAAAATACCTTGTTTGAATTGGCTAAAACCAATGATCTCTTCGTGATTGCTGGCAGCCTTCCTGTTGGCGTCACTCCAGCTCATTTACATGGCTGGATTGCCGCCCTGCGAGAGAAAGGCAAAAAAGTGTTCTTTGACAGCAGCAATGCAGCACTTGTTGAGGGGCTGAAAGCGTCTCCATGGTTGGTGAAACCGAATGATGAAGAGCTTTCACAGTGGGCAGGACGAGAACTCAATGATTACCAATCCCTGCAGGATGCAGGCTCTGCATTGGCGGCAACAGGCATTCAAAATGTTGTCATTTCTCGCGGGGCAGACGGTGTGTTGTGGTGTAGCGAGGGCGAATGGTTTGCTAGTCAGCCTCCTCGAATGGAGGTTGTCAGCACCGTCGGTGCCGGGGACACCTTAGTTGCAGGACTGTGCTGGGCTGAGCTTAATCAATGGGAAAAAGAACAGGCACTCAGTTTTGCAACGGCGCTATCCGCGCTCGCCGTGACACAGATTAATGTCGGCGTGTCGGATATTTATCAAGTCGAAGCGCTGCAAAACGAGATAAGCGTAAAACGGTTAGAAGCAAATCATGAAACAGGGGTAGAAAGATGAAAGCAGTCATTATTACATCGTGCCCAAGCGGTATTGCAAACACTATCATCGCGGCAGGCATGCTGGAAAAAGCAGCGGCAGCGCTGAAGTGGAAAGCAACGATAGAATGCCAAAACACAGTGAAAGCAGTACAGAAGGCCTCAGCATCGGATATTGAGTCCGCAGACTTAATCATCGCAGTCGGTCCTGTTTCTGACATGGCACGCTTTGATGGCAAGAAGGTTTATCAGGCCTCACTTGACGAATGCTATAGCAGTTCAACGCAATTGATAGAAAATGCAGCGTCAAATGCGAAAGTTTACGCACATAAAGATATTGCGCCAGCGACTGATGCTGACAAGGTTGCCTCTGCAAAAATTCGTATCGTCGGCATTACGGCGTGTCCAACCGGTGTAGCGCATACTTTTATGGCCGCTGAAGCTGTTGAAGAAGAAGCCAAAGCGCAGGGCATGTGGGTGAAAATGGAAACTCGTGGCTCTGTTGGCGCCAAAAACCAACTGACCGATGAAGAAATTGCGCAGGCAGATTTGGTGTTTATTGGCGCAGATATCGAAGTGGACATGGCCCGCTTTGATGGCAAACGCGTATATCGCACCAGTACCAGTGCGGCCTTAAAAAAGACCAAACAAGAACTGGCTAACGCCTTTGATCAAGCGGCAGTGTATAAGCACGGTGGTTCTGATAGCGCCAATAAGAATGAGCGCACTGGCGCTTACAAACACTTGATGACAGGTGTATCTCACATGCTGCCATTGGTTGTAGCGGGTGGTTTGTGTATTGCGCTTTCGTTTGTGTTTGGCATCGAAGCGTTTAAAGAGCAAGGTACGTTGGCTGCGGCGTTAATGGAAATTGGTGGCGCGAGTGCGTTTGCATTGATGGTGCCTGTGCTGGCCGGTTTCATTGCATTCTCGATTGCAGACCGTCCGGGCTTAGCACCGGGTTTGATTGGTGGTATGTTGGCCAGTTCAACTGGCGCGGGTTTCCTTGGTGGTATCGTCGCGGGCTTCTTAGCGGGTTACACCGCGAAATTCATTGCGGATAAATTGGAACTGCCAGATTCCATGGCGGCATTGAAGCCAATACTGATTATTCCATTGGTGGCGAGCTTGATCACTGGCCTTGTGATGATCTTCGTTGTCGGTGGTCCTGTTGCTGGCATCATGAATAGCCTGACCGAATTTTTAAACAGTATGGGTTCTACCAATGCCGTGCTATTGGGTGTGATTCTTGGTGCGATGATGTGCTTTGACTTGGGTGGCCCGGTTAACAAGGCAGCATACACGTTTGGTGTGGGTCTGTTGGCCTCTCAAACGTATACGCCGATGGCGGCAGTGATGGCGGCAGGTATGGTGCCAGCAATGGGGATGGGCCTTGCGACGTGGTTAGCAAGAAGCCGATTTTCAGCGCAAGAGCGAGAAGCGGGCAAAGCGTCATTTGTCCTCGGAATGTGCTTTATCTCTGAAGGTGCCATTCCGTTTGCCGCGCGTGATCCCATGCGAGTGATTCCAGCGTGTATGGCGGGTGGGGCATTGACGGGTGCTTTGTCGATGCTGGTTGGGGCAAAACTGATGGCACCACATGGCGGTATATTTGTTCTGTTTATCCCGAATGCGATTACCCCTGTACTCCTGTATTTAGGTGCTATCGCCGCCGGTACTGTGGTAACTGGTGTTCTGTATGCCGTGCTGAAACGCAGTGAAGAGCCACAGGCTGTCGCTCAACAAGCTTAATATCTGACAGATAGTTAAAGCGGGAAATAAAAGAGTCGGCCAATGTGCCGACTCTTGTTGTATATCTCTATTTTCCACGCAATTTACGCGAGCAAATCTGACAATTTGCTAGCGAAATGAGCGGTGAGATTGATAAAGGTTGAGGCCGTTTTGCCCTTGCATAAACGCAACATGAAGCTCGACCAATACCTCACTTTCTTTTATCCAAGCGTTATCTTGCTGTTGTTGGCAAAATTCCATCATTCCCACAATGATCGTGTCGAGTTTCTTCAGGCTCCAGCGTTTAACCTCTTTTTCGACATCAGCATGAGAAGCCAAACTTTGAAGTTTCGCATAGCAAAACTGCAAATAATTATAAGCTTCATCTATGCGGCCTTCGCTTTGATGAAGACGCTGTAGTTTTTCACAGCCATCGACAAAATAAGCGATGGCATCGCTTTGTGTTTGGCTAATAGGTGGAGCGAAAAGGACAGAGGGCGTATTCGTAATGAGGTTTGCCAACCCATTGACACCGGAACTCGTACCTTCGCTATACCATGACTTGATATCTTCTAACCAAATGTTTGCTGCGTCCATTTGCTCGCTCCTTGGCTCGTTGAGGAGCATGGGCAATCAATCATCACAACGACAAATTACGCCGTTGTGAATAGATTAAATGCCGAGGTCATCCATCAATGAATTGGTTTCTTGCTGCGGCTTACTATTGGATTTCTTTGAATCTTTGCCTTCTAGCTGTTTAGCAATTTCTGTCTCGAGAATATCGTCAGGGTTGAGTTCTTCCGCTTCTTCAAATTCTTCGAGTTGGATGAACTCCGTTCTCTCCATGGAAAGCTCGAGGTAGAAAATATTGTTATCTTCGGTGCTAAAGCTCACTCTACGAGCCTGAGGGCGATCGATATTGCTATCAACAGTGACATTAATGTTTTTGTTGATTGCCATCATTTTTGGCTGATTTTGGGTAATGTTGGTTTGAAGCGAACGTTTTATTTTACCCGTGAAGTCACCCACCATTTGATTCATTAACTCGCCAAGCACATCAGCTACCTCGTCAGACGTATGAAGAGTGGCTAATTCTTCCTCTGGGATACCCATGTGTGACATGTACTTGGTGTAGAGCTCAAGTGCCGCTTTCGCGTCGAAATTAATGACCACAAGACCAGAAAAACCACCGTCAAAGAGAACGAAGCAGCCAAAATCAGGCTTCAAACTGGTTTTAGTGATTTTCTGAACCATGGCAGAGTAGTGAACAGGTGAATCTGTTGCTTTCGAAAGCACGGATGTAACAGACTTACAAAGCTTCAGTAGGATGTCTTCCGTGGTCACAACTTTAGTTTTTCTCATAAATAACTCGCTTGTTCTTTTTTTAAAATTATCTCGTCAATTGTGGCACTAAATTGGAAAAAGTGCCGAGTTCTCAAGCATCAGGTGTGCTGACTTTTCCATGATCGAGTTCATGTGTTAATGCAATGCGTTTGGATTTAACTGCTGAAATGGTTCCATCGAGTTGTTCATTCAAAGTGAAAATCAACGATTCTATGTCTTTACTTTTTGCATCAGCACTTTGTTCAAGCGAAATACACAAGT
Organism: Enterovibrio sp. FF113; assembly: GCF_041439165.1. Lineage (NCBI taxonomy): Bacteria > Pseudomonadati > Pseudomonadota > Gammaproteobacteria > Vibrionales > Vibrionaceae > Enterovibrio > Enterovibrio sp. FF113. The sequence goes on along the minus strand of NZ_JBGONO010000011.1, from coordinate 156,491 downwards.
CTGAAAGGGCGAATGCCCCAATGCTGCGAGATGATGTTTTTAGTTTATGTGCAGAGGCTTTTATTTGGTCAAAATCATAAGGGGCATGTGTCATCGCCAAATCGGTTAATTCCGGCACACAGTGCTTGATGAACTCTCCGAGAACGTCTGCGTAGGTTTCTTTATCTCCCCAGAACAGCTTTTGAAGCACACTGGCTTCGAGTTCCACCTCTACCTGCGGCAGAGCAGTCTCTTGGATCATATTTTCAGACCGCGCTGTGTCGGTGTTCGCTACCTCGTGCAGCGCTGTCTCATTGGTCAAGGGATCGGAGACGTTTAATGCGACACTGGTCGGAGAGGAGATTTCCTCGAAGGGCTTGCTCTTAGAGCACCATTTACTCAGTACTTTTTGGATAACATCAATTTCAACGGGTTTCGCTATAAAGTCGTTCATGCCTGTCTCAATGCAACGTTCAGCCTCGCCAACAAGTGCATTGGCAGTTAGCGCAATAATTGGGACAAATTCATTTCGTTCTTTTTGAATAGCACGTATGGCATGAGTGAGTTCATAACCGTCCATGTTAGGCATGTGGCAATCGGTCAACACAAGAGTGAATGCCTGTTTACGGTAAGCACGCAAAGCCTCTAAGCCATCACCTGTCATGACGACCTTGTAGCCGAGATAAGTAAGCTGCTTATTGATCACTGTTTGGTTGGTGACATTGTCTTCTGCGACAAGAATGGTTCCTTGTTCTTGATCAGTACGTTCGATGAATGCTTCTCTTGTGCTGGTGTCAAGCGCGGGATAGTCAGGGCTTTCAAGCCCAACACAGATGCGCAAGCCGCTGAGTAGCATCGACAATTTCAATGGCGAAGCATAGACAGCAAACACATCAATACCACCATAACGATGGACGGGGAGTTGCATATCGAGTTCGAGATAGCGAATTTCGACACTAGACGAAAGAAATGGCGGCATGAGTTGTTTGGTTTGTAGATAATCGCGACAGATGACGACGTATTTCACATCGCTTCGCTCAAATTTTTGCTGATGCAGCAATTCGACTGACGTGCTGTGACATGAAATATTTAACTGTTGCAGATAGTTATCGATGCTAGTTTTTAGGGCGCCGTTTTCTAGTGTGTTGACGCATATCACGCTGCTAAGCGTCTGCGCAGACTCACGCAGCAAGTCAATATTGCAATTTTCTGGAATGTTGATGTTGTCAGCGACAGGCAGTTCAAAACTTACGGTAAATATTGAGCCTATGCCTTCCTCACTTTCAGCGCGAATACTTCCCCCCATAAGAGAAACAATGTTCTGACTGATTGCGAGGCCTAAGCCTGAGCCACCGTAGCGACGAGTCGTTGAATACTCAGCTTGGGTAAATGGTTTGAAAATCGCTTCAAGCTTGTCTTGGCTGATACCAATACCGTTATCACGAATCTCGATGGATATGGATGAGTGGTTGTTGTGTTCAGGTTGATTTTTTATCCAAACTTGCACTTCTCCACGATGTGGTTGACCACCTGAAAATTTAATTCCGTTACCAATAAGGTTAAACAGTATTTGCCGAATGCGGGTAGGGTCACCACTGAGACACGTTGGGACGGAGGGAGATATGTAAAGCGTCAAGGATACGTTTTTGTCTGTCGCCTCTGTTGCCAAATTATCCATCACCTGTTCCGCGATGTTGCGCAATGACAGTGGAACATCATCAATTCGCATCTTTCCGGCTTCAATACGAGAAAAATCGAGAATATCGTTGATGATAGAAAGAAGTGATAACGCCGAATCACGAACCGTTGTGGCCACGCCCATTTGTGTCGCGTCCAACTTTGAGCGCCGCAAAATATCAATCATGCCAATGACGCCGTTCATTGGCGTACGTATTTCATGGCTCATTGCCGCCAAAAACTGTGCTTTGGTTTTTGACGCCGCCTCTGCCAATTCTTTCTGATAGAGAAGTTGTTCTCTTGCCTGATTTCGCGAAATGATGTGGTCGCGAAAGGAGCTAAGTGCGTGAGAGATTTGGCCCACTTCGTCAGGTCTGTTTTTGTAAAGGATCGGAATCTCGGTATTACCATCAGCGAGGTTGCGCATGGTATCAGCGAGCCTAGCGATAGGCTGCGTGACTTTTTTATAGATGTAAACGGTCAATGCAATACTGACTAGTGTCATGATGGCAAACAATCCGAAAAAAGATATCTGATTGTTTTTCAATACTTTATGCAGACTGGCCATGGAGTTAGCCGCACTGAAACTGGTCTCGCGTGAAAACGTTGTTAGCGATGTTTCCAGTGTTTTGTATTCGTTGTTGTTGATGGTTTTAAGGGCATGAATGGCTTCATTCTTTTTGAGCGGGTCATACTCGCTAAAGATTCGTTCGGTGCGTGTCACTAGGTCGTTGATGATTCGTTCAATTTCGTCAAGATTTAGCGTGTATTGTTCGTTAGTGGACATCGCCCGTAACTGCTGGAGATAATTGGAAAAGAAAGCAGCATTTTCATGGAAATGTTGAATTTGGTTATCTTCACCGTTGAGATAGAAATACACAGAAGACATCATATCTTCTGCGTCCTCTCTCATGAGCCATATGACTTGATGGTTATCAACGTTTGTCTCAGTATCGTTGCTAACATCTAACCCTAACAGCGCTTGAATGGCACGATTCAATTCTGGTGCAAGGTCTTTCTTGATCAGTTTCTTTTCATTCATTGCCCACTTTTCTCTTTGTGGGTCGTATTGTCTGAGTACCTCACTTTCGATTTTCGTTTCGAACGCTTTGTAATTACTTTCAATACGATGAAGTTTACTGGCGTTATCACCATGAATCTTATTCAGCTCTTTCAACGAAACTTCAAATTGGTTCTTGTTCTTGAAATAGGTGTCGAGTGAGGCGCTTTCGCCTAAGGCATAGCTCAGCATATTGCGGTTCATTTCACCGACGAAACGTAGCATAGAGACTGAAAGTAGGGCGCGTGGGATTTCTAACTGGCGGGTATTCGTGGTGTCAGTGCTGGCGGTATCATGCATGACATAGGTGGAGACAGAAAGCAGCATGGCGCAAAGTGTCATCATTGCCATAATAAATCCCACTTTCCCAACGATACTTTTGGAAAAGGGGAATTGATTGTCGCGCTGGATTTGGTTTTCTGACATCACGAATCCTTGATGAGTGACACTTTCGTCCAGTAAGTGCAGGTGGTGACATTTTTAGCGTGATTTAGGCATTAATTTTTATAGGATGGTGCCAACTTATTTCGCCATGAAAAGACGCGTTAAAGTGCTGCGCTTGCGTCATCGAACTTATAATGTAGTAACACCGGGCTCTCTTGTGAGTACTATGACTCAAATAAGTGACATATGGCTAATTAATTGGTATCAATTTTCATGTCAGAGCAATAAAATTGGATGTAGGAAGTCACGCATTGGAGGTATTAAATGGTCGTTGAGTCAGATGGATATGCGGCTCTAATTGAGTATTTCATTGAAAACTTGGCTGTGTTTGCTGCGTCAGGTGACAAAGTTGGTTCTGAAAACATTGATGATCTTGTCCATGAACTGGTTGCAAGCCAACTTATGGTCATTTGTGAACAGAACAAAGACATGCCACAACCACTGCGCTTTGCGGTGATGAGCGAAGCGGATAAAGTGGTTGCCGATTTAGAAGAGATATTGAGCTCGGTTTGGAATCAGAAACCTACGTTTGCTCAGATTAACGTGCTTGAAGAGTATATTGGTCTGGTTAAAAACCTGTTTGATGCTGCTGTTGCTGAGTGTGCTTAAACCTCTGGTGGTAACGTCGGGATGGCACTAAGTTCGCGCATATCGCATCTTAGCGCAAACAAGTGGTTGCACTGCTCTCTGCTCTGATTAAAATGCGCCTTTATTCTTTTAAGGCGCATCCCATGAAACCTCACGCCATTCACAAACTCTACGATCAAAGGCTTGCGCAGTCGACTAAGCCATTTCGTGCGCGAGGGGCCAGTGTTGTTCGCTGTATTCACTGCATGGTTGTTGAAAGGTTATGTATTTGTGAAGAAAGACAAACCTTGACGACGAACGCCGGATTTTTGCTCGTTATGTATGATGATGAGGTATTAAAGCCGAGTAATACTGGGCGTCTCATCGCGGATACAGTTGAAGATACCTACGCGTATATTTGGTCGCGTAAAACGCCCAATGAAGAGATGGTGGCGTTGGTCAATGACCCGATATGGCAGCCATTCGTTGTTTTCCCTGCACAGTATGCCAGCGAAGACCGCGTTGTTAGTCAGCCAGTGATAAAAGCGGGAAAACGTCCTCTTTTCATCATGATTGATGGCACTTGGCAGGAAGCGAAAAAAATATTCCGTAAGAGCCCTTGGTTAGATGAAGTGCCCGTTCTAAGCATCAAGGTCGATACGCAATCGCGTTATCAAATGAGAGAAGCGAACGGTGAAGGTCAGCTTGCAACAGCAGAGGTGGCCGCACAAGTGCTGGCACTTGCGGGGGATATCAAAGCGTCCCAATGTTTGGATGCATGGTTTGATGTGTTCCGTGAGTACTATTTGACGGGGAAAAAACAGCGTAATCTCCCAGACCCGGCTGCGCTTGATAAATATAGAGAGCTTCGAACCCTCTAATTTAACAATGGTTTGCGATTCACTTCGCATAGTTGTAGCGCTGAAAAGACGACACAAAGAGTTACTTTGTCTTTAGTCACATTAAGAACCGTTTGAAACAGGGATAATTCAAACAGATTGACGATTTTGCTATTAGGAACAACGGAGTAAAGGATGTATTACGGCTTTGATGTAGGTGGCACCAAAATTGAGTTTGGCGCATTTGACAATGATCTAAAGCGTCAGGCAACAGAGCGCGTGCCTACCCCCGGAGACAACTATGAGCTGTTGGTTGAAACGCTAGCGGGCTTAGTGGCGAAATACGACCAAAAATTTGGTTGTGAAGGCACGGTCGGGCTTGGTATTCCCGGCATTGAAAAGGCTGAAGATGGCACAGTGTTAACGGTCAATGTGCCAGCTGCGAAAGGTAGAACGCTTCGTGCAGATCTTGAAGCAAAAATTGGCCGAGCGGTTGCGCTTAACAATGATGCGAACTGCTTCGCGCTGTCTGAAGCGTGGGATGAAGAGCTTCAAGGTGAAAAGGTTGTCCTTGGCTTGATTCTGGGCACAGGGTTCGGCGGTGGCATTGTGCTGGATGGCAAGATTGTTTCTGGTAAGAATAATGTCGCGGGTGAGCTCGGACACATGCGCATGCCGATTGACGCTTGGCTGCACCTTGGTAAAAATGCGCCAATTTTTGAATGTGGTTGTGAGAAAAAAGGCTGTATCGACAACTATCTCTCTGGTCGCGGATTTGAAATGCTGTACACGCATTTTCATGGTGAAGAGAAAAAAGCGGTCAATATTATTGCGGATTTTAAAGCAGGTGAATCTCGTGATGTTGAGTTCGTCGACATCTATATGGAAATGCTAGCGATGGTCTTTGCTGGTTTGTTTACCGGTATTGATCCCGATGTGGTGGTGTTAGGTGGTGGACTGTCGAATTTCGATGCCATCTATGAAGAAATGCCTAAACGTCTTCCTAAGCATTTACTTTCCATTGCTCACCCTCCAAAAATCATCAAAGCCAAGCACGGAGACTCCGGCGGAGTGCGTGGCGCTGCATTTTTGAATATCCAGCGCTAAAGACTTAGCTGAGACGCTTGGAAACGAAAGGCACCTGAGTGAAAGGTGCCTTTTCTCATACCAAAACATTAAATTGGCTTCATGTACCGCTGATCTATTCGGCGTTATGTGTGGAATAATTCCTCAGCTATCTGAGTTGTATCAATAAAAATTGGATAAGTTGATCAGGTGATTTTGAAACAGAACACTTCGCGAACTCTTTTCGTACTCCTTGTGCTTTTATTCTTGTCTGTCGTCGCCATTGTTTGGTTTTATGCTGGTGGTGCGCGTTCAACCTACACGGTCTCTCCAACAGAGTTTAAGGTTGAATATATTGATGACACCCCAATGGGGGGAGATACACAAGGAAGTGTTACCGTTGATGGCGATGGATACGTTGTTCTTAACTGCAATCTGGGTAAAGCGCACCGATGGCCTTTCTGTGAAGTGGCGATCAGTTTAAGCGCGGATGCTGCAAACGGGATTGATTTAACGCACTATCATTCTATGGTCATTGAGGCTGCTTACGATACGCCTGAGCCGAATCAGCGCTTACGCGTGTATCTGAGAAACTTCAATTCGGCATACTCTCGTATTGATGACCCTGTTTCGCTGAAATTTAATGGGCTTGAATACAACCCGAGTGGATCGATGTCTGAGTACGTGCTGCCTTTAAAAGCGTTTCAGGTTATCTCTTGGTGGATCTCTGATCTAGATATACCGCTGGAGCATGCTGGGCCAGAATTGAGTAATGTCTCATTGATAGAGATAGCAACGGGTAGTGCGCCAATATTGGGTGAGCATGAGCTTGTTATCAGAGGTATTCGCTTTGAGGGACTGATGCTCTCAGAGTCTCAGCTTTTTCGTGGAATAACGTTTGTTTGGCTTGCCACTATCATGACGCTATTGACGGTTAAATACACGCAAAGCCGACGTATCTATAATCTGGAGCGTTCACGAGCAGACCGTTTGAAAGTGATTAACTTGGCGTTAAAGCAAAAAAGTGAAACCTTGTCAGTGCTTGCCAATACTGATGCACTCACAGGGTTGAGAAATCGCTTGGGTATCTATCAGGAACTCGAAAAACATATTACTTCGATGGACGATAGAAGCTGCACGGTGTTGTGTTTGGACATTGACCACTTTAAGTATGTCAATGACACCTACGGTCATGACATGGGTGACAAACTACTCGTGAGTACGGCGAAAATCATGCGAGAATCAGCAAGTACTAGCGATGTCATTGTCCGTTGGGGGGGAGAAGAGTTTGTGATTTTCTGTCCTAAGCGCAACTTAGCTCAAGCATCCTTCTTAGCCGAAAGAATTCGATCCGCGTTTGAGTCTACAGCATGGTCTCATGGCGAATTGCTAACGTGCAGTATTGGTGTGTCATCGATGCGCGAAGCCAGTATCGCTGCAATGATCGCAGATGCTGATGACGCTCTTTATCGAGCCAAACAACTCGGAAGAAATCGGGTGGAAGTGTTTGCTGAAACACTGATGACGGTTTAAACAAAAAAAGCAGCGTTGATAAGCTGCTTTTTTTAAATTTCATTTTTGTTTCTATGCGGTGCGATGTTTACAGCTGTGTTTTTTCAGCGTTTGCTTTGCAGTGTTTAACCGCATTTTCTAGCAAGCCCAGAGCGGATGTTTCTGGCTCAGGAAGTGCGGCGTCCGACACGTTAATCGGCGAAGTGCGATCACCCCAACGTATCACGCCCGCACCCCAAGTCAGGCCTGCACCAAATGCTGCCATCAACAATGTGCTGTTTGGTGTCACTCGGCCTTCTTCAACGGCTTCACACAACGCGATTGGAATGGTTGCAGCCGAAGTATTGCCATACTTGTGGATATTAATAAACGCTTTATCCAACGGGATCTTTGCGTGATCGCAAAGTGCTTCGATAATGCGCTTGTTAGCTTGATGTGGGATCACCAAGTCAATATCACTTTCCGTTGCATTAGCGCGTCCGAGAACGGCACTTGCAGCGGCTCCCATGCCTTTTACGGCACGTCTGAAAATTTCACGGCCAACGAAGTTAAAGCTGAAATAGCCGCTGTCTTCTTCAAAGCGCTGCATGGCGGTGCCAAATGCAGGGATAGCGAGCACATCTCTTCCTTCGGAATCACAGCCAAGTTGGGCTTCGAGTAGTCCTACTTCTTTATCTGTTTTACTCAGCACAACGGCGCCTGCGCCATCACCAAACAAAACGGCAGTATCACGTTTGCTCCAATCGAGATACCAGCTCAAGCGCTCCGCACCAATGATCACTGCATGTTGATACGCACCAGCCTGAATCATTCTCGTCGCTGTTTCAAGCGCATACAAAAATCCGGTACACGCTGCGTTTAAATCGAACGCAGCCGCTTTCTTAGCGCCAATTTCAAGCTGTACTTTCGAGGCAATGTTCGGAATTAACGTATCTGGCGAGCAAGTGGCGACGATGATGAGATCAACATCAGCACCTTCAATCCCCGCTGTTGCCAGCGCATGTTTTGCGGCAATTGTTGCCATGTCTGATGTGTTGACGTGGCTGATGCGGCGAGCACTGATACCGGTTCGAGAAGAAATCCATTCGTCTGAAGTGTCAATGATGGTGCTTATGTCGTTGTTGGTGAGTTCTGCCTGAGGTAAGCATTTTCCCCAGCCAGTAATTTCGGCAAATGGCATGAGAGTCTCTTGTTTTGTTTTAACTGTTGCCAGTGTACCGCTGTTATATTATTGAAACAAATAGCGTGCTGTGCGCTGTGAACAATAGCGACATATTCCTGAGCAAGGATACTGAAACCAAAAGTGGCCCGAAGGCCACATGGTTTACGTGTTGATTGCGCCTTGAAAACGAGGTTCTGTTACCAAAACAACCAAGCAAATATCGCGAGAACAGTAATGGCAACCACATTCAAGTAAATTCCTGCACGCATCATCTCTGACTGTTTGATGTGACCTGATGCGAAAACAATGGCATTTGGCGGCGTGGCGACAGGCAACATAAAGGCACAGGAGGCTGCAATGGCAATCAATGCAGACAGAATTACGGGTGAAACCCCAAGTGCTTCAGCAACCGTGGCGAATACAGGTACGAGAAGCGCAGCACTCGCGGTGTTACTGGCAAATTCCGTCAGAAACACGACAAATGCCACAACAGCCAGCAAGGTAAAGAAGATGCCTGCTGATGAAAGGAAGCTGCTCAACGATTCAGCCAAGAACACACTGGTCCCGGTCGCTTTCAACACGTTGCTCAAACACAAGCCGCCACCAAACAGCAGTAATACACCCCAGTCTGTTGTTTTCTCGATATCTTTCCAATTAACCACACGTGATGCGCCAAGAAGGATAATGGCAGAGATAGCGACAAGGGAGTCAAATTTACTTAAGCCACCCAGCATTTGGTTGATTGGCTTACTGAAGATCCAACAGAACACCGTCAGTGCAAAAATAGCCAGAGTAAGACGACGCGCATTGGTCCACTCAATAGGCTTGTGATCCAGTTCGAAGGTGTGGTTCAAATTGGGTTTGGTCAAGAAATAAAGAACGGCAATGGTGATCGGTAACAACGTGACGGTAATTGGCAGGCCTAGTTTCATCCACTCTATAAAGTTTAAGTTAACTTCTGCCGCTGCAATGGCGTTGGGAGGGCTACCAACAATTGTCGCGATACCACCAATGCTGGCGCAATATGCGATACCTAGAAGTACAAACACGTAGGTACCACGGTCAGATTTTGCATTGACCTTGCTGAGTACGCCAAGAACCAATGGCAGCATCATTGCCGTTGTTGCTGTGTTTGAAATCCACATTGAAAGGCCGGCAGTAACACCAAACAACATCATCACAGCAACGCTCATTCTGCCTTTGGCAATGACCAGCACTTTGTCGGCAATGGCCTGATCAAGTTTTTGGGTATGAAGCGCAGCCGCTAGCGCAAAGCCACCCAGAAAGAGAAAGATAATGGGATTGGAAAAATTTGACAGCGCTGTAGAGGTATTAAAGACCCCTAAACCGACGGCAAGTACCGGAACAAGCAGCGCAGTAATACTGACGTGTAGCGCTTCGGTAAGCCAAAGTACGGCGATGAAAACAAGCAGGCTTAGACCGACGACAACGTCCTTCTCGAAAGGAAGGAAGGTCATCATAAGGGTGAACAGTGCAACGTTGGCTATAAGAATTAGGCTATTTTTGTTAAACAGCCAATCTTTGAAAGCAAGGGTTAATGCTGTCATATCGACTTCCTCTAAGAATATGTAGGGTGGTTTTTATTGTTTGAATTGAATTCAACTGCATTATTGCCTACCTAAATGATTTCGTAGAGAGCGCCAAACCACATCATTAACAAGATGTTGCTTGAATGTTTAAAACTGGGATGGCGTGAATTTTAAATGGGTAGGTTTCCACCCACCAGATTTGAGAGGGTGTGACAGAGTGTTACTCAGGAAGAGAAAGTGTTTCGGTCGGGATGGTTTCTTTGGGGCCGAGGAATTTGGGCTGCTCGTTTAGAACATAGATATCCAGCACGGCTTTTACTCGTGCAAGTATTTCACGAGCGCGTATTTTTAAACCTGCCAGCCCTTTTGGACTTGGCACGGCCAGACAAATAGCATCAATTTCGTAATAGTCTGCAATGAAGAGGGCGCGTTCACAGTGAAATGCTTGAGTGACTAGCGTGAATTCGTCTGCATCAAAGACTTTCTTGGCTCGTACGATGGAATCAAGCGTTCTAAATCCTGCGTAATCAAGAAAGATACGGTCATCAGGAATACCTGCTTTTAGCATATCTCTTTTCATCGTCCATGGTTCGTTATAAGAGCGATGCGCGTTGTCACCACTGAGCAGCAATACATCGACTTTGTTGTTGAGATAAAGGCGTTGAGCCGCTTCTATTCGGTAGGTATAAAAAGGGTTAAGGGTCTTTCCAATGTATTTGCTGGTGCCCAATACCAAGCCAACATGACGAGCAGGCGTTTCAGCGATCGAATCGTAAATGCGATCTTTTGCTTGATAAGAGACCCAGAGATCCATCGCCGCAATACTGAGTAGCGAGATAATAAAAAGAATAAAGACAGCAGTTGACGCTTTTCGAAATGACATCACAATTAGAAAGGTACTAAAACCAGTGAGGAACCAGAAGGTTAAACTAAAAAATGAAAAAAAACAAAAAGAACCGCCGCTTCCTTACGGAAAACGGAGGTTCTTGTTCAAATTATTTAATGATTCAGCGTTAGAATGACGTACGTTTGTACTGACGGTACTTCGGTTCCCAGAAGATCGCATCAATGCGTTCTTGTAACACGTCGTCGGTCAGTTCCAGCGCAACACCGTCTTCAATGGCTTTCTTTGCCACAGCGAGAGCAATGTATCGCGATACCGACTGAATCTCTTCTAGAGGCGGTAGCAGTGGACCTCGACCATATTTTGCTAACGGAGAACATTCGGCCAATGCGCGGCTTGATTCCATCAACATGCCATCAGTCACGCGTTTCGCGTCTGTTGCCAGCACACCGAGACCAATGCCAGGGAAGATGTAGCTGTTGTTACACTGGGCGATGGTATAGGTTTTACCACCATCCAGAACAACGGGATCAAACGGGCTTCCCGTCGCCACTAATGCTTCGCCGTTGGTCCAACGCAGAATATCAAACGGCGTGGCTTCCACGCGGCTTGTTGGATTTGACAGTGGAAATACAATCGGGCGTTCGCAATGTTCATGCATCGCTTTGATCACATCTTCGCTGAACAAGCCTGGTGCACCAGAGACTCCAATCAAGACTGTAGGCTTAGCATTCTTCACCACGTCTAACAGGGAGATGTTTTGGTCTGCGAGTTCCCAATTTTTAATTGCTGACGATTTCTGAACCAACTTCTGTTGGAAGTCGAGCAGGTTTGGCATGGCATCAATCAATAGACCCCAGCGATCAACCATGAAGACGTGTTGTCGCGCTTCTTTGTCGCTGATCCCTTCGGAAACCATTTGGGCAATAATCGCTTCAGCGATACCACAGCCAGCAGAGCCCGCACCAAGGAAGGTGACACGTTGGTCGGATAGCTTGGTGCCTGCAGCTTTACAGGCGGCAATCAAAGATCCCACGGTAACAGCAGCGGTACCTTGAATGTCGTCATTAAAACAGCAGACGCGATCTTTGTAGCGCTCAAGGATTGGCATTGCGTTCTTTTGTGCGAAATCCTCAAACTGGATCAGTGCATCTGGCCAGCGATGCTGAACGGCTTGGATGAATTCTTCGATAAAATCATCGTAATCTTGGCCTGTGATACGCGTATGCCTCCAACCCATGTACATAGGGTCAGACAATCGCTGTGGGTTATTGGTACCCACATCCAATACGATTGGCAATGTATAAGCGGGGCTGATACCACCACATGCGGTATAAAGCGAAAGCTTGCCAATAGGAATACCCATGCCACCGATACCTTGGTCACCCAGACCAAGAATACGTTCACCGTCAGTCACCACGATAACTTTAACGTTGTGGCGAGAAGCATTGTTAAGCATGTCGTCAATGCGGTAGCGGTTCGGGTAAGAGATAAACAAGCCACGGCCACGACGATAAATTTCAGAGAAATTTTCACAGGCTGCACCGACAGTCGGGGTGTAGATTATCGGCATCATTTCGCTGATATGGCTATTCACTAAGCGATAAAACAGGGTTTCGTTAGTATCTTGGATATTGCGCAAATAAATGTGCTTATCCATATCGTTTTCGAAACGCTGATATTGTTTGTAGGCACGTTCTGCCTGTTCTTCTATTGACTCAATAGCTTCTGGAAGTAGGCCTTCCAGATTGAAGAACATCCGCTCTTCAACAGAGAACGCACTGCCTTTGTTAAGCAGCGGCGTTTCAAGCAACGCTGGGCCAGCGTATGGAATGTAGAGTGGACGTTTTTGATTATGCATGAAGAAGACAACTCAATTCTTTCAGAAGACATGATTAAAATAGGGTAAGTGTTTAGACAGACGGGAATTTACTTCCCGTTTAAGCAGTGTAGTGGTGTTGACCTTGCACGTTCAAGATCATTTTAAACAAAGCGACCACCTGAACCTTAAACAGTGACCTACTACAAACAAGTCGGGTGGATATCCACTCATCTCGTTGTCTATTGAAAATCAAGAAACGTTTGGCGCTGTTTGGGCACTGTTCTGAGGTACACTAGGCGCATTGAAATTCAAACGCCTACACAATGAATCCATGATCAAATCAACCCTTCAGCTACCCATTGACGCTATTCAAGCATCTGTCGAAATCGCGTTAGCCAAGCGTAATGTGATTATTCAATCAGACACCGGAACAGGCAAGTCCACGCGCTTGCCTGTTTGGGCATCGAAACTTGGTCGAGTGCTTGTGATTGAGCCACGTCGTGTGGCTTGTACATCACTGACGGGCTTTGTCGCAGAAAGTATAGGCGCAAAGATTGGTGAGCAAGTCGGGTATGCCATCAAGTTTGATTATCGTTTTAGTGATGACACTCAGATTGTTTTTGCGACCCCAGGCGTTGTGCTTCGTTGGTTCAGTGAAGATAAGCTTTCTAAGTTCGATGTGGTGATGATTGATGAATTCCACGAACGACGTGCAGAAACCGATTTGCTGGCAGCGCTACTAAATAAACTGAACAAGCACCGATTGATCATCACGTCTGCCACGTTAGACAGTGACAAACTTAGCCAATATTTTCATGCGGAGATGCTTAAAGCGGATGCCAAGAGTTACGGTGTCACGGTTTCTTATCATGCCTCAGACAGTCAAGTGATGCCGTCGGGCAAGCACATAGAATCACGACTAAAGCCTGTGGTTGAGCGTGCATTGGAACGCGGCGGTGATTTACTGGTGTTTCTGCCAGGGAAAAAGGAAATCAATCTGTGCCGTTCGGCGTTGAGTGGACTCGGCGCTGATGTTATTCCACTTCATGCATCGGTGTCCGATCTTGATCGAAAACACGCACTGAACCAAAGCGACAATCAACGCATTGTGTTGGCGACCAATGTGGCGGAAACCTCATTAACCATTCCTGGCATCGTGACAGTTATTGATACGGGAATGGAAAGGCGCACCCATCAACGCAATGGTCGAACAGCGTTGGCGCTCCATACTATCTCCAAGGCGAGCGCCAAGCAGCGGGCAGGGCGTGCTGGGCGAATAGCAGCAGGGTATTGCGAACGACTTTATGGTCAACATGCGCCGCTTGAAGCTTTTACACCGCCAGAGCTTGAACGCGAAGATTTGATTGAAACCATGCTTGCTGCAGCGTGCAGTGGTTTTACATTAGACCAACTCGTGTTTCTTTCTCCTTTACCCGACAAGTCTCTGCTATCCGCACGCACAAGACTCATTGCTATGGGGGCAATTGATAACAATGGCGTAGTGACCGAGCATGGTAAATTGCTTTATCCACTCCCGATTGATTCTCTGTTTGCCCACTTGATATCCGGTATGACGTCTAGGCCGAACAAAGAAGCCATGTGTGATTTGGCCGCCATACTGCAAACGCCAGTGACCGTCTGGAAGCGTCGACCCGGTGAAATGGCATTAGAGAACTACAAGGCATGGAATACGCATGCGTGTGACGTTGTCACTTCAATCGCTGTGCTACGCGGTGAGCAGTCAGAAGACATTGATGTGGATCTGCTTGCACGTGATGAAGCAAGACGTTTATCTGCGTCTTTGAGAGAGGCCATGGTGTTGCCGCAATGGGATGCTGCCAGTCGATTTCAGCGAGAAAACTTCTTGCGCAATGTCATCGACATTGCACCAGAGCTTGCCTTTGTAAGGCGAGAGAAGCGTCAACAGGCGTTTGGAAATGGTGACAGTGAAGTGGTACTCAGCCGTGATAGTGATTTCCCTGCAGAGCCGCAAGCGGCGCTTGTATTTGATCAGTTCCACTTAGCTGGCCGAGGCGCAAAGCAAACCACATCGTACGCCACCTGCATGGCTCCGTTGCCCTTTTTATGGCTTACGCATGCCGACTTGGGCGAGCTGGAAATAGCCGAGCAGATTGAAAAAGCGGGCAAAGTGTTTGATGTGGTTCAGCGCGTATATGCGGGGAGAATCATAGAACAATGTGAACGTGAAGCCGAGGGCGCGAGTTTACTTCTCGCGATAGCCAAGCAGATTCTAGACGGCGAATTGATGAATGGTGTTGGCGAGCACCTATCCCATCAGATCACTTACTGGAATTTATTCCAAACCTTGGTTGCTGAAAAACCACAGCCGGCAGTTGATGTCTTGGTTTGGCTCGAGCAGACGCTTTCTGATCTTGGTGTTGAAACAGTTGATGACATGGACTTGATCGACCCAAGCGACATTCAGTTTGATGGCATTCCATCTTGGGAGTTTGACGACTTTGTTCGGACATACCCGTTACAGGTCACCTTGGCTGAGTTAAAACTCGACGTTGAATATTCTAGATCTAAACGCATGGTCGTTGTTCACTATGTTAAAGGTAATCGAAAGGATGGGCCAAAGCGGTGGGAGTTACCTTCGTGGAATGGATGGCGGGTTAAGTACAAAAAAGCGAGCCGTATTGTCGATGTTAAGTAGCCGCATCTGAGAATGAGTAGCCAAGCGGATGTGAAGCAATTTACTTTGATGTAATGTTGAAAAAGCGAACTCGTCAAATCGAATTCGCTTAATTTTAGGTGTTTGATTAACGCACGCGGCGATAGTGATTTTTCACCATGGCGTTCAACAACACTTCGCTTTTTACCAACGTATATTGTTGAGGTTGCTCAAGCAGACCAAACAGTGATGCGCCGCCACCGAGTAACGTAGGGATTTGAGTAACAATAAGTTCGTCAATCAGATCTTGTTCTAGAAAACTCTGAACGGTTTTACCGCCGTCGATGTAAAGTGTTTTATAGCCCTGCTCGTTGAGATTGGTGACAATCTCTTTGATATCTCCAGATACAAGAAACACTTTGTCTTCGTAGGCGTTGGGAATGCACTTGAGGGTATGACTTATGACGAAAACGGGTTTGGAGTAGGGCCAGTCAATACCAAATCCACAGACGGTTTCGAAAGTATTTCTGCCCATCACCAATGCATCAACACTTTGCATGAACTCAGCCCACCCAAAATCCAAGCCCTCAGGATTAGGAATGCTGTGAAGCCATTCAATACCGCCGTTTTTGTCAGCGATATAGCCATCTAAGCTGGTAGCAATATATACGATGTTTGTCATTGGTATTTTCCTAGAACAGGCTTAAAAAACAAAAAAGCCATTCACTCGATAAGCAAATGGCTTCTCAATTCAGCAAGAAAGCGGGATTAGTCGCGGAAGTTATCGAACTGGAATGGTTGACCCATATCCGCTTCGCGAACCAATTTCATGACAGCTTGTAGATCATCACGATTCTTTCCGGTGACACGAAGTTGATCGCCTTGGATTTGAGTTTGCACTTTAATCTTGGCGTCTTTGATCAACTTAACGAGCTTCTTCGCGATCAAGGCTTCAATGCCGTTTTTAAAATGTACATCGCTGAAAAAGGTTTTTCCTGAGTGAATCATGTCTTTTGGTTCCATCGCACGGGCATCGACGCCTCGTTTAGCGAGGTTGCCACGAAGAATGTCCATCATCTGATTCACTTGAAAATCGGATTCTGCAGAAACCTTGACGACTTCTTTGTTGAGTTCAAAACTTGCGTCCACATTACGAAAGTCAAAACGGGTTAAAAGCTCGCGTTTAGCGTTGTCTACCGCGTTTTTAAGCTCAACGTTGTCAATCTCCGAGACGATATCAAAAGCAGGCATAGTGTGTTCCTGATGTTTATCTAATGAATAAAAAAGTGACGATTCTGCATTGCTGGGTGTTAACTATTGCGCTTGGCAACCGCATCCGACAGCATTTGCAGCATTGTTGTTGTATCGTCCCAGCTTAAGCATGGGTCAGTAATCGACTGACCATAAGTTAGGCTATCAATCTTGTCTTTATCGACAGCTTGATTACCTTCTTCGATAAAGCTTTCTGCCATGATCCCAGCGATGTGCGTGTCACCATCAACAATCTGCTGACAAATATCGGCTGCAACATCGATCTGGCGTTTGTGTTGTTTTTCGCAGTTTGCATGGCTGAAGTCAACGACCAATCGCGGTACTAAATCGAACGTATTAAGATCATCAGCAGCACTTACCACATCTTGACGGTGATAATTGGGTTGATGACCACCACGCAGAATAACGTGACCGTAAGGATTACCGCTGGTGCGATAGATAGTCATGACACCTTGCTTGTCAGGCGAGCAGAACAAGTGAGAGGTTTGGCTTGAGCGGATCGCGTCAATGGCGATTTTGATATTGCCGTCAGTGCCATTCTTAAAGCCAACAGGGCAAGACAGTGCTGATGCCATTTCTCGGTGGATTTGTGATTCAGTGGTACGTGCACCAATCGCCCCCCAAGAGACCAAGTCGGCAATGTATTGGCCGGTGATCATGTCAAGAAACTCAGTGGCTGTTGGCATGCCTAACGTATTAACATCCAGTAAGAACTTACGCGCCTTGAATAGGCCTTCACGTAGGTTACAACTGCCATCTAAGCGAGGATCGTTGATCATGCCTTTCCAGCCAACAACGGTGCGTGGCTTTTCAAAATAGGTACGCATGATGATATGAAGCGTGTCGCGATGGGTGTCCGCAAATGCTTTCAAGCGTTTTGCGTAATCAAGCCCAGCATCGGGGTCGTGAATCGAACATGGGCCTACCACGACGAGCAGGCGGTTATCGCGTCCTGCTAAAATTTCTTCTGCTTGTTGACGCGCTTCCGCGATATGCAGTGCAACAGTATCAGAAAGTGGGGAAGCCGCTTCCACTTCTGCTGGCGTTGGCAAAGTGTCAACAGGTTGTGTTCTTAGTTCGTCGGTTTTAATCGGCATGGAAACTGCCTTCCTTACTTCATCGTTGTTGCGAAGCCAGTAAGATATCAAAATTTTGTACTTAGAAAAGCAAGGAGTTTATGTTTCAGCGATTTATTCTGCTTATTGCCGCAGATTTCGCCTATTCAGAGGAAATCTGCAGGTAACTTGTGCTGTGGCTTTCGCTAACATGTAAAACAAAAGACAATTTTGTTTTTTCACTTGTAACGTCTCAGTAGTCTGGGTATGTTTTGTATTAGACGTTCGAAAATCAGGCGGTTGCAAAAATACGCTGTCAAACGTTCGCTATCTATTTTATGCCGTTATGGCACGTTGATTTTTACAAGGCAGTATTGGTGCACTATGTCTCAAATGGATTTGACTTATTCTTACGTTCTTAAATCTCCCGCTCAACTTGATAATCCCGAACAGGCAATTGGCTTGGTGGCATTAGGGCCACTTTTCAACAATGCTGTTGGCGTGCATCCTGCTTCGTTGGACGATAAATCCCAAGCTGTTGAAACCCTGGTAGCCTTGCTTGATAAAACGTATCAGTGTAATCCTGACCGCCCACTCCGTGTCATGCTTAATGAGCAAAGCACGTTGGCTTTACGTGACCTTAAAGGCGGCGAGTCTGAGCCGAGGGAAGCAAACCCTGCGATGGGGTTACGCGGTGTTTCTCGCTTTGCCAGTGCGGTTGGAAAACCGGGTTTCGTGTTGGAATGCGATGTGCTTAAAAGTGCCATTCGCGATAAAAACCTACCTGTAGAAATTGTTGTTCCTTTTGTTCGTACGTCGAGCGAAGCGGCAACCATTATTGATTTGTTGGCAGAGCAGGGACTATGTCGTGGCGCGAATGGCTTGAAAGTGCTGGTGGCTTGCCAACTACCTTCCAATGCTGTGCTTGCCGAGCCCCTTTTGGCGTATTTCGACGGATTCGTCGTCGACGTCGACAATTTGGCTGCATTCACTTTAGGTGTGGATTTTTCAGACACCTCTTTGCCTCATGCATTCAATAAAAACAATGAAGCCATACGCAGTTTGATTTTAGATACCATTCGTAAAACGCAATTGGCAGAGAAGCCGATTCAAGTGCTCACTCAAGAGACGGATACTTCGATCATTGAGCTTGCAGAAGCGGCCAATGTGGAGTTGGTTTACCAGTAATCAAGCTTACTTGCTGCATTTAGACGCCACGACAATCGCCACCGATTGTCGTGGCGTTTGTCGTTTTGGAAAGCAACAGTTGTTTTATTTTCTTGTTAGCAGTCTTTTTGTGTTTAAAATTTCGCATCTTGATGCTGGTCGGGCAGATAAATCACCGTAAAACCGCCCAATAAAGAATCAATCAGCATGTGGATTCAAATTACTACAACCGTCGCTCGCATAAATCTCGTATACTGCGCGATAGTCAAAATGAATGAGCAAAACCTCGATGATTAAAATTGGTCAGTTGAACACTCTTACTGTTGTTAAAGAAGTTGATTTCGGCGTGTTTGTCGATGGTGGCGAGGACTTCGGCAATATCTTGCTGCCTAAGCGATACGTCCCGAAAGGCACACGACTTGGCGATGAAATTGAGGTATTCATTTATTTTGATTCACAAGATGAAATCATTGCGACGACCGAAAAGCCGCTGGCTCATGTGGGGCAGTTTGCGAAGCTAAATTGCATCAGCACAACGCCTGTGGGCGCGTTTCTCAATTGGGGGCTGCCGAAAGATCTGTTGGTCCCATTTAGCGAGCAGCGTATTCCTTTGCAGGAAGGCCGATCTTATTTGGTGTTTTTGTACATGGATAACGCATCAGGCCGTATTGTTGGTACGACCAAGTTCAATAAGTTTCTCGATAAAACGCCAGCTCGCTACGAGAAAGGCGAACAGGTTCATGTCACCATCGTGGAAGAAACCGATCTGGGTTACAAGTGCGCCATCAACGATGCGCATTCAGGTTTACTGTTTAAATCGGAAGTGTTTGGTAAATTGTTCGTCGGTAAGAGCTTGAGAGCGTATGTGAAGCAAATGCGTGAAGACGGTAAAATCGACCTGTCTCTGCAAAAGCTTGGTCGCGGTAAGCTGGATGACCTTTCTGAGAAAGTGCTGCATACGTTAGAGCTAAAAGGCGGATTCTTGCCAGTCAATGATAAGAGCAGCCCTGACGAGATCTTTGAGTTGTTCCGCACCAGTAAAGCGACGTTTAAGAAAACCATTGGTAGCCTTTACAAAGAGCGTCGAATTCGCATTGAACAAGATGGCATTCACCTCACCAAATGATTTTTGTTAGACGGCATTGATGCTAGAAAAAGCTGCTTCGGTGGCTTTTTTTGTGCCTGTGTGTTTGTGACTTTACGCGGATGAGGAATGTCTGAAAAAGACGAGAACCGTGAGATAAAAAGAGTCCGGAACGATTCCTGTTCCGGACTTAGGGGAATGGCTCGTTAGAGCCTTGCGCTAACTGGTTTTAATGGAGATTAATAACACTTCAAAATTTAGTCTGTGCAAGGCTGTCGTGCCGTTTCATCATTGAGACTTTTGCAATCAACTAGTCGATGAAAAGATTAATGTCTCTAACTAGCTCTCTAGGAAGGCCATTTTTGATGCGATTGCCTACCCATTTACCAATACCAATTGGCTGGTTTCGGTAGCATACAATCACTTCACCTTTCCCAATGCCGTCACTTGGACGTATATCTCTTCCCATATACCATTCTTTAGCATCTTGTGCTGTTAGTTCAACGCAGGATGGTTCTGAGCCATTAGCCAGCGCCATGATGGTTTCATGCTGCCAGCGGAATCCGTTTTTATGTGACTCTGCGAGTTTCAAGCCAATACGGTCGAATTTAATTTCAGGAAGCAAAGCTTCAATCGCCGCTGGGAATATCCACACTTCTTTATCGCGAAGCCAAACGTTGGAAGAGACGGGGGCATCTAACCCCAATGTTTCTTTCAGCGCTACACACACTGCATCTGCCTCATTTGGCTTGGCTTTTAGGAATGGGAACTTGCGAGGGCGTTTTTTGATCATTTCGCTGCCAACACTCGCGGTCTTTTTCAAGCGCGCTACGAAGAAGCCTTCACTGTCAAAGATCTGAGGGAAGACGTGCAAGAAGCCTTCTTCTGTGCAAGCCGCGTCTGCGCCATCAAACAAAGTGTTTAGTGGCTCAAACTCAACCGCATCACCAAAGGTTTCTTTGAGGAAGTAACAGACATGCTGGTTTTCTTCGTGGCTCAGGGTACACGTGGAGTAAACCATCATGCCGCCGGGCTTCAGGGCATGGAATGCACTGACAATCAGATCTTTTTGCGTATTCGCAATGTCGTTAACCGCTTCTAAGCTCCAGTTCGCAAATGCATCAGCATCTTTACGGATAGTCCCTTCGCCTGAGCAGGGGGCATCAAGTAAAATGGCGTCAAAGGTCTCTGGTAGCCATTCCCCGAACACGCGTCCATCGTATTTTGTGAGCGCTGCATTGTGCACGCCACACCGCAACAGGTTGGCATGAAGGACTTTCACACGACTTGCTGAATACTCGTTGGCAACGAGCAAGCCGTTATTGTTCATCTCAGCAGCGATCTGTGTTGTTTTAGACCCTGGCGCAGCAGCCATATCAAGAATGCGTTCCAGTGGGAGCCCATTTTCAAACAGTGCTGTCACAGGCAGCATCGAGCTTGCTTCCTGAATATAGAAAAGCCCTGCCATGTGCTCGGCAGTATTGCCGAGAGGAACCGTATCGTTCTCATCCTGGTCGATCCAGAAGCCGTTATCACACCATGGAACCGGAGTGAGGGTCCAGCTTTTCTCTGACGCACGTCGTTGGAAATCTTCGATCGACGTTTTAAGGGTGTTGACGCGAATGCTTCGGCGCAAAGGGCGCTTACAGGCGTCAACAAAGTCCGTCATGGAAAGGTGGGAAGGCAGGATTTGTTCTATCTGGTTCAAGAACAATGCTGGCATGTCGATATTTGGATGCACCGGAGCGGTCTCTCTTTGGAATTTCTGAACTGCGAAGTGTAAAAGGAAAGCGGCTGAGACGCCAGACGAAGCGCTTGCTGTTAAAGAAAAAGGCGCGAATCCAAGGGAGTTCACGCCTTTATGCCCGTATTTGTTAGTCGATAATTAGAAATAAGGGATAGCGGTTCGCCAAGATGTCCATTCCTCTTTTGGTTGCTTGTTAAGAAGGAAGTGCTGATCGGATCTCGCGGGTTTCGCCAGTTTGTCACCTTCCGGTGTAGCGAAGGATATTCCGCCTTTTATAATACTTTCTAGGGTACCACTTCGAACCGTCGCGCCAGTCAGACCAATGGAAACGTCGACACCGGATTGGTTCCAGAAAACCGTGTTGTTCCTTATTAGGTGTTTATAGTCATCACTGATCTTCACTTCAATTAAGACACGGTCGGCAAAGCGACCCAAACTCACATCAGTGACTGCGCCGACTTCGAAGTCACGAAACAATATGGGGGTACCAACATTAACGGAATCGCGATTTTCGCTTTCCAAAATGAGCGTCAATCCGCCCGCATATTCGGCAGCTTTGTGAAGCTGGAAGGACTGACGCTTCGCACCTTTACCAGGCACGACAGAAATGTAAGCACCAAACAATGAATCAAGATTCTCTGTTTTCGTTAAGCTAAGTGTTGGTTGAGCAACCCAAAAGTAGCTGGTTGCGCGTGCTAACTGCTCTGAAAACTCTGGATAGATTGTCGCATTTACAATGACACCACCATCTTTAAACGCAGGAGATAGCTTGTTAACTTCACCAACATCAACACCTTGGTAGCGTATCTTACTTCCTGATGAGAGGCCGCTGGCATCGTCAGCGGTGAATGTGAGTTTTAATCCGTAATTTTGAGCGGCGGTAAAGCTGTTATATAACTTCCAATGGGTACCAGTTTTGTTGTCGATACCTTTGATGTCACCAAAAGAGATCCCGCCCGCGACGATAGATTTAAGCGAACCCGTGTCAATCTCAACACCGGAGAGTCCTGCTTTGATGTCCACACCTGAATGATTCCAAAACACAGTGTGTGGTGTGATCAGATGATGGTAACGGTTGTCGATCTGTAGCGAGACTTTCACTTTATCTTGTGCCAATTCAAAACGCTCAACCTTTCCCACGGTGAAGTTTTTGTACATCACCGGGCTACCTTCAGACACTGACGGCAATTTGTTTGCCGTCAGTGTTATTCGCTTGAATCCTCGAAGTGCTTCTTTGGCGTTACGAGCAAGAATTTCTGATTCAAACAAGAGATATTCAGTTTTTGCTTTGCTATTCCCTTCGCTGGTAAAGCTGATGGTTTTGTCCACCATCTGAGCGAAGGTTGGAACACTGAATTCAATCCCTTCGGCACTCACATTTCCGTTAATACCCCCTAAAACAAAGAAGCGAGAATGGCTTTTTATGAGATGTGCATAGTCTGGATAAACAACAAGGCTGAGAGAAACGTCGTCAGCGTTCAGTTGTGTGTTGCTGACGAACCCTACTTGAATACCACGATAAATCACCTTGGTGCCTGTTTTTAGCCCCCAAACATTGTCAGAACTCAGTGTCAGAACGAGCGCACCAGGATCGTTAGCGATCATGCTTACGCTGGTCTTTGCCGTGAACTCATGACTTTCTTCACCTTCGCCCGGTTGTAACGATAATGTGTTTCCAGTGACTAGGTTTGCTAGGTGTTTCACACCACTCAAAGACAGCTCAGGCTTATCGATAATAAACTCAGTGCCCGCTGTTAATGTCCATGCCATTGAAGGGTTAATATTGGCTTTGGCGATAGTGCCAGAGAAGTTGTCATTAAAATGGATGCCATTCAGGCGGCCAATCTCCAAGCCTTGGTAAAGAATGGGGGAGTTTGGGTTGGTTATCCCGTGGTTCTCGGGCAGAGCAATAGTGATAGGAAGGCCACGGTCAGTATCGTTAATCGAGCTGTAAAGTGTGAAAACGTCTAAAGGAACGGCAGGTTCAGCATTTTTGGGAGAGTCAAAGGCAATACCGCCAGCGAGTACTGATGCAAGGTTTTCAACTTTAACGTCAATACCACCTAAGCCAATATCTGCGCTGACACCACTGACATTCCAGAATTTAGTGCTTTTTGTCACTAGCTTGGCGTATTCTTTCTGAATACTGAGTGACACTGTCACACCTTGATTGTCAGAGGTTAAACGATAGTCAACCACTTCGCCCACACGGATTTTTTTATAGTAAATACCTGAGCCAATATTTAATGACCCCAAATCCGGGGCTTGCAGTTGAATGTGTAAATTACCATCGCCAGAGGCATTAACAGGAGGCTCTTCTGCGGCAACAAAAGTGGTTCGCACTTCACCAATTCCTGGCTTAACTGCAATGTAGTTGCCAGTCACAAGGGCATCTAGCCCCGTAATGCCTGTGATTGATGCTTTTGGTCTAACAACCCAAAAAACAGTGTTCTGACGCAGGATTTTTGTTGCTTCTGGGTAGATGTCAGCTTGAGCTGAAATGCTTTTTAGGTCGTCAGAGAGCCTCACTTTTCTAACGATCCCGACTTCTAGGCCTTGATAGCGAATTGTGGTTCTTCCAGCCTCAATGCCTTGGGCGTCAGTAAAATGGATTTCGATACGCTCACCGGCTTCATTGACCGATTTGTACAAAAGCCAGCCTGCAAGCATGAAGGCGAGGGCCGTGAATATCCACAGAGGTGAAATGCTTTTATCTTTTTTCAATTGTGGTTCAGTCACTTGAGAATCTTCAACGTTGCTCATGTTTGTCCCAAATAAGTCGAGAGTCGAGGCTTTCAGCCGAAATCATGGTTAACACCACGACCAGCCCAAAGGCGATGGCGCCAGGCCCAGGAGTAAAATCGAGTAGGTTGCCACGGTCAATCAGTGAAACCATGATGGCAATAACACAGAGGTCCATCATTGACCATTTACCAATCCACTTGACGAAACGATACATTTTCATTCGCTGCCTGCGACCTATTGTCACTTTGAGGTGGATACAAATTAAGATGTATAGGAGGCCAACTATCTTTGCGACAGGCACGATGATACTGGCAGTGAAAATGATAATGGCAATGCCATACATTCCTTGCTTTATCAGACCTGCTACGCCTGAAAAAATGGTGTCTTCAAACCGTTTTCCGTTGCTCAACAGAATAGAAATAGGATAGAAGTTAGCAGGAAAGATAAATATGACGGCAGCAAGTAGAGATGCCCACGTTTTTTGGACGCTTTGAAAAACGCGAGATTCCAGCTTTGCACTGCATCGGAAGCAATGTTGATGATTGCTCTCTTGCGTTAACCCACAATGTTGGCAGCGGATCAGCGTTTCAGTTTTAAACGTGCGATTACCAACGTGATTGCTAGGTTTATTCATCTCAAAATCTTGCAACGCTTCATTGTTGATACTGTAGGCATCCCAATAACGTTTTGGGGAGATGCGAGACAACAAAAAGGCGACTAGCACTTGTAACATCACAAAGCTAAGCAACGCTGGCCCTACGGATATCTCCGCAATCTCAATCACCTTGAAGCCGGCAACCGCCAAGCTGACGAGAAACACATCGATCATGACCCAATGTTTAATGACTTTTAGGCAATAAGTGGCCACAAAAAGAGATTTGGCATGATGGAAAGACAAAGCCAAGTTTGCGCCTAAGATGGAAACAAGAAAAAGCAATGGGGCAAAGGCGGTACAAAAGATGACGAGCAGGCCAACAAAAGGGAAGGAATCCATTAAGGTAATGGCACCACTGGTTACCGTTGTGGAGAGTGGGACACCCACCAAGTTAATAGAAAGCAGTGGGAACAATTGTGCTGGGAAGAACAGAGCAAGTGCGGCGAATGCAATAGCCACTTCTCCAGACCGACTAAGCGAGGAGTTTTTAATGACACGAGAGTCACAGGTTGGGCAACGAGCACTGAAACCCCGCTGAACAGGGATCTCTTGCAATAGCAGATCACAGGAGGTGCATTTAAGCACGCGCATAGCGGTTTATTCCCCTAAGGTCGTTCGAATTACCCATAGATTGGGTATAGTTTATCACCCAACACGGCAAATATTGCGGTGTTGATATCGAGACCCTGTCCATGGGCTGCTTTGGTATACATGTATGCTGCAAATGTGCATCTTAATCAATCTGTTATTCAAGAACACGTAATTTTTGATAAAACATTGGTATAGCGTCGAGACAAATTGAGTGGCTTCATATTTTCGAGAACATTCAATCACACAAGTGATAACTGGATTAACGCACCATCTTAGCGTGACAACATTGAACCCTTGCTCAATAATCTTTATCTTATCTAACTTGGTCCAACTTGATCCAACTGGATGTAGTCACATATGGATAGTAAAACAGAATTTTACGCGCTGCTTTCCCGCCAAACTGTGTCTCTTATTGAGAATGAATCGAACCTTATTGCTAACCTTGCTAACGTTAGTGCACTCCTGTTTCAGTCATTAGATGACATTAACTGGGCTGGGTTTTATCTGGATGATGGCGAGGAATTGGTGCTAGGACCATTCCAAGGCAACACGGCGTGTGTGCGTATTCCTTACCAAAAAGGCGTTTGCGGAAGTGCGTTCAGTCACAAACGTGTTGAACGAATTGCAGATGTACATCTTTTTGATGGGCATATCGCTTGTGATGCACAAAGTAATTCAGAAATTGTTTTACCTTTGTATAAAGGCGAAAAATTGTTGGGTGTGTTGGACATAGATTCGCCAAAAATAGCAAGATTTGATCACCATGATGAAACCGGACTCACTTTATTGGTCAATGAATTGCAAAAACACCTCTAAATTTAAGGTTCTCTGTGGTTTTTCGGACACAGGTATCTATAATACGCAGCACTAAATTTGTTAACTCGTACACGATCTCTGTTGTCGCCGTTGCGCAATGAGACAGGAAGAAAAATGGAAAACACTGAAAAATTAGCCAACAGCAAGCAAGTTATTGCCTATATCGCTGAACGTTTCCCTGCATGCTTTACCCTTGAAGGTGAAGCCCGCCCACTGAAAATAGGCATATTCCAAGACTTGGCTGAACGTCTTGCTGATGATGCTAAAGTCAGTAAAACGCAACTTCGCGCGGCACTTCGCCAATATACATCTTCCTGGCGTTACCTTTACGGCGTAAAAGCCGGCGCTATTCGTGTTGATCTTGACGGCAACGATTGTGGTGAGCTTGAGCAAGAGCACGTTGACCACGCGCAAACTGCGCTAGCTGAAAGCAAAACGCGTGCAGCTGAGCGTCGTAAAGAGCAAGCTGCGAAAAATGGCGATAAAAAAGCCAGCTCGAAAGAGAAAAGAGCGCCAAAATCAAATAAATCAACAGCTAACCCAGCAAATTCTCGACCAGCTAAGGCAAAAAATACTAAGCTAGTTAAGAAGCCGGTTGAGCCACGTCGTGAACTCAAGGCTGAAGACATTGTCGTAGGTAAGGACGTAAACGTTAATATGGGTAATGGCAACATGCCCGCTACGATTGTAGAACTTAACAAGGACGAGGTTCGCGTTCGTTTGAGCAATGGTCTAACCATGCTAGTAAAAGCGGAGCACCTCAGTTCGTAAAGGAGATCCTTCGACGCATGATCTGTCGATTCCGCTTTTCCGTGATTGCTGCCAGCTTAATGCTGGTGGCGTCCACCCAAGCCTTAGAGGCTAATTACGCCACCGCTGAGCTGCCTACTCTGGTTTCAGAACCTCAGCATAAAGCTGCCAGCGTGCGGATAACGAGTAGTTTTGAAACGTCGCATTACAAGCAATTCCAGCTAAATGACGATTTTTCTTCTAATGTGTTCGATCGCTATCTTGAAACGCTAGACTTCAATCGCCTCTTCCTGACTCAGGTAGAAGTGGATGCGATGTCTAAGTGGCGTACGAGCATAGATGATCAATTGCGCTCTGGCGACACTTCCGCAGCTTATGACATTTTCAATACTGCATTGAAAAAACGTTTTGAGCGTTATCAGTACGCGCTTGCTTTGCTTGATAACGAAATTACGTTTGATGCAGAAGAAGAGATGTTGATTGATCGCAGTGAAGAGCCATGGGCAAAAAACACTGACGAATTGAATGAGCTTTGGCGTAAGCGTGTTAAGAATGACGCGTTGAACCTTAAGCTTGCCGGTAAGGCGTGGCCTGAAATTCAGGAAACCTTGTCAAAGCGCTACAACAGCGCACTTAAACGATTGATTCAAACCAAGAGTGAAGATGTTTTTCAGGTTTATCTGAATGCTTTCTCTCGTGAGGTTGATCCACATACCAGTTACCTTTCGCCACGAAACGCTGAACAATTCCAATCAGAGATGAATCTCTCTCTTGAAGGTATTGGCGCCGTGCTGCAAGTAGATGATGACTTTACGGTTATTCGTTCGCTTGTTGCTGGTGGGCCCGCATCGAAATCGAAAAAGCTTTCTCCTGGTGATCGCATCATTGGTGTTGCTCAAGATGATGAGCAGATTATAGATGTAATCGGCTGGCGATTAGATGATGTTGTTCAGCTGATCAAAGGACCGAAAGGAAGCAAGGTTGAGCTGCAAATCTTGCCTGAAGGTGCTAACGCTAAGAGTTACAACGTCACTCTTGTGCGAGACAAAATTCGCCTTGAAGACCGCGCTGTTAAATCTGAAGTGATTGAGCAGGAAAGCGCGAAAGTCGGCGTTATATCTGTCCCGAGCTTTTATGTTGGCCTCGCCGAAGATACCAAGAAAGAAATCGCAAACCTGAAGAAAGATAACGTAAGCGGTATTGTTATTGATCTGAGAAATAATGGCGGCGGTGCGCTTAGCGAAGCATCGGCACTAACAGGTTTGTTTATTAAGGGTGGTCCTGTTGTACAGGTTCGTGACAGCTATGGTCGTGTCAAAGTAAACGGCGATAGTGATAGCAAGATTTATTATGACGGCCCAGTCACAGTGTTGATTAACCGTTATTCAGCTTCTGCTTCAGAAATCTTTGCTGCTGCACTTCAAGATTACGGTCGCGCAGTGATTATTGGTGAGCAATCCTTTGGTAAAGGGACCGTTCAGCAACATCGCACGCTGCAGAAGATCTATGACTTGGGCGATAAACCGTTAGGTCATGTTCAATACACGATCCAAAAATTCTATCGCATCAATGGTGGCAGTACGCAGCACTTAGGTGTTGTACCTGATATTTCATTCCCAACAGCGGTTGATCCGGAAGAAACCGGTGAAAGTGTTGAAGACAACGCATTGCCGTGGGATAGCATTAATCCTGCTGCTTATAAAAAAGTTGGTGAATTGAATTCCTTGTTCTCTAATTTGGACAAGGCACACCAAGAGCGTACTAAAACGGATACTGAGTTTGGCTATATTCTGAGCGACATTGCAGAATATAAGGCTTTGAAGGACGATAATGCTATTTCACTCAATGAAAAAGCACGTGTTATCGAACAGGAAAATGCCGATACCAAACGCCTTTCTCGTTTGAATGAGCGTCAGGTGGAACTTGATAAACCACCGTTCAAATCGTTGGACGATGTACCAACAGATTATGAAGAGCCGGATGCTTACCTCGATGAAGCCGCATTAATTACGCTTGATTTGGCAAAAAAACTAAACAGTTAGTGTGATTCTCACAGTAACCAATCGAAAAGCGGGCTTATGCCCGCTTTTTCTTTTTTCAATAGAAGAAGTAACGAAAACGTTAACAAAATGAGCCCCTAATAGTGATATGTGTCTAAAATTAAAGTGATGCTATCAAGCGAAGGGGAAGCCAATGACAAAGTTCATCAGTCTATTTATTGTAATTTTCTCTGTATCATTGCCAATCAAAGCACAAGACCTCACTCAATTTGACTTCCCCTTGTTGATTGGCGATTGGTACTGGTTTAGTCCCGATCAGCAAGAAGGTACTGGAACGGATCCGGACGTAAAATACAAAGCGATTAATATCACATTCAGCTCAGACTACCAGTTCAATGTGAAGTTACTGAATAGCGATGGAACTGTTGAAGAAGCTAAAGGCTTTTACGATCTTG
The DNA here is from genome assembly GCF_041439165.1 of Enterovibrio sp. FF113. Lineage (NCBI taxonomy): Bacteria > Pseudomonadati > Pseudomonadota > Gammaproteobacteria > Vibrionales > Vibrionaceae > Enterovibrio > Enterovibrio sp. FF113. The sequence continues at coordinate 126,998 of NZ_JBGONO010000011.1, read as the reverse complement.
ATGATTCTACGTTAGTGCTGAACGACGAATACGGTGATTCTCAACACCATGAATACCAACTTAATCACAATCAATTGATGCTAAAAGGTGCTCGGTTCACCAAAATTTTGCCACACAATTTGTCCGGCGCATGGTTTAGCGAAGTGATTAAAGGTAAAGATGTTGATGAGCAAGTCGAAAAGCTCGCACTGATGTTACGTCCTGATTTCTTGTTTTCAGTGAGAGTATCTGGAAAACAAGGGCAGCAAGTTACACATCGAGGCGTCTACTTTTTAGAGAATGACCATCTTGTTCTTATCTATCGAGGTGGTCAGCAAGATTCAGAATTTCAATTGGATTCAAATACGCTGACATTAACGAACACTGATTTTGGTATGGAAGCGATATTAAGACGTCAATGAGAGTAGAGCGGAATATCCATCAAAGTAAAGTACGGTGGTTGATGTGATTCAAGTGAAAAGAATGAAAAAGAAAGGGCGCTGTTCTCAGCGCCCTTTTTGCGAAAGAGAGGAATTAAATATTGAAGGCTTTTTTCAATGCGTTGAGATAATTGCTGTCTCGACAGATTGATTTTCCGGGCTCATCCGAAATTTTCGCAACAGGTTTACCATTGCAAGTGACAAGCTTAATGACAATGTTAAGTGTTTCTACTTCAGGTAAGTGACAAGTCAGCTGCGTACCGATCCCAAACGACGTATTAATACGGCCTGAGAAATGGTGATGGATATCGAGCGCTTTTTCTAGGGTCAGTCCATCAGAAAAAATCAGCGTTTTTTCCATCGGATTGATATCTAGACCTTGATAATGCGCGATCGCTTTCTCACCCCAAGTCATCGGGTCTCCACTGTCATGACGTAGTCCCGAAAACTGTTGACTCAAATACGGCGTGAAGTCTTTAAGAAAAGCGTCCATGTTAATGCAATCAGTGAGTGCGATGCCGAGTTTTGTCGGGTATTCCTGTAACCATCGGTTAAGTGCAATTTGTTGTGAATCGGCTAAATCGCCCGCCAGTTGTTGATGTGCCTGGAACCATTCATGGGCTTGCGTACCCACGGCGGGAATACCATGCTTTGCAGCCAACAAAAGGTTCGATGTCCCAGCAAAGTGGATCGAATGATGCACCAGATGATCCACGATGGCATGATGCACCGCTTTCGAAAAGCGGCGACGAGTACCAAAATCGACAAACTGAAACGCTTTGTCTGCATTGGAAAGGGCACTGTGCGCCGAGAGGGTGTTTAACTTATTATTGAGTAAATCAACAGCATGTTTGGCGTGTGTGTCTGGGTATTTTTCGTGACAACGTAACTCGCAAATTATAGCCAATAATGGCACTTCCCATAGGATGATATCGAGCCATTTACCTTCGATACGAATAGCAAGTTGCTTGTCTTCAATCGACACGGTGACATGGTCCGCACTGAGTGAGAACGTTGAAAGAAATGTAAGATAATCAGATTGATAAAGCCCAAGAGTTGAAAGAAATGTCACATCACTTTCTGTAAAAGACAGATTCGCAAGTGATTGAATTTCAAATTCCAATCGAGTTTTTAATGAAACAAGACTTTCATCGCTACGGCAATGGAACTCAGCAGTGGCAACAACATCAGGATAGTGATGAAAGATCGCCTGCTGCATATTTAGTTTGTAGGCATCCGTGTCTAATAATGACGAAATAATGGGTGTGTGCATGCCTGATTTTATACCTCGAATCGGGTGTTGGCTGAACGTTGGCAATTCTCGCCCAGTTGCGCCAGGCAGTTTTATTTAAGGGTGCAAATTTAACGTCAAACTAGGCAGTCTAGTCAACCTATAGATAATATGATCTCCATCTATTCTTCTAAACGTTAAAGTGCGTTTGGTTATTTGCTGCTCAGCCAAGCTATAGCAATACACTGGCTTAGTGAGTATCTTAGGTGAATACTCCGATTTTTTAACAGGCTGCTGGTGGAATTGACTAACAGCCTGTCAATCGTTATGCAATAAAAGGAATCTGACATGACGCAACAACCTCAGGCCAAGTACCGTAAAGATTACAAGGCTCCTGACTTTACGATAACTCATCTTGACTTGGATTTTGACCTTCAAGCTTCACACACACAAGTTATTGCTAAAAGCCGAGTGAAGCAGCAGGTTATTGGTTCAGATTCTATGTTTTTGGATGGTGATGGTCTGTCTCTAAAGCGTGTAGAGATAAACGGTGAAGCGTGGCCGCATTTTGAAGAAACGCCAGAAGGGCTAGTCCTAACGCAATTGCCAACAGAATTTGAACTCTTGATAGAGACACACATTGATCCCGCTGCAAACAGTTCATTGGAAGGTTTGTATTTATCCGATGGGGCATACTGCACACAATGTGAAGCAGAGGGCTTCCGTCGAATTACTTACTATCTTGACCGTCCTGACGTGCTGGCCAAGTTCACCACAAAAATTGCCGCAGATAAATCTGCTTTTCCATTTCTACTAAGTAACGGGAACAAAATCGGCTCTGGAGAATTAGAGAGTGGTCGTCACTGGGTACAGTGGGAAGACCCGTATGCAAAGCCAAGTTACTTGTTTGCGCTAGTAGCGGGCGATTTTGATCGACTTGCAGACAGTTTCACCACACGCAGTGGTCGCGATGTTGCCTTGGAGATTTTCGTCGACAAAGGCAACTTAGATCGTGCAACCCATGCAATGACATCACTGAAAAACTCGATGAAGTGGGATGAGGATCGTTTTGATCTTGAGTACGATCTTGATATCTACATGATCGTTGCCGTTGATTTCTTCAACATGGGAGCAATGGAAAACAAAGGCTTAAATGTCTTTAACTCCAAGTATGTTCTCGCGAATTCAGACACCGCCACCGATACTGACTACCTTGGTATTGAAGCGGTGATAGGTCACGAATATTTTCACAACTGGACAGGCAACCGTGTGACCTGTCGTGATTGGTTCCAGTTAAGCCTTAAAGAAGGTCTGACGGTTTTCCGTGACCAAGAGTTCTCTTCAGATCTCGGTTCACGAGCAGTAAACCGTATTGGCAATGTGCGTACTATGCGCGGTCCTCAATTTGCAGAAGACCGCAGCCCAATGGCACACCCAATCCGCCCAGACAAAGTTATCGAAATGAATAACTTCTACACATTGACCGTGTATGAAAAGGGCAGTGAAGTGATCCGTATGATGCATACCCTTCTAGGAGAAGTGAAGTTCCAAAAAGGCATCAAGCTTTACTTTGAACGTCACGATGGCACCGCGGCCACTTGTGAAGACTTTGTCAAAGCAATGGAAGATGCATCTGGAATCGATTTGAAGCAATTCCGTCTTTGGTATAGCCAGTCTGGAACACCTGTGCTTGATGTAACCAGTGTTTATGATGATGAAAGCAACACGCTGACATTGCGTGTAAAACAACAGACGCCACCGACTGCGGATCAGAAAGACAAGCAACCTCTGATGATCCCATTCGATGTAGAGCTATATGCTTCAGATGGTAATGTTATTAAGTTACAGTGTAACGGTTCGGTTGTCAGTAATGTCTTGCACGTTACTGAGTCTGAGCAGACCTTTGTCTTTGACAATGTAGGCGAACAACCCGTTATCTCAATGCTGCGTGAGTTCTCTGCGCCCGTCACACTTCATTATGCCTACAGTGATGAAGAGCTCGCGTTTTTGATGGTGCATGCACGTAATGAATTTGCACGTTGGGATGCAGGTCAGATGCTTTTGGCAAAGCACATCAAAGCAAATGTCATTCGCGTGCAGGCTGGCGAAGCCGTTCACATTCCTGAAGAAGTCGTTGATGCATTCCGCGGTGTCTTGTTGAGTGATCAGCTTGATGCGGCACTGATTGCAGAAGTGATGCAGTTGCCGAGTGAAAATGAAATCGGTGGCTGGTTTGACGTTGTTGACGTCGATGCCATTAACGCAGTTCGTGGTGCCACTAAACAGCATTTTGCTAATGAATTGGCGGATGAATTCAGCGCGATCTATCACTCTCTGAAGCAAATGGAATACAGTATTGCGCATGATGCGATAGGTCAACGCAGTCTGCGTAATATGTGTTTGGCTTATTTGGCACTGACTGAGCAAGGGGATGACATCGTTTCTGCGCATTACACCGACTCTAACAACATGACAGATACTGCAGCGGCATTGGCAGCAGCGAATCATGCAGAGCTGGCTTGCCGAGCGACCTTGATGCAAGCATTTAGTGATAAATGGCAACATGATGGTCTGGTGATGGACAAATGGTTCATGCTGCAGGGGGGCAATCCAGCACAAGGTGCATTGGATAATGTGAAAGCGCAGATGTCTCATCCGGCGTTTAGTCTCAAAAACCCGAACCGCACCCGTTCATTGGTTGGTGCTTTCTGCAACAACAACCCGGTAAACTTCCATGCCACAGATGGGGCTGGTTATGAGTTCCTGTCTGACATTTTGATTCAACTAAATGAATCCAACCCTCAGGTCGCGTCAAGGCTTATAGATCCTTTGCTGAAATTTAAGCGATTCGATCAAGATCGTCAGGCGCTAATGCGAGATCAACTTGAGCGATTGGCCTCTCTTGATAATCTTGCGAAAGATCTTTACGAGAAAATCAACAAAGCACTCGAAGTGTAAACACAACACTTGCGAAAACTGTTGGAATAAGTAATTTAAAGCCGTCTAAGAGGAGACGGCTTTTTTTATGAAATCGAATGTGTACTTATTTACCCTTGATATCTCTTATCACACCTTTCAGCAACATTATGCCGGTGTGGCATCAACGGTTGTCGTCAAAACAGACAATGGTTTAACACTGCAACTGCCTGCATCGCGCTTGCGTCCATATCTAAGCCAATTAGGCCTAAAAGGCCGTTTTAGGCTGGTTGTAGACGAGGCGAATCGTTTTAAATCTCTCGAACAAATAGTCTAAACCGTACGTCAATCACATATCCAAAAACTCGAATACAATTAACGTTATTTGATGTAACGAATTTATTAACTAAGTCGTAAACTACTCCATACGTCGCAAAGACTAATTAACTTCTATACTCATAGCGATTACATAAAAAATATATGGAGTAAACCATGACCGCGCGTGACCCTATTGTGCCGGTGTTGCTTGAGAAAGTTTATCATCTCATTGCTGAAAAACTGGACAAGAAACAACAACCACTCGTAGAAACTTTGGCAAAAAGGATTTTGGGTCCCATCTCAGATGATGATTTACAGGAAAGGAATGAATCCGACCTCTACGGTGCTGTTATCAGCTTGTGGCATCATCTAAATACGTTCGAACAAGACCAGATCTTTGTAAAGGTATTCAACCCTACATTGAGTGGAAACGGTTGGCAGTCAACACATACGATCGTTGAAATTGTCACGCCGGATGCGCCTTTCTTGGTTGATTCTGTTCGCATGGCGTTGAATCGTCTTGATATTGCTTCGCACCTCATGCTCAATGGGCCGTTGCATGTATTAAAAGACAGTGGTGGGCATGTTGTCGAGATTGGCGGAGAGAAGGGGGTTCGTCAAACCGTCTTCCATCTAGAAATCGACCGCATGACCAGCAAGAAAGAAATGGCAGCTTTGGAAGCCGAGGTAACGGAAACGCTAACCGACGTTGCGCTAATCGTTAATGATTGGCAACCAATGCAAGCCAAAATGCAGGAGTTGATTGCAGCGCTTAAGAAAGATAAGCCGCCGGTTGATAAAGAACGTAAAGATGAAGCGGTAGAGTTTCTCCAGTGGATTGGTTCTCACAATTTCACGTTCATGGGTTACAAGTATTATGAGCTGAATGCGATAGAAGGTGACCATGAACTCAAACAATCTGACGAACAAGGATTAGGTCTGGCGAAGAAGTTAGATCTTAAACGACCCGGCGTAAAATTGTCTGCCATGCCTGAATCGGCACGCGCAACAGCATTGCGTAAAGAACTCCTTATTATCAATAAAGGCAGCAGTAAATCGCGTGTACACCGCCCAGCGTATATGGACTACATTGGCCTTAAGAGCTTTGATAAAAAAGGCAATGTTATTGGTGAGCACCGTTTTCATGGCCTTTATGCTTCTGCTGCATATAACCAAGCGACCAATGCGATCCCCGTACTGCGAAACAAAGTGCAACGGATCCTTGAGATCAGTGGTTACTACCAAGGATCGCATTCGTGGAAAGCGCTGGCTAATATCATTGAAAACTTCCCACGCGATGAATTATTCCAAGCGTCTGAAGCTGAGATGCTGGATATCGGTATGGGTATCGTTCAGGTACAAGACCGCGATATGTTGCGCGTCTTTGTTCGACGAGACCCATTTGGACGCTTCTTTTCGTGCATGGTGTATGTGGCGCGTGAACGCTATAACACTGAGTTCCGTATCGCAGCACAGCGTATTATGAAGAACTATTTTGGCTCCGATCAGGAAGTGGAATTCAATACGTTTTTCTCTGAAAGTCCGCTGGCACGAACGCATTACATTGTGCGTGTTGAAAACAACAACTTTGACATTGATGTGAAGAAATTGGAGCAGAACCTGACTGAAGCCGCGTCTTCTTGGGATGATCGTCTACAAGAATCTGTCATTGCAAACTTTGGCGAGAACAGTGGTACGCCAATTGCAAAACGCTATCTTGGTGCTTTCCCTCGTTCATACAAAGAAGCCATGTTGCCGGGCTCAGCGGTGGCTGATATCGAGCGATTAGAAAACCTAAGCGAAGACAATAAGCTAGATATGCTTTTTTATCGGCCTCAGGAAGAGCCCGCCACGTCTCGCTCAGTCCGTCTCAAGTTGTTTCAGAAAGATGAGGCAATCCACCTTTCCGACGTAATGCCTATGCTCGAAAATTTGGGTTTACGCGTGATTGGTGAGTCACCTTACAAGGTACAGACAACGACGGGTGATGTGTTTTGGATCCTCGATTTCTCCATGCTTCACAGTGCCGGCAACGGGTTTGATCTGTCTGAAGCACGTGAACGTTTCCAAGAGGCTTTTGGTGCGATTTGGCATGGTAAGCTAGAAAGTGATGGCTTCAACCGTTTGGTGCTAAATGCGGGTCTTACTGGGCGTGAAGTGACTATTTTACGTTCTTATGCGCGTTATATGCGTCAAGTCGCGTTCCCGTTCAGTCAAGCTTATATTGAAGAGACATTGACCTCGCATGCAGATTTGGCGCAATGCTTGGTGACGTTATTTGATAAGCGTTTTGGTGGCTCAAAGAATAGTCAGAAAGACCAAACACGTATCATCAGTCAAATTGAAGGCGAGCTTGAAAAAGTAGAAAGCCTTGATGATGACCGTATTATTCGTCGATACATGGAAATGATCCTCGCAACGTTGCGCACGAACTATTTCCAAAAAGACAAAGAGACGGGTCAATTTAAAGACTATCTGTCATTGAAACTTCAACCTTCTCAAATTCCGGAAATACCAAAACCCGTTCCTTTCTTTGAAATTTTCGTCTATTCGCCAGACGTTGAAGGTGTGCACCTTCGCGGTGGCAAAGTCGCACGTGGTGGCCTTCGTTGGTCAGACCGACAAGAAGATTTCCGAACCGAAGTCCTTGGATTGGTTAAAGCGCAACAGGTTAAGAATACGGTTATTGTTCCTGTGGGGGCGAAAGGCGGATTCGTTTGTAAGAAGCAGCACTCGCTAAGCGGCCGCGATGAAATTTTTGCGGAAGGTCAGCGTTGCTATCGTATATTCATTCGCGGTTTGCTCGATATCACGGATAACATCATTGAAGGCGAATTAACGCCACCAGTGAATGTGGTTCGTCATGATGAGGACGACCCGTATTTGGTTGTTGCTGCGGATAAAGGCACAGCGACTTTCTCAGATTTGGCCAACTCAGTATCAGAAGAATATAACTTCTGGTTAGGCGATGCATTTGCATCGGGTGGCTCAAACGGTTATGACCACAAAGCCATGGGTATTACGGCCAAAGGTGGTTGGGAATCGGTGAAGCGTCACTTCCGAGAAATTGGTATTGATTGCCAGGAAACGGATTTCACCTGTGTAGCTATTGGCGACATGGCGGGTGACGTATTCGGTAATGGCATGTTGTTATCGAAGCACATTCGATTAGTGGCTGCGTTTAACCACATGCATATCTTTATCGACCCGACCCCAGATTCAGCGAAAACATGGGTAGAGCGAGATCGTTTGTTCAAACTTCCTCGTTCAAGCTGGGAAGATTACAACACCAAGCTTACCTCTAAAGGCGGCGGTATATTCTCGCGTAAAGCGAAGTCTATTGAATTGACCCCTGAGATTCAGAAAATGCTCGGTGTGCGTAAACAGAGCATGGCACCAAATGAGTTGATCAAACAGATCTTAAAATCCAACGTGGATCTTCTCTGGAATGGCGGTATCGGTACGTATGTGAAAGCCGAGTCTGAGACGCATACTGATGTTGGCGATCGCGCTAACGACGGTCTTCGTCTAAACGGTAGCGAGCTTGGCGCCAAGATTATTGGTGAGGGTGGTAACCTAGGTATGACCCAGCTTGGTCGCATCGAATTCGCTATGAATGGTGGTCTGGTCAATACGGACTTCATTGATAACGTCGGTGGCGTGGATTGTTCAGACAATGAAGTGAACATTAAGATCTTACTCAATGGCTTGGTAGCGGCAGGGGATCTCACCTACAAGCAGCGCAACGAGTTGCTTGAGCGCATGGAAGATGAAGTCGGTGACATTGTTCTGGATGATGCTTACTGTCAAAGCGAGTCTATTTCTGTCACCAATAATCAGAAAGCCGCTCTGTTGAAAGAACAAATTCGCTTTATCCATTATTTGGAAAAAGAGGGCAAACTGGATCGTCAGCTAGAATATTTGCCAGACGATGAAACCCTTGCAGAGCGTCAACTGCATGGCAAAGGGCTGACAAGGCCCGAAATTGCTGTGCTGGTGGCATACGGCAAGATGGTACTCAAAGAGCAGTTAGTGGTAGAGCAAATTACCCAAGATCCGCACTTTGGAAAACTTCTGCCACAATATTTCCCACAAGAGTTACAGCGTAACTATCGCGAGGCAATGGAAACACACCCATTGCGTGCTGAAATCATTGCGACTTCCTTGGCAAATCAAATGTCCAACGTCATGGGCTTCAATTTTGTCACGCGAATGCAAGATGAAACCGGGGCGAGCGTTGGAGACATTGCGTCGGCCTACGCCATTGTGAATGAAGTGTTTGATTTTGATAAAACCTTCGAAGACATTCGCGCTTTAGATAACGTAATTCCTGCACAAATTCAGTACGCAGTCATGTTTCGCTGTCGTCGTATGCTTCGTCGTGCATCTCGTTGGATTCTTCGTAATCCGATGAAAGCGAAAGGCATTGAGGAGCAAGTCGCGTTCTACAAACCCGCAGTGAAGAATCTGGCTGATAATCTTGAAACCTATTTGGTTCCGGCTGAAATAGAGGAGCATGAAGAACAGGCGAGTGAATTCATTGTTCTAGGTGTACCAAAAGAAATTGCAAATAAAGTCGTGCGTTTAAGTAGTTTGTTCGCAGGTCTCGACCTGGCACAGGTGTCAGAGCAGATGAACAAGCCTTACGATGTGGTCGCACGTTTGTACTTTGTACTGGGTGACACACTTTCTCTGCACTGGTTCCTCAAGCAAATTACCAACCAACCCGTGGAAAACCATTGGCAAGCGTTGGCTCGTGCTTCTTTCCGTGAAGATCTGGATTGGCAGCAACGCTTATTGACGGCACATATCCTTGAAGGCATGAATAAAGGAGAGTCAGCGGAGTTGGGTTTAGAGTCCTGGATGGTTGAACATGCAGTGAGTCTCGGGCGCTGGGAAAGCATTGTGGCCGAGTTTAAAGTGGGCACAGTGCATGAATTTGCTAAATTCTCCGTTGCATTGCGGGAACTTACACTTTTAAATTTGAATTAAGCTAACAAAGTGTTGATAATACAGCCCCGTTTATTCGGGGCTTTTTTTTGGAGGTTACATGATGTACCGCCTCGCCAGATCGGCAATCTTTCAGCTAGACCCAGAGCATGCACATGATCTGGCAATCAAGAATCTTTCTCGCTTCACTGGCACTCCTCTTGATGTATTTTATCGTCAAAATCTTCCTCCTCGTCCCGTTCAAGTCATGGGATTGCATTTCAAAAACCCAGTAGGCCTTGCAGCTGGCTTGGATAAAAACGGCGAATGCATTGATGCATTTGGTGCAATGGGTTTCGGCTCTATCGAAGTAGGGACGGTCACACCGCGCCCACAAGATGGTAACGACAAACCACGTCTGTTCCGTGTTATTCCTGCGGAAGGTATTATCAACCGCATGGGTTTCAACAACCACGGTGTGGATGCGCTGGTGGAGAATGTTAAGAAGGCCAAGTATGACGGCGTGATTGGCATCAACATAGGAAAGAACAAAGACACACCATTGGAAAATGGCAAAGATGATTACCTAATCTGCATGGACAAAGTTTATGACCATGCAGGGTATATAGCGGTTAACATTTCTTCGCCAAATACACCTGGATTACGATCACTGCAATACGGTGACGCACTGGACGATTTGCTTTCTGCATTGAAAGTGCGCCAGAACGAACTTGCGAAAAGTCGCGGTAAATATGTTCCAGTTGCTTTGAAGATTGCACCTGATATGACCGAAGATGAACTGGTGCAAGTGGCCGATGCGCTAGTGCGTTATAACATTGATGGTGTTATTGCAACTAACACAACCTTGGATCGTTCTTTGGTCGAAGGTATGCCTCATGCACATGAGGCGGGTGGGTTGAGCGGTCGTCCAGTTCAAAACAAAAGCACGGAAGTGATTCGCCGTCTTCATCAGGAGCTTAATGGTAAACTACCGATTATCGGTGTAGGTGGCGTTGACTCAGTGATGGCGGCAAAAGAGAAAATGATGGCAGGCGCTGAGCTTGTTCAAGTTTACTCTGGCTTTATCTACCACGGTCCGCGTTTGGTTAAAGATATCGTACGAAATATTTAACCAAAAAAATTAAGAATGCGCAGTAAAGGGGGAGGATGACTTCCCCTTTTTTTTTATCTCAAGCCGATTACACTTCCCCAAAGCACAATTTATTCAGTGGTCACGGACCGATTCTCTGCAAGCGCAGGAGCGAGCACGATGTTGAAACCTAATAACGCATGGAAGTGGTACTTCGATAAAGAAGCACAAGCATTGATGCTGGATTTAGGTGAAGACATGGTTTTCCAAGTGGCCATAGAATGCAAACAGCTCATCCCCGATGCGTTTGCTGAAACCCCATTTTCAGTTGATGACGCATCACTATTCCAAGCGTATTTTGATGCAGTAGATGCGCTTTCTCTATCAGGCCCTCGCAAGGCCGAACTCGTTTTGAACGCAGTGGCAGCAAATCGCTTCCATAAACCGCTACTACCAAAAAGCTGGTTTTTCCAAGAACAAGAAGGGTACTCAGCCGCAGAAGCTGGCTCGCTTGTGACATTGAAAACTGAGCACGGCAGTGAATCCTTTTTAGTGATTGAAAACGCAGGCATCGCTTCATTGTGTATGCATGCAGGCGAGTCACCATTGGCGCTGACCGACACAAAACAAATGCGGTTCTGTGAAGCTGTAAAAGTAATGAATGATCGGTTATCAATATACCAACAGCAATACGATAACGGCAGTGGTCATTATGCGTTAGTAGGCTGATAGAACCGTTCTATCAGCCTCTTTTCTTTCCATTCTTAAAACCTCAATCATCCATCAAGCATTCTAACTTCTACCTGTAACAGGCTAAATTGCCACTGAACACGTAAAATCCCCGATATAAAGACTGATCACATATCCTTTGAGCTTGTATCTCGCGCTGGCGCCTCTATGGCGTATCGACCAGGGGTGAGTTGGCTCTGCTCGCATTGAATCAATACAAGCCATACAGAACTGCTCTGTCTGAATAGCCTTATCCCAGGCTTTGATTCACCTGCTTTTATCTATCAATGAAAAAGAAGGGCTGTCTCATTTATATGCAATTGTGAGAAAGTCCCTTCAAATCAACGAGAATCCTCCCACCAATAAAAGTGATCTATCTCACGCAATTTGCATCAATACAATGTTTATCCGCTTTCAATTATCGCTATAAACTGGCGAAAATAGGTCTATTTTAGAAACGATAATAACTAAATTTCCCCATTTATCGAAAGAGAAGCCATTGATTCATCACAGTGGTATATACCAGATTTGGTGTGAATAGTAACTTTCTTATTAGGAATGAATGGGGCGTTAAGACTATTTTTGATGCTACATATTCATTAATGTTGTGGATAAGTGTGTGCTTACTATTTGTACATATATAGATTAACAATCTGGCTTGAGGCTGGGTTGTGATCCCCATCCAGAACGATTAAGCATATTGTGATAATGGTTTCTTGTGGGAAACAGTTTTCTTCGTTGTGGATAACGCGAAAGTGAGGGGAAGATGAGGCGTTGAGTGTAATAAAAGCCTTCTTTTGAAATAGCGCTTTTAGATAAGTAATAGGTATAGCTTGGCGCTACAAGACCTTGCTCTTTGGCTAAATTGAATGGAAAAGAAATGGCTGCCAATAGAGCGCTACGTCACGAAATCAGGTATAATCGCGCGCAAAATCCCTCAGAATACATTTCCATGAATCAATATTTAGCTATTACCTCTCGCGGTCTCGAAAACCTGCTTGCAGAAGAACTCGAACAACTCGGCGCAAGCAGCGTTAAAGCGGTTAATGCCGGCGTACGTTTCCTTGCCGATGAGAAAACCCTTTACAAGTGCTGTTTATGGAGCCGCACAGCATCACGATTTATTCTTGTACTCAGCGAATTTGCCGTACGTGATGACATGGACCTGTATCTGGGTGCAACTGCCATTAACTGGCCAGAATACTTTAGCGAGAAAAAGCGAATTGCTGTTGATTTCAACGGTACTAACCGTGAAATTCGCAACAGTCAGTACGGTGCGCTGAAAGTTAAAGATGCCATCGTAGACCGCTTTATTAAGGCGGATCGTGAGCGTCCAAGCATTGACCGTGAGCAACCTGACCTTCGTATTCACATGCGCTTGTCTCGTGAAGATGGCCTGCTGGGTATCGACATGGTAGGTAGTGGCTTGCACCAGCGTGGTTACCGTACCGAAGCAGGTATGGCTCCTTTGCGTGAAACCAATGCCGCGGCATTGGTGATGAAAAGCGGTTGGACATCAGAGCAACCCTTGCTTGACCCTATGTGTGGTTCAGGCACGTTACTGATTGAAGCAGCAATGATGGCAGCGCAAGTTGCGCCAGGATTGAAACGTAAACGTTGGGGCTTTGAATCACTGAAATCTTTCAACCGCGAAGAGTGGATGGAAGTGCATGCGGAAGTTACCGTTAAGTCCAAGAAAGGCCCTGCAAGGTGCGAAACGCGCTTCTTTGGTTTTGATAACGACCGTCGTGTGCTTGAAACGGCAAAAGCGAATGCGAACCGCGCAGGTGTTGGTAGCCTTATTCAGTTTGAAGAAGCAGACGCAAGTACACTGCAAAACCCAGAAGGGTTTGGCACGGGTCACATCATTTGTAACCCGCCATATGGCGAGCGTCTTGGTACTACTCCGGGTCTTATTGCGCTGTACACCCAGTTGGGCGTGCAGCTTAAAACGCAATTCAAAGGTTCCGTCGCACACATCTACTCTGGTTCTAACGAACTCCTGAGCTGCATTCGCATGCGTGCAGAGAGCACCTATAACCTGCGTAACGGTGCACTTGATTGTGAAATGAAGACGTACCAGATCACTGCCCGTGGTGAGGTGACAACGTCACCAGATGGCCAAGTGCAAGTGCAAATGCCGGATGTTGCCCCAGAGTTTTCTAACCGTTTACGCAAGAACCTCAAGAAACTCGAGAAGTGGGCGAAACAGCAGGGCGTTGAATGTTATCGCTTGTACGACGCTGACTTACCCGATTACAACGTGGCGATTGACCGTTATAACGACAACATCGTTATTCAAGAATACGCGCCGCCTAAAACAATCCCGGAAGAGACTGCCCGTCGTCGTTTGATGGACACTGTGCGTGCGACTATTGCCGTGACTGGTGTTAACGCAAACAACGTCATCTTGAAAACCCGAGAGAAGCAAAAAGGCACTAACCAGTATCAGAAGCTGGGTGAAGCCAAGCGTTTTATGAAGGTTCACGAATACAACGTGACGCTGGAAGTTAATCTTCAAGACTACCTTGATACAGGTTTGTTCCTAGACCACCGTAACACCCGCAAGATGTTGGGTGATAAAGCGAAAGGTAAAGACTTCCTCAATTTGTTTGCTTACACCGGTACAGCAACGGTTCATGCCGCTGTGGGTGGCGCGAAGTCAACAACCACCGTAGATATGTCTAAAACCTATCTCGCGTGGGCTGAACGCAACATGGAATTGAATCGTAAAGCGGGGAATCAGCATCAATACATTCATGCGGACTGCCTAAAGTGGCTTGAGTCAGAACAAGGTCAATACGATCTTATTTTCATCGATCCTCCAACGTTCTCTAACTCAAAACGTATGGAAGATAACTTTGATGTGCAACGTGACCACATCAAACTGATGGCTGATCTGAAACGTCTACTTCGAACTGACGGCGAGATTGTGTTCTCTAACAACAAACGTAACTTCAAGATGGATCTCGAAGCGCTCGGCGAACTGGGTTTGTCAGCACAAAACATTACTCATCGTTCTATTCCATTGGATTTTGAACGTAACAAGCAGATCCACAACTGTTGGATTATTACCCACAAGGAAGGTTAATGGCCTTAATCCTCTACAGCACGGAAGGGTGTCACCTTTGTGAAGAGGCAATGGCTTTATATCAAGCAGCGGATAACACCGCTGCTTTGAACGTTATAGACATTGCATTTGATGACACGCTGTACTCTCGTTACGGCGTCACTATTCCTGTTATCTCACTTCAAACGAAAGACGGCTCAGTCATTGAAGAACTGAGCTGGCCTTTTGATTCTTTCGCTTTAACAACATGGTTAGTTAAACATGGCATTGATTAACATCACCAACGCTCAGCTCGCTTACGGCGATAATCCTTTACTCGCCCACGCAGAATTTGCGTTGCAGCCCAATGAACGGGTTTGTCTTGTCGGCCGAAACGGCGCGGGTAAATCGACTCTAATGAAAGTCATCCATGGCACAGTGCAGCTTGATGACGGCAGTATTAACCGCCAGCAAGATTTGAAAGTGTCACGTTTAGAGCAAGATCCTCCGCGTGATTCCGAAGGCACTGTGGTTGACTATGTGTCTGAAGGTTTAGCAGAAGCAGGGGCGCTCCTTAAGCAGTACCACGAATTGCTCGGGTTGATGGAAACGGATCCTAGCGAGAAGAACATCAACCGATTGGCAAGGGTTCAAGATCAGCTAGACCATTCTGGCGCATGGCATTTTGAAAACCAACTGACCATGGTGCTTGATGCACTTAAATTGGACGGTTCTAAGAAGTTGTCCGAATTGTCTGGTGGTTGGCAGCGTAAAGCCGCTTTAGCGCGTGCACTGGTGTGTGAGCCTGATGTATTACTTCTAGATGAGCCAACGAACCATTTGGACGTGGCGACGATTTTGTGGCTGGAAAACTTCCTTAAAGATTTCAAAGGCGCGATCATCTTCATCTCGCACGACCGTGCATTTATTCGTTCTATGGCAACACGCATCGTTGACCTCGACCGCGGTCAATTGAGCTCATGGCCTGGCGATTACGAAAAATACCTTGATGCCAAAGAAGAAGCGCTTCGTGTCGAAGCTGATCAAAACGCTGAGTTCGACAAAAAACTCGCGCAAGAAGAAACCTGGATTCGCCAGGGGATCAAAGCGCGTCGTACGCGTAACGAAGGCCGTGTACGTGCCCTTAAGCAACTTCGTCGCGAACGATCTGAGCGTGTCGAAGTGTTGGGTAGTGCCAATATACTGGTTGATGAAGCGGTTAAGTCAGGAAAAATCGTTTTCGAAGCGAAAGACATTAGCTTTAAGTTTGATGGAAAGAACTTAATCGAAGACTTTAGCTTTAATGTGATGCGTGGCGACCGTATTGCATTGATTGGGCCTAACGGCTGTGGCAAAAGTACGTTGCTGAAGTTGATGTTGGGAAATCTGGAATCCGAAACTGGCAAGTTCCATGTCGGCACTAAGCTCGAAGTGGCTTATTTTGACCAATACCGAGAGAAGCTCGATCCAGAGAAAACCGTGGTCGATAATCTTGCGGAAGGCAAGATGGAAGTCGAAGTGGGTGGGCGTAAGCGACATGTGCTTGGCTACCTGCAAGATTTCTTGTTCCACCCACGTCGTGCACGAACGCCAGTAAAAGCCTTATCTGGTGGTGAGAAGAACCGCCTTCTACTCGCGCGTATCTTCCTTAAGCCTTGTAATTTATTGGTTCTCGATGAACCAACCAACGATTTGGATATCGAAACGTTGGAACTTTTGGAAGAATTGCTTGCCAACTATCAGGGTACTTTGCTGTTAGTGAGCCATGATCGTCAGTTTGTCGATAACACCGTGACTCATAGCTGGGTGTTTGAAGGTGAGGGTGTTATTCACAAATTCGTCGGTGGTTATCACGATGCGATGCAGCAACGCGATAATTATCGTCAGACGATTGGTGCAGATAAACCTCAAGAGAAACAAAAGAAACAGGAAGCTTCACAAGAAGAAGCGCCTATAAAACAAGCTGAAAACAATAAGCCAGGCAAAAAACTGTCTTATAAGTTGCAAAGAGAGCTAGAAGCGCTTCCACAGCTTCTTGAAAACTTAGAGAATGAAATCTCGCAGTTACAGGAATCGGTGAACGATCCTGCGTTCTTCCAGAAAAGCACCGAAGAAACTCAGCCAATTTTGCAGCGTTTGAGCGATGTTGAAGTTGAATTGGAAACGGCGTTTGAGCGATGGGAAGAACTCGAAGAGATGCAGAAGGAATAGTAATGCAGTTCAACAAATTTAAACTTTCAGCTGTCGCGCTTGCGATGGCTGGTTTTCCAATCGCAGCGAATGCGGCATTGTATTCTGTCGACCGTGTGGATAACGCATCCACAAGCCAGTCAGCGGCTGCTACTGCTATTTCGCCTAATGGCGGTAAAGTTGCGGTTGAGGTGTTAAGTGGCCCTGTGGGACTTAACTACTCTCAAGAGCTGCCTTACATGGTAGACGTAGAGCATTTCATTAATAGCTATAATGACTTGGATAGTTACTGTTTTAACTACCTTGGCTACAACACCTGCGATACGTGGGCGAATGAGCAATGGTATGGCATTAAAGCATCTGGTGAAGTGTGTGATAGTGAAGACTATGATGCCAATATTTGTACTGGCGGCTTGAACAAAGAAATTGATGCTTGGCATGCAGGTTATACCAGCAATAGTGTCGCTACTTTAGATGGCTCTCAGGTTAATCCGTTTGGTTCAGGTGTTTCCGGTACAACGCTGACAAACCCAAATACGGATTCTACCAATGTTGTCGTTAATGCGGTGACTGATTCTGGGGAGGCGATGGGGGCTTCCAGCAGTCCTTATTTCGACGAAGGTAGCTATAACGCTCGTGCATTTGTTCGTCGAGGCTTTTCAGGAAGCACAGAACTTCTTCCTCCATCAAGCGCAACAGGTGTTATTCCACAAATCGGTCAAACCAATGCCAATGGCTCAATAGATGCTAACGGCACGACGATTGTGTTTGGTTCGGCCTCAACGCATAACATGGCAGAACCAAACAATAGCAACAAGGCTCCAGAGGATTCTGGGCTTTCCGATTTAAATAGCTGCTCAAGCTCTGTTGACTATAGCAACCGTGCTTGTCAGTACTATCAGTTTGCTAATCAGGCATCTGTTTGGTTGCTCGGCGCGACTGATGCCAATAATGCACGAGTTATTGCTGGCTTCCCGAATGGTGCAACTGGCAATACAGACGATACCGCTCAGGCAAGTGTTCGTGCTGCAGCGCTTGTAGGGGCGGACACTGCGCCGACAATGGTTGGTTTTAGCACTTATGATGATAGTGACTTCTATGCTCGTGCCGTGAAGTTTACGCCAACCGCCGATTTTGATGCGTGTTTTGCGACACTAAAACTAGATTCATCCGCTGGCACTTGCTGGGGTATGTCGCTTATTCCTGGCATAGAAATCCGCCAAAATGGCGATATTATCTATAGTTACACCGAAGCCAACGACATTAATGCAAACAATGTCGTTGTAGGTGTGGCTAAGAACTACAGGCTGAATAACGGTGCATACGCAGAAAATGTGTTTGTTAATGAAGGCACATCAACGACACTTTTAACCACTGCTCAAAGTTCATTGTTCTTTAATGGCTACAACGCGACTGCGGCGGCGATTAACGACAATAATGAGCTGGTGGGTAAGGTCGATATTGAATCCTCCCGTGATCGCGCTCGACGCCAGCGTGGCTATGTATATCTGCATGGCTCTGCGCCAAATTTGGCCGATTTCGACAATACGCGCGGTTGGTTGTTGGATGATCTGACCAATGGTGCAACGGGAGCGAATGCTTACCGTATCGCTGAAGCTTATGATATTGCAGTAAATGGTGATATTGCAGCGTCTGCTTTCTATTGTGCTGGTGGCTATAGTTCAACAGCCCATGACGCAAAATGTGATGGCGAAGAAGCGCTGGTGGCCGTGAAACTGACACGTGAAAGCGGTGATATTACACCTCGTCCTTACGAAACAAATACGATCACTCGCAGCGGTGGTGGTTTTGGTGTGCTAGGCCTTGCTCTTCTTGGGCTAGGTGGACTGTTGAGACGTAGAAAGTAATGTTCATTTTTGGCTCGTCCTCACAAATATTTGTCGGATGAGCCAGTCGATGCTTGATTATTTATTAACCTTGAATGAATCTTAAATGGTGCGGTTCATTAACAGTGACCCTGTTAAGCCGCATCGCAAAGATACATTTGTCGAAGGATAAGAGGGCGGAAATATGAAAAGACAGAAGCGAGATCGTTTAGAGCGAGCACAAGCTAAAGGCTATCAAGCCGGCGTAAGCGGTCGATCCTCTGAAACATGTCCTTATCAAGCCACGGACGCACGCAGCCAATGGCTAGGCGGTTGGCGTGATGGTCGAGATACTAAAGCGACGTCAATGAAATAATCTCTTTCTTGCAATCCATCCAAATAAGCCCCGAATTCGGGGCTTTTTCTTACCCGTTTAATGCACTATAACTAATTGGGTTTGAATTATTGTTCAATACAGGATTGGAGATGTCGATATCTCTACTTAAGTCTGTGGGTGGAAACCGTGTGGGTGAAGCTGATTCGCACCAGAAAGGACAAACGCGAGAAGAGAGGGAATCTGCAGCACTAAACAAAAAAACCGCCACAGGGGCGGTTTAATGAAAGATTGGCGCATGTTTAGAATGAAGAGGTATCTTGAAATAAACCTACTTTCAAATCTTTCGCAGCGTAGATTTCTTTGCCATCTACCAGTACACGGCCATCAGCAACGCCCATTACCAATTTACGGTTAATGACACGCTTCATCTGAATTTCATACGTCACTTTTTTCGCAGTAGGGAGGATTTGGCCAGTGAATTTCACTTCGCCTACACCCAGAGCTCGGCCTTTACCTTCGCCGCCCATCCAGCCAAGGAAGAAACCAACCAGCTGCCACATTGCATCCAAGCCCAAACAACCAGGCATTACTGGGTCACCAGGGAAGTGGCAATCAAAAAACCAAAGGTCAGGTGTGATGTCGAGTTCAGCAACAATAAAACCTTTACCGAAATCACCACCTTCATCGGTGATGTTTGCAATTCGGTCCATCATCAGCATGTTTGGAGCTGGCAACTGAGGACGGCCAGGGCCAAAAAGCTCGCCCTGACTTGAGGCAATTAGGTCGTCGCGATCATATGAGTGACGTTTCATTAGTATTGTACTGCTCCTGCAAAAAGATGTCATTATTCTAGCGTACACGTGTACGCTAGACAACTCTGATCAGTGTCGGCTGAACATGTTTTTAAGCTTATTTATTAGTGATGTGTGACGATGCTCACCATGGTGGAAGAGTTCGATTCGCAGCGCGATTTTATCGAGCAGTGTTTCGGTTTCTTCATCGTCCTCTTCGCCACTAAATGGCACACCGGTGATCAATGGGAATGCTTCTTCAACATTTTCAACGGCCCAGATGTGGAACTTACCATCACGAATGGCTTCGGTGACGTCCTTACTAAGGCAGAGTGCGTTGAGGTTTGTCATTGGCAAAATGACACCTTGAGAGCCGGATAAGCCGCGATGCTCACAGATGTGGTAGAAGCCTTCAATTTTCTCATTGATACCGCCAACTGCTTGTACACGACCGAATTGGTCGACAGCGCCCGTGATGGCAATGCTCTGGTTGATCGGCTGTTGAGATAGAGCACTCACAAAGGCGCAGAGTTCAGCCAACGATGCGCTGTCACCGTCCACTTCACAGTAAGACTGCTCGAATACGATAGAGGCGGAGTAAGGCAATGGCTCGTCCAAATCCAGTGCAGCACTCACGAAAGCTTGCATGATCATCATGCCTTTCGCGTGGATATTGCCACCCAGTTCTGCTTTGCGTTCTACGTCAGCAATGTCACCGTCACCGAAATGCACGACACAAGAGATACGTGCCGGTTCGCCATACGCCATTGGATGTCCAGGCATCTCAACCACGGTCAGGCCGTTTACCTGCCCAATATGTTCGCCTTCAGTATCAATAAATACTTGGCCTTTGTGAATGTCATCAACGGCACGAAGTGGCAGATAAGACTCACGGAAGTATTTGGCTGAAATCGCCGCATCTAAGTCTTCATCAGTGATGACGTCTGTCAGTGATTGATAATCAGCTTCACGCAAAATAGTTTGAACCCACAACGGGCAAAGGGGCATGCGCTCTTGGTCTTCAGCGTGACGCGCACCAGCCTGCATAAAGCGTTTGATTGCACCGGTGGTCAGAGGTTTTACGCCGAATTGCTGCTGGAAGCCTTTAACCACAGCAAGGTAGGTATCAATGTTTTCTTCTGAAAGGTGTATGTCTTGCTCGTATTCACAATAACTCGCAATACCGTGTAGCTCTGGTTCGCCACTTGCGAAGTCTGCCATTAATCCACGATCACCAATAACGATGACACTGACAGAGATGGTTTCAGGATCTGGCAATTCGCAATAGGTATCTCGCTTGGCGCTTTTCCAATGCAACGTATTTGTCGCAATGACGTTTTTCAGTCGATTCCAAATATTGGCCTGACTGATAATGCCGGTTAGCGAAATAATCAGCACGCCACCATTCGCTTTATGGAGTAAACCTTCCATTTTTTGTGACGTTGTCACGCTGTCGTTGTTAGGATAAACTGCACCAAATAACTGAGTTTCATCAAAGTTTTCAGCAATAACAACAGGCATGTCCGGTTTGGGAAGGTGGTCAACCACCATCTTCTCCGTTAGCGTAAAGTAGTCATGAACATCGGCCGCGGTGACCAGCAAAAGGCGAGGGAAGTGCGACTCATGGACAAGCCGTTGAATGCTGTTTTTCAGTCGAGGTTGCAGAGCACTGGGCGCAACGGCGTCTATCGAAGCGTAATTTTCAATGTGCTGCTCTACGTGAGAGAACTGGGGAACAACGGACTGCCAGGTAACTTCTTGCATACGTCTGGGTTTCTGCCTTTGGAGATTTAGATATATCCATTATAAAGGAATAAGACCCTGCAAAGTAGCGAAGATAACCGCTTGTCATGATTCGAGAAAATAATTAAAAATAAAGGCTCACTTTGTGAGCGAAGCGACGAAAATATCAATAAGATATAACAGGTAAAATTTGATTAAAAAGTAATCTACTGTTACGCTGTAACTGTAATTTCACATCACTTTAGCTCTCACAATAAAAAATTAATAATATGAAATATCAACAACTTGAAAATCTCGAAGCCGGATGGAAATGGAGTTATCTGGTTAAGAAGCACAAAGAGGGCTTCAATGTATCCCGCTATGTCGATACCAGCGAGATAGATGTATCGATTAAATCTCTTCTGGCACTTGAACACGAACCCACTCGAGTGATCGAATGGATTGGTGAGCATATGTCACCGGCGCTCGATATTAAGCTCAAGCAAGCCATTCGCGCTAAGCGGAAACGTCACTTTAATGCAGAACAAGAGCACACGCGCAAAAAGTCTATTGACCTCGATTTTCGTGTGTGGGAAAAACTGTCTGTGAAAGCGCAAGAACTCGATGCCACATTGTCAGATACGATAGAGTATTTGATTGGTGAAGCTAATCGTTCGCAAAACGCCAACAAGAAAGTTGATGCGTTGAAGAAAGATTTGAATAGTTTGTTAGATTTGTAAGGTGAATTCATGGAGTACTTTCTGGCGGGGAGTTTTATCGCGCTGTTTGTGTTTATCGCCATTGACCGTCCCATTCTTCTCATCAAATTCAAAGACGGTGAGATCATAAAGACACGAGGTAAAATCCCTCACGGACTCTTGCACGACTGCGCAGAGATTGCCAAGCGCAATCCGATTACCGGAACAGTGAAAGTTTATCGTAATCGATTTAAACCCGTTAAATTGGTCATATCGAAAAGTATCGATAACAAAGCGCAGCAACGAATTCGCAACGTCTTCCCTTATAAGTCTTTCAAATAATGCATGCCGTTACACCTCAAGCCTTTCGTTTAACGCGAGGGGCTGACCTCAAACTGTCAATTCTCGACGCCATTAGATATCATAATATTCCAGCAGGGTGTGTAGCCTCCGTTGTGGGGTGTTTATCGCGACTTGTGATCAGAACGGCAGACGGAAAATCCACTATCGACATTCATGAAGATGTTGAAATTATCTCAGTGTCAGGCACGCTTACGCCCGATCATGTGCACCTTCATATTGCTGTCGCAAACAAGCAGGGCGAAGTGGTAGGCGGGCATTTAATGGAAGGCAGTATCGTCAGCCACACTGCCGAAGTCTGTTTGTTCTCGTTTCCGAATATGTCTTTTACACGTGAGTTTGACGGCGGGACTGGGTACACCGAGTTAGTCGTAGGCAAACAGTAGACGATATAATAAAGGTAAAGCAGAACAATGATTTATTAATGACATTGTGAATAGTTATGTGCCATGGTTAGAAAATCTTCGGGTAAAAGACAAGGTGGCATGCATAGAACGCTAGTTTCAGTGACTAAACGTCGTTGAGGTAGTATCTAATATTGCATACTTTCAAGGTGTTAATGCCTACTCGGGTTCGTTTGTTCACTTAGCAATATAGCCAGTAATTCGTTTATTAGCAGAACACTAACGCACTATAACTTAGAGTATTGGCTTGCCATAATCTTGCCACATTTGTTCTTTATTCATCCTTAATTGCCGCCCGAAAGTGACAGATTGTTTTGATGTAATAAGCCCATCAAAAACGATACAGGACGTGGCAATGTTAACCCTGACATTCATTCGAACTCACTTTCAAGGGCCAACCTCTGATTGGCTGCTCACCGCACTACTCATCTTTCTCATGCCTGCACTGGCTTTCGCTGCAGAAGAAGAAGGAGGCTTATACATTCAGTCAGCAAATAGTGAATCGACGTTGTGGACAGAAGCACCCCAGTTTTCAACCGATGCCAGCATGGTGATTAATGGGTTGATCAATCGCGTAACCGTTAGGCAGGTATTTTCTAATCCAACCGAGGATTGGGTCAACGCGCGGTATCTATTCCCGTTGCCACAAAATGCCGCCGTTGATCGGTTAAGAATTCGCGTCGGCGAACGTGTTATCGAAGGCGAAATTCAAGAAAAGCAGAAAGCCCGAGAGATCTTCAATCAAGCGGCTGCCATCGGCAAGAAAACATCATTGATTGAGCAACACCGTTCAAACCTGTTTTCAACGCAGATGGCAAACATTGCACCGAACGAGACCATTATCGTTGAGATTGAATATCAAGAAACGCTTCACTATGAAGATGGAGAATTCAGTCTTCGCTTTCCAACCACGTTTACGCAGCGCTATATACCTGGGTTGCCACTGTCTTCAGTATCGGAAAGTCATGCACATAATCTTGACGAGACGCGACGAGAGCAAGCCAGTGAAACCATTAAGCCGGCTTCGTCAGCATTGGCTGATCTTCAAAACGGCTGGGCAGTTGCAACGGCTCAAGTGACCGATGCCAACGAAATATCCTCTGAATACAGAGATCCATTAGTCGATGACGCTATCGCATTTAATCTCGATATTGACCTCAACATGGGGTTGCCTGTCGGGTTAATCGAAAGCCAAACAGGAAACATCAACGTTGTTGAAGTTACGGCCGGTCGCTATTCGGTCACTCTCAGTGAAATGGCGATTGCAGATCGAGATTTCGAACTGTCATGGCGTCCGTTAGCAGGGGCAGAACCAGTGGCTGCGATGTTTGTTCAACACGGCGACAATGAAAATTATGGCCTGCTAATGGCGATGCCGCCGCAATCAAAAACGTCTAACCCGATCCCCAAAAACATAACCTTAGTACTGGATACTTCGGGTTCTATGTATGGTGATGCGATGGACCAAGCCAAAGAATCGGTTATCTATGCGTTGAGCCGCTTAGATTCTGACGACTATTTCAACCTGATTGTGTTTAACGACAAAGCCAAGCGCTTGTCAGCCAATGCGTTACCAGCGACCAATGATAATATCCAAAATGTCATTCGCGGCGTTAAACGTTTGGAAGCCGATGGCGGTACGGAAATGGTCGATGCCATTACGCTTGCCTATGATTCTGCCGCTCTGGACGGCTACTTGAATCAAGTTGTATTTATCACGGATGGCGCCATTGGCAACGAAGAGGAACTGTATCGTCTGATTGACCAAGGGCGAGGAGACCGCCGCTTATTTACAGTAGGCATTGGCTCAGCACCTAACAGTGCGTTTATGCAGCGTGCGGCAGTCAGTGGCAAGGGTACGTTTACGCATGTCGGCAGTTTGAACGAAGTGAATGCGGTCATGAAGCCTCTTTTTGACAAGCTATCAAGCCCGATCATGAAAGATATCGACGTGAAATGGCAAAATGGAAAGCCCGTTGATGCTTGGCCCTCGCCAATTTCCGACCTCTATCAAAGCCAACCGTTAACCCTGGCGTTTGTTATCCCTGAAGGTGCCGAGACGCTGAGGCTAAGTGGACAATTGACAGATGATGAATGGACGTATGAGATCAGTCTGGCAGACATCAATGCGGAAAAGGCGAATGGCATTGACGTGCTTTGGGCTCGTAATCAGATCGAAAGCATTACGCTCAACCAGGCGCTAAATAACGAAGTGAAAAAGTCTCGTATCACGCAGCTTGGGCTAGATCACCATATCGTCACTAAACACACTAGCCTTGTTGCCGTTGATAAAACCCCAAGTCGACCAATGAGCGAGACGGCCACGCCGCATCAAATAGCGCCTCATCAACCCAAGAACGTACAACCCTTGTTACAAAGTGGGCTGGGTAGTACTGGGTTAGTTATTCTCGGGTTTTGCATGGTCTTTATGAGTCTATCAGCGTGGTTAATGACGGGGCTTAGACGAGAGTTTTCCTTTGAGAAAGGGCGCTTATCATGAAAAAAGGGATTCGCCGTTTCTTACCGCAAACACCGGCACAGTGTTTGCTCATTGGCACAATGACATGTGGCGCGATTTTGATGGCTAATGGACTTTATATCAAAGCCAAGGCGCAGTTGGCACAAGTTCTTATCAGCCATGCGTGGGAGCAACAAAAGCTAACCGGTGACAACCACAAACCGTGGCCGTGGGCAGACACATATCCGATAGCGAAGCTGTCAATGCAAGATCAAACGTCTAATTGGGTGTTGTCTGGTGCGAATGCGCGAAACCTTGCGTTTGGACCGACGTTACAAACACAAACCGCCGCACCTGGTAGAAAAGGGAACGTGGTGGTCTTTGGTCATAACGACACCCATTTCTCGGGGCTGGCCTCGTTAGCTCTTGGGGACGAACTCAACCTAGAAACGCGTGCGGGAACCAAGCTGTACTATCAAGTGACGAATGTGGCCGTCGTGCATGAATCGGAAACTGAGTGGGCAGCCAATACGGCAGATGATCGTATCACACTGATCACATGCTATCCGTTTGATTCATTAACATTTAACGGGCCAATGCGGTATATTGTCGTCGCTAAACCGATTGACCCTGAAATTGGCTTAGATGATTTCTCCCCAACGGAATTTTATACTCGTCACCACACGAATAAGTTGTGGCTTTAAATACCTTAACCCTAACGCACTATAACTTAAAAGTATGCATCTAAAACTAATCAAATACCGAGGATTAAACACGGTAAGTCCCTGACGGAAAGAAAGAGGGGATTCGAAGTTAAGCTAAACACCAAATAAACAGAATTTTACTTTCCATTCTTATTTGTGATATTGCCTTGGTTTGATTAATAGTACTAATTAACAATACTATAGGCCGATTTTTAGCTGTCTGTGATTTGATGTACGGGTTGGAAATATCCTGAAAAAGCATAGTGTTTCACTGTTGCAACACTATGTGTATGGCTCGCATTTTTAACGCTGATTGAGTGGTATTTCTTTCTAAATTTACCATTTAGGAAAAAGATGTAATCAAGGGCATATTGTTTCATTGCAACATGCGATCACTCTTAACTTTCAGCGGTATACGACCTTATGATTAAACATCTTATCGTACTTGATGGCCCTTCAGGGGCTGGTAAAACATCGCTAGCAAGAGAGCTTCAAGAGCAGCTTTTAAATGATAACTGGCTCTATTTTTCTTTAGATACTTTCACCTCTACGTTGCCAGTTTCAGTGTTAGCACAATGTCAGTCAGAAAACGATTGGCAAGACGTCGACTCAAGCACCTTGCTGCAGAACGCGCTGCTATGTGTCGACACGTTACTAAAAGCAGGGAACAACGTCATTTTCGATTCCGTTATTTCCACCTCAAAGCGTGCATTACAAATCGATCTCGCGTTCGAACAGCATGACCGTTTCTACGTCGGTGTGCATTGCGAACTTTCAGAACTGGAGTGTCGTGCGGCCGCACGAAATGATCGTACCATTGAACAAGCCAGGCATAGCTTTGCAACCTCACCAATGCACCTTATCTACGATTTGGAAATCGACAGCACCTCAACTTCAGTAAAAGAACTCGCCACTATTGTTGCTGCCACTATGTATGAGCAAAAACACGACGTGTAATCGATGAATTTCATTTTATCGCCCAGGTTTTGAACCTGGGCATTCAAACAGAGCGTCTCTTTTTATAACCAACATACTTTGTTAATGTATTGAATATATAGAAATACGCGGTTGGAAAACGATGACCTTTATTTATCTCGCAGACAGACCTGAGTTTCTGCCGCTTGTCGCCAAGTGGTACTTCAATGAATGGGGCGCACTCTCAAACGCGTCACTAGAAGATTTCACGAACAAGCTCAGTGACTACCTCAACACCGATAAAATCCCACTACTTGTTCTCGCCATGGACGGAGACATTGCCGTCGGTGCAGCGCATTTACGCTTCCATGAAATGAATATCTACCCAGACAAAGAACATTGGTTAGGAGGTGTATATGTTGATTTCCCATATCGAGGAAAACATATTGCCTCAGCGCTTGTCACCATGATCGAAGAAATCGCATTAACGAATGGCGTTCAACAACTACACCTACAAACCGAACAACTCGACGGCGGCTTATACGCGAAGCTGGGTTGGCAGGAGATTGAGCAAGTTGAAAGTCGGGGAGTGGATGTATCAGTGCGGGTTAAGTCGTTAACTTGATAGATAAATTAAAGTGTTACCGCGTCACTTTTTGGATGATTTCTTACTAAACTATGTCTACAAAATCGATAAATTACACAGGTAGGAAATCTAAAAATATCTCGCTCATTGCTAAATAGTCATATTGCCATCTCGATAATATACATTTTATGATATGACTGGCCAGTTTACCGATGAGCTATCCGCATGCAATTTTGATGATTTAATTGAGCATCCGCATAAGTTGAGCGGGTCTTTAGCTGGTCAGCGTTTGAAATGTTGCCAGAAAATGAAGGTAGTTTATGCAAGAGAGCTGATATTGAATATAAAGCGTGTGTTCGCATTTATCGAATAAGTGGCACGAGAGTTAAAATAAACCGTAGCAGCCGGTTTTAATACTTCCATTTATCCCGCGTCGGTATCCACGTTTGATAAACAGCTAATGCAGTTAGCAATGGTTCAGAGCATCGCGAACTCCAAGCGCGAGCAAGTGAATCCAGTTGACGAAAACATTCAATCTGCCGAACACCAAAGAACATGACAACAAAGTTAGAACCAAAACCGCAATCCGCACAAACCAAAAAGAAACATCAACGGCACAACGCCAACAAAGATCAAACAGACAAAGCTTAAAGTCGCTGAAAGAATGAGCAATAGACCAGATAAACGCCAAACCGCACTATGTCATCAGTTATACCGCACTACGCATTATGTATATTATGTTAAATAAGATATGCAGTAGCGTGAAATGTGCTTCCCTCATGCCATCAAGTCCTCTCTTTACTCATTAGATTCAGTCTATTGAACGTAATTGTCTATTTACCATAAAGTATATAATTACTAGCGTATTAAGAAGTTCATCTGGAAACTGGTTCCAACTGACTTCTTCATCACCTAACAATTATAAGTAACAAGCAGCTGGCTGCTTAACTTTAGCGTATTTACCAGTGCCGACAACGAGCCGATGATTTCCAAACATCATGGGATCGTTGTTTTGAAAAGCACGCCGGATGCTTGATAGTGAAACACGTTCGACCAACCGTATTTCTCGACGCTTTCTATACTCATACCACACCGTTCATCAGCACAGAATTCGATATGTTTCCCTATGAGCGAGCCAGAGGCTTACTTTTTTCTTTGGGTATGAGTTTGCCGATTTTGTATGGCGCTCTCGCTCAAGATTATGTGCGAGCTGCCTTTATGACATTGGGCGCGCTTTTGGCGTTGTTGCTCGACCCACGCAGCCAAGCGCTCAAACAAATGGCAGCTATCGTAATCGGCGTGCTCGCCGTCATTGTCTCTGCCGCTTTAGGTTTGACTTTGGTTGGCCATTCTCAACTTGCCATCGCAGCTCTGATGATCTTTGGCTTCCTTGCTGGTCAACCCAAACCCGAGCATGCCTATTGGGGATTACTCGGTAAGTATCTCGCCACTGCATTGCTGCTTGCGCAATTGGGTTTTCCCGCTTCGGCATCCATTGGCATCGCGTATTTTGCCGGCGCCTTGCTAGCCTTAATGCTGATTCTCTTGCAAGGATGGATGTACAAAACAGATGAGATTGCGCATTCACCCAACAACGAATTTTTCCAAATCATTAAGGGAGACACCAATGGACCTTTATATGGACTCACTTTACCCCTAACGATACTGGCCGCTACCATTAGCGCGGATTGGATGCATGTGACTCAGCCTGGCTGGGTTGGCTTGACCATATTATTTGTCATGCACATTGATGATCGACTTTCATGGCACCATCTTTGGGATCGTATTCTAGGCACCCTTTTGGGAATTTTGATTGCCTATATTGCGGTTCGTTATATTGACCAAATTGGCTTGGCCATCATTGTTGCCTTGTTTGCTTTTTGGATCCCGTACAGTCTGCGTAAAAGCTATTTACTTTTCAGCCTCGTCATCACGGTGACTGTGATGGTGGCAATAAACTTCGCCTTGTTACCTAAGGGTGATTTACAACTGATGAGTTGGCGCTTCCTCGATACTTTAATCGGTTGCTTTTGGGTGGCTATCGCGCTCATCATGACTCATGGGCTCCATGCGCGAAAAGCAAAACTCGACTAGTCGATCTCAAGTTTTAAGCGTAGGTCTCCCCGACCGTTAAGCCAATCTCGCCATTGGCGGTAACAATCCGGATCAATTGCAGCGATGACACTTCGTGGCGCCAAGCTTTTTTCAAAAACAGCTTTGCCGTCAAAACTTGATGAACACCCGCCTGCTTCTCGCAGTATCAATTCGCCCGCGGCGTAATCCCAAAGCATCTGACTGCCATGAAGATAAACCTGACACCGACTGGCCGCTATCCAACACCAATCAAGTGCGCTTGCACCGAAACTTCGTTGAGAACGATACGGCGGATCTATTGCGAGTATCGATGCCAAGTTAGTCGGTAGGCGTTTAAAATCTATCAATGCTGAGGCATGATTTAGTGAATTGTTGAACATGACTCTTGGTCGTAATATTTGTCCATTGAGATGTGCGCCACTTCCTTGGAAAGCAAAAAACGATTCATCTCGATTTGGGTCATGCACCAGACTCAACACCACCTTGCTTTCAACCACCAACGCCAAAGATGTACAAAAGTACGGGATGCCGGCGGCAAAATTTCCCGTTCCATCAATGGGATCTAACACCCAAGCTGCGCTGTCTAAGTACGTTATTACTGATGCATGCTGTTGCGAAGTTTGCTCCTCGCCTAATACAGGAATGTGAGGCCAGTAACTCGTTAACGTCTCGATCAAACGCTGCTGCATTTGTTTATCAGCAAGCGTTACCAGTGAGTCATCTTCTTTGTGTGAAACCTCTTGTTGATAGGCGTTCAAAGCAAACTTAGGTAACATTATGTCTTGGGCAGCTTGGCTGACAATATCTCTCAGTACTTGCCAAGCTGTGCCAATTGGCATGTTAAGTAGCTGCTCTACGTGGTCATGTGTCAGTACTTCGTTTCTCTGACTCTCTGTTCGGCAGTCCATAACACCTCCGGTGCGATATCAGCGCCATAAAGATCGGAATCAATTAGCCTCTTGTCGAAATGGTAACTCAGACTCTATTTCTTCATCCATTTCAGTGTGATAGCGGTCAATGCGACCTACTTCTTCCTTTGCGCCGAGCATAACGGGAATACGTTGATGAAGCTTATCTGGGCAAACTCCCATCACTCTTTCACGACCCGTTGTTGAAGCACCGCCCGCTTGTTCAATGATAAAACTCATCGGGTTGGCTTCGTACAATAAGCGCAACCTTCCCTCTTTTACGTTCTCTCTATTGTCTCTAGGGTACATGAAAATGCCGCCACGCATCAGAATTCTGTGAACTTCTGCCACCATGGATGCTACCCATCGCGTATTGAAATCTCGTCCTCGCGGACCATCTGCTCCAGCAACAACTTCATCGATGTAGCGTTTAACGGCTGGTTCCCAGTGACGCTGATTGGACATATTGATTGCGAATTCACTGGTCGATTCTGGGATTTGCAACTTTGGGTGCGTCAAGATGAACTCGCCAATATCTCGGTCGAGTGTGAACCCGTTAACCCCCTGACCTGTCGTGAGCACCAAATTCGTTGCGGGACCATAAAGCACATATCCCGCGCAGACTTGCCGAACGCCAGGTTGTAGAAAGTGCTCTTCACGTGGCGCAGAAATGTTTTCTGGGCAACGCAAAATCGAAAAAATAGTACCTATCGAAACATTAACCTCGGTGTTTGAAGAACCATCCAGCGGATCAAAAACCAACAAGTATTTTCCCGTGGGGTATTTCGAGGGGATGGGATAGACCTCTTCCATCTCTTCCGAGGCCATACCTGCGAGATGACCCGACCATTCCAGTGCGCGTAACATGATGTCGTTAGAGATAATATCGAGTTTCTTCTGTGTCTCACCTTGAACGTTTTCAGTTTCGGCGCTGCCAAGAACGTTAATCAGTTGGCCGCGATTTACGTCATCTGATATTTCTTTGCACGCGGTGACAATGGCACTGAGTAACAAAGTAAACTCCCCAGTCGATTCTGGAATTCGGCGCTGCTCTTCGATAATAAAGCGTGTAAACGTCATGCCCTTTCTCATACTGAACTCCTTAAATTGCTGGCTCGCGTTTGGCGAATCTGTCATGGGTTGTGGCAACACTTACACGATTTGAACCGTTCAAAACCAGCTCTTCGATCAGTGGCTGCATAATCAACTCCATCGCTAATCCCATCTTGCCGCCTGGGACGACAATGTTGTTGCGACGTGACATAAATGAACCATGAACCATGTTGAGCAGATTCGAAAAATCGACGCCCGTTTTCTTTGGATCTCTAAAGCGAATCACTACCATGCTTTCATCCAACGTAGGAATATCACGGGCGATAAATGGGTTAGAGGTATCCACCATAGGAACACGCTGAAAATTGATATCCGTTAGTGAAAACTGTGGCGTAATAAAGTGCACATAATCATGCATGCGACGAAGAATGGTGTCCGTCACGGCTTCACGGCTGTAACCCCGCACATGTGTGTCACGATGAATTTTCTGTATCCATTCTAAATTCACAATGGGAACCACACCGATCAACAAATCGACAAACCGCGCCACGTTGCTTTTCTCTGTCACCACTCCGCCATGCAAACCTTCATAGAATAAAAGATCAGAGCCTTCAGGAATGGGTGTCCAAGGCGTAAACGTCCCGACTTTCTGGCTGTGAAGCAATGCTTCTTCTTCATTGTGAATGTAGTATCGACGAAGTGCCGTTCCCGATTCAGAATAGGCTTTAAAGGTTTTTTCGAGCTCAACGAAATCATTGCCGTCGGAACCAAAATGACTCAAATTTTTGCCTTTTTCGTAAGCGCGTTTTAGCCGCTCGCGCATCTCGACTCTGTCATAGCGGTGATAACTATCGCCCTCAATCACTGCGGCATCAAAATGATTGCGACGGAATATTTGCTCCATGGCATTTTTCACCGTCGATGTCCCTGCTCCAGATGATCCTGTCACAGCAACAATAGGATGTTTAACTGACATAATTGCACTCCTTGGCGTATTTCTCGTATTTTCAATCTCTAATCCTGATTCAATGGAAAGACGGCGTTAGCTCGCCATTTGCATAACGAAATGCCATGACCTCTAAATTTATTGGCGTGATTTTTGATGCCATTCCTGCGCAACCAAATGCCTCATAGCGTTCTTGACAGAGTGTTTGCATGGCTTGTGTTGCGGCGGACAGAAACTTACGCGGATCAAAATTGCTAGGATTGTTCGCTAGAAAACGTCGCACAGCACCAGTGCTTGCCATGCGAAGATCGGTATCTATATTGACCTTTCGCACGCCATGTTTAATGCCTTCAACAATTTCACTGACGGGAACGCCATAGGTTTCTCCCATTTCACCGCCATGTTCGTTGATAATTTCTAGCCAATCTTGAGGGACAGAGGAAGAACCATGCATGACCAAGTGCGTGTCGGGGATCATCGCATGTATGGCTTTGATTCGGTCAATGGCAAGAATATCGCCCGTTGGCGGTCGGCTAAATTTGTATGCGCCATGACTGGTACCAATGGCAATGGCCAACGCATCAACCCCTGTTTGTTGAACAAACATTAAGGCTTCTTCAGGATCGGTCAGCAACTGATCGTGACTAAGTACACCTTCAGCACCAGAGCCATCTTCTTCTCCGGCTGTGCCGGTTTCCAGTGATCCCAAACAACCCAACTCGCCTTCTACTGACACACCACCAGCGTGTGACATCTCAACGACTCGACGCGTGATATCGGCGTTATATTCATAACTCGCTGGCGTTTTCATGTCTTCCAGCAACGAGCCATCCATCATGACGGAGGTAAATCCTTGCTGAATAGACTGAAGGCAAACGGCCAGTGAAGCGCCGTGATCTTGATGTACCACAATCGGAATAGAGGGCCATTGCTCAACAGCCGCCAACATAAGATGACGTAAAAAGCCTGCGCCAGCATAAGTTCGCGCCCCTGCCGATGCTTGCAAAATGACAGGACTGTCACACGCTTCTGCGGCCTGCATGATAGCGTGAACTTGCTCCATGTTATTCACGTTGAACGCCGGAACACCGTAACTGTGCTCGGCTGCGTGGTCGAGTAATTGCCTTAAGCTGATCAATGCCATTATTCTCTCCTTGCTTGCTGTATTTGAAAATTTTTATCTAAAAATAGCCTCTGCCATATTGTATTAATCATCACTATTAACTTATTTGTATTTAATGAATAGATGACGAATTTTTTTAAAAAATATAAACCTTTAAGCAATATGCATTCCCCTAGTGAAATCACAATAAGGGGGAAACGTCACTCACACCAATCAGGAATAACAAAGATAAGGATAAGTTACACTTATAAGTCATGTGGACATGGAGTTATACAATTTAAAATCAATGACTTGATAATCCACCAGCACAGTGGGAATTCACTTTTGTCTAATGTGGGATGATAAAGACCCTCCTATATTAATCAATAAGATAGTGATAAATGCCTCTAAGAATATATATCACCAACCTACTCGATATTAATATTTATCGTAGGTATAAGTAGATGCTATTTCACTTCAAGCCCATTATCACTAAGAATTAAACCAAGCCAACAAGTGGATGGCGAAACAGTCTCCAAATACATAAAAGGAAAATATTATGGCTAAAAGTTATCAAGCTGGCGTGAAGGATTATCGCGATACATATTGGATGCCTGACTACATACCCGCAGATACTGATATTCTCGCCTGCTTTAAAATTGAGCCTCAACCGGGTGTCCCTCGCGAAGAAGCCGCAGCAGCAGTTGCGGCAGAATCATCAACAGGTACGTGGACAACGGTATGGACAGATCTACTTACCGATCTCGACTACTACAAAGGACGTGCCTATGCCATTGAGGATGTGCCAGGAGACGATACCGCTTTTTATGCTTTTGTGGCTTACCCCATCGATCTGTTCGAAGAAGGCTCAGTGGTCAATGTGCTGACTTCTCTCGTGGGTAACGTATTTGGCTTTAAAGCACTGAGAGGTTTGCGCTTAGAAGACGTGCGCTTCCCAATTGCTTATGTGAAAACCTGTGGCGGACCGCCAAATGGTATTCAAGTTGAGCGCGACAAAATGAACAAATATGGACGCGCCCTGCTTGGCTGCACGATTAAACCAAAACTGGGCCTTTCCGCCAAGAACTACGGACGAGCTTGCTATGAAGGCCTACGCGGAGGGCTTGATTTCACCAAAGATGATGAGAATGTTAACTCTCAACCCTTTATGCGCTGGCGTGATCGATTCGAATATGTCGCGGAAGCCATTCATCGCGCTGAGCGAGAAACTGGCGAACGCAAAGGACATTACCTCAATGTTACCGCCGCTACTCCAGAAGAAATGTACCGCCGTGCCGAGTTCGCCAAAGAACTCGATATGCCCATCATCATGCATGACTTCCTGACGGCAGGTTTTACCGCTAACACGGGACTCGCGAACTGGTGTCGCGAGAATGGCATGTTGTTGCACATTCACCGAGCGATGCACGCCGTATTAGATAGAAATCCGCGTCATGGTATTCATTTTCGGGTGCTGTCGAAATGTCTTCGTCTATCAGGCGGTGATCACCTTCACTCAGGAACCGTGGTGGGTAAACTCGAAGGAGACAGAGAAGCGACGCTGGGTTGGATTGACATCATGCGTGATCGTTACATTAAAGAAGATCGCTCACGAGGTATTTTCTTCGATCAAGATTTTGGTTCTATGCCCGGCGTATTACCCGTGGCTTCAGGGGGAATCCATGTATGGCATATGCCGGCGCTGGTGTCGATTTTCGGTGATGATGCCATCTTCCAATTTGGTGGAGGCACACTCGGTCACCCTTGGGGTAATGCAGCAGGTGCAGCGGCAAACCGTGTTGCATTAGAAGCCTGTACGCAAGCGAGAAACGAAGGCCGTGAACTTGAGCGCGAAGGGAAAGACATTCTTACCGCCGCCGCCAAACATAGCCCGGAATTAAAAGCGGCGATGGAAACATGGAAAGAGGTCAAATTTGAATTTGATACCGTCGACAAGCTGGATGTCGTTCATGCCTGATCCTCTTTCGATTATGCATAACGTGAAGAGTGACAATACCAAGTATTAAAGGAGCCATACCATGAGCGAAGTGATGGATTACCCGTCGCGTTTAACGGACAAACATAGCCGAAAATTTGAAACGTTTTCTTATCTGCCGCGGATGACCGCCGAGCAGATCCGTCGACAAGTGCAATACATTGTCAGCAAAGGTTGGAACCCTGCTATTGAGCATTCGGAGCCAGAGGAAGCCAGTGGTGCGTATTGGTACATGTGGAAGTTGCCGATGTTTGGTGAAACTGATGTGGATACCATTCTCAACGAGGCACAGCTTTGCCATAACTTAAACCCTGATCACCACGTGAGATTAGTGGGATACGACAACTTGGCGCAAAGTCAGGGGGCATCGATGGTGATTTATCGGGCCCCTGGTTTCGAATAGCCAATTTTTTCATGATAAGTCCTTTGACTGGGCAGAGTATTCTATCCACTCCCGTTCTGACCCAGTCCTTTTTCCCGCCAAGATGACATCACAACACGGAGGCCAGTAATGACTCAACCAATACAAGCGATGCCTTCGCATCATCAATACACCATTGAAAAAGAACCCTACTATCAGGAAGCAGGTGACGAAATTACGCTTTATCAAGCAGCCTATCAGTCCCGTATTCCTATGATGCTAAAAGGTCCTACAGGCTGTGGGAAAACCCGTTTTATTGAACATATGGCATGGCGTTTAGATAGACCATTAATCACCATTTCCTGCCATGAAGACATGACGGCTTCTGATCTTATTGGCCGCTACTTGCTTGATGCCAACGGAACATATTGGCAAGACGGTCCGCTTACCCTCGCTGCTCGTATAGGCGCAATTTGTTATCTCGATGAAGTGGTTGAAGCTCGGCAAGATACCACGGTCGCGATTCATTCGCTGACAGACTATAGGCGATCGTTATCGTTAGAAAAGAAAGGCGAACTGCTAACCGCTCATCCAGATTTCCAGCTGGTGATTTCTTACAACCCCGGCTATCAGACCTTGATAAAAGATCTGAAAACGTCCACCAAGCAGCGCTTTGCTGCGTTGGAATTTACCTATCCTGACGAAGAAACCGAAATGCAGATTGTCTGTCATGAAACCGGCATTGACCAAGATACAGCGCGTCGGCTCATTCAAATCGCGCGTCATGCCAGAAACCTGGTGGGACATGGGTTAACCGAAGGCATTTCTACACGGCTTCTGGTTTACACCGCTCAACTGATCTCTCAAGGGATACCTGCCATTTCAGCGTGTCATATGGCCCTAGTTCGTCCATTGAGCGATGACCCTGATATTCGTGAGACCTTGGATGCGACCGTATCGGGATGCTTCTAACTAAATAAGTGGGTGATTGAGGGAGCGGATACCATGACAAACGAGCCAGTTTTATCTATTTATCAAACCAAGGCAATGTTGCAAAGCCATGGTGCCCTTAACACGCTTGTAAATGAAGCTTTAGATAATGTTCAACGCTTATTTAGTCCTGATGAGTTGCGACAATATTTGAGTGAAATTGAACAATTTATCGCTAATAAACAATCAAATATATTCATTCAAGCTTGGGTTTGTTCTATCCCTAACGTTTATCAATATCCTCATGGTGACACAAGTGACAATGTCACTAAGAACGTTCTACATAGCTTATCTGAACTTGGTAAATGGGTCAGTGCAGAGCGATTGATTCAGTTTCTGGAGTCCTTACCGAAGGTAGCGCCCCACGTAAACTCAAGGGAAGAATTCACTGCATATTTGGCGCTCATTGAAACGTTGGCTTTAAAGGCGCCACGCAATCTAAAAACGCTATTGGACAATGCGCCGATGTTGTTAGATGTGTTGCCCTTATCTGGTTTCAAGTATTGGGCTAATTTTGGGGTAAACGCCCATGCAAACAGTGCTGCGGCTATTGATGCTTACTTTTCATTATCATCGACAGAAAGCCAAACCGTGTTTCAACAACAACGTCGTGGGACACCATTTTCTGACATTCAGCGACAATTACAGTTTTTCTTACGCGCCGTTTGGGGTAAAGAATTCTTCATGCGGCCTATTGCCAGTTGCTATACGGCCATTAGCAATATTGATAGATATGCCATTGAAGATTCAACAAACGCGAAAGTAAATTCGGGTGTTATTAGCAACGCTGTCGCCACGATTGAAAATGGCGTTATTCTTCTACCGGATGCTATCGATAGCGATGACCATTCAAACTCACCGTCATTGCCTTGTCGCAAATCAGAAAAGCAAGTGTATCGCGCGATGGCAGCCCATTGTGCCGCTCATCTTCGATATAGCCGCCCTCGTGTCAGTAAAGAGTACAACGCCCTTGAACGTGTATGCATTGAATTGTTTGAAGATGCCCGCGTTGAAGCATTGGCGATACGGATATTCCCGGGTCTTAAATCACTGTGGTTAGGGCTTCTCCGTCAATCTTCGCCGCTGCCTTCAATACGACAGTCTCCACAACAATCTTCAAACCCTAAGTTAACGCTTCAATGTATCAGCGTCGCTTTACTCAATATGGACATTGAAGAAACAAACCCTCACCCGCTCGTTGAGTTATCACTCAGAAAATTCACAGCATTGATGAAGCGTGACATGCCTGATGGGCACTTTGAAGGTATTGAACAGTTAGGCTGCTGGCTGGCTCGTGAGCTTAAGGTTATAGATGAATGTGAAAGGTCAGTCGCCCCATTCTCATTGCGCCCATTAGTCGTCTATCGAGACGACAATCAATACCTTTGGCGCCAAACAACGGCTGATATCATTCGGTGGGAGATCCAACACCAACGTCAGGTTAAACGAACGGTCTCTGTCATGGAGATGGTGAACGAAATTGACTGCGAATTGGCAGATGAAAACGCGCAAGAAATTTGGGTGCTGGAATCTGAGTTTTTCCGAGATGGCGATCCGGAAAATGTCAGCATGAATGAACAAGAAGCAAAAGAACGGACCTCTCCGCCATTTCTCTATCCAGAATGGGACTACGGTTTAGACGCGCATCGTCCTGCATGGGTAACCCTCACAGAGAGACGCGTACCTAAGGGCAATGCTGAAGATATCGACCGTATTATTGCCAAACGTCAAATCTTGGTACGAAGAATTAAAGCTATGGTTGAAGCGCTGCAACCTAAAGGCTTAATTCGGTTACGCAAGCAATATGAAGGCGATGGATTGGACCTAGACGCGGCCATTGAAGCCATGAAAGAGCTTAGACGTGGCGCACTCCCAGACATGAACATTGATCAGCGCCTTAAACGCCAAGAACGAGACCTCGCTGTATTGGTACTACTCGACCTTTCACAATCAACACTTGATGCTATCCCCAACGACATTGAGAGCCGCACCATTCTCAATGTCGCTCAAGAAGCTACGGTCATGTTGGCAAGCGCACTAGATGGTATTGGTGATGCGTTTGCCATACACGGGTTTTCATCAAATGGAAGGCATGATGTCCAATATCAGAGAGTAAAAGACTTTGAAGATGAATACGATGATGCTGCCAAATCACGGCTAGCGGGCATAAAAGGCGGCCTATCGACACGCATGGGCGCAGCGTTGCGTCATGCCAAAACATTTTTGGCTCAACAACCACAACGTAAGAAACTACTGTTATTGGTGAGTGATGGAGAGCCTGCCGACATTGATGTTCGTGATCCGCTTTATCTTCAAGCCGATACCCGACGTGCAGTCGAGGAGCTTTGCAGTCAGGGCGTCATTCCCTATTGCCTGACGATCGATCCGAACGCGGACAATTATGTCTGTCAGGTCTTTGGGCAAGGTCATTACACTGTAGTGGATCGTGTGACGCAACTGCCCGATGTTCTTCCAAATCTGTTTGCCTCTCTTACCAAGCGAGCGGGTTAGAGAGCGTTCTTTTCAGTACATAGGGAATGACTGAAACAACACGTGCGGATTAAGACAAGGACGTATTATGCATCTGACCCTGCGACAACTGAACATCTTCCAAGCGGTAGCAACGCACTCTAGTTATACACGAGCCGCCGAAGAGCTACATCTCACGCAACCCGCTGTGTCTATGCAGATTAAGCAACTCGAAGACAACATTGGCTTGGCCTTGTTTGAGCAGCTAGGTAAATCCTTGTTTTTGACAGAGGCCGGCGAAGAACTCCTTGGCTATTGCGAACGGATATCTCAGCAACTGCGTGATGCAGAAGATGTCTTTGATAGCATGAAGACGCTTTCTACTGGCAAGTTGAATATTACCGTCGCCAGCACAGCCAATTACTTTGCTGCGCGTTTACTCGCTTCGTTTTCCCAGCAACACCCTGACATCAAACTCAGTCTCAAAGTGACCAATCGCGAAAACCTTCTGAAAGATCTCAAGAGCAATGGCTGTGATTTAGCCATTATGGGAAAGCCACCAGAAGAGCTTGAATTGAACGCGACGGTATTTATGGAAAATCCCCTTGTTGTTGTCGCGCCAGTTAATCATCCACTTTGCCAAGAAACCAACATACCGCTGTCACGCATTGCTAGAGAGCCCATGGTCGTTCGTGAGCAAGGTTCAGGAACACGTTTTTCCATTGAGCGTTTTTTCCACAATCACGGATTATCGTTAATTGTCGCGGCAGAAATGAGCGCGAGTGAGGCGATTAAGCAGGCAGTATCTGCGGGATTGAGTTTGGGGATCGTGTCGAGTCATACCATTGAGCTTGAGTTGGAGGCAAACCGACTGAAGGTACTTGATGTTGAGAATATGCCGATAATACGGCACTGGTATCTGGTGCACCGAAAAGAAAAGAAACTGTCTCCGATTGCGATAGCGTTTAGAGATTACTTACTGCGGGTTGCACCAGATCTGTAGTGACATCAGACCAAAAAGCATCATAAAAATCCTAACTCAATGTATTAAAATACAAAAAATAGGTGACGGCGTCACTAATAAACAGGTGAGATGCGTTCAAATTATTCCTAAAGTAACCTGAATCGCTTAGGTTGTAGCATCACTAGGTACGTGACGTTGTAACGCCTGTCTAAGCACGACAGAGCGGATTGGCTTGGTAACGAAATCATCCATCCCTGCTTGAAGACACTTCTCTTTATCTTCATTCATGGCATTAGCCGTAAGTGCAATAATCGGCAATTGACATCCTTTCGCACGAAGCTGCTTTGTTGCCTCTATGCCGCAAAGCACTGGCATCGACATATCCATTAAAATAATATCAAACTGGGTTTTGCCCTCGTCAATCATATCGATAGCCTCTTGACCATTGTTTGCCACTACAACGTGATGACCCGCTTTTTCCAGCATCAATTTGACGACCATTTGGTTTGCTTTGCTGTCTTCTGCAACCAATATATTCATTGGCTTCAATTTGCTCTCTTCCGACTTGTCTTTATGTACGATTTCTTGTGGCAACGGTTTGATCAAAGGAATATCAATATAGAACGTCGTACCCACACCCGGTTGACTGTCAAAGTCGATAGACCCTTTCATCATCGATACCAGTTTCTTACAGATAGAAAGGCCTAACCCTGTACCACCGTATCGGCGTGTGATACTGCCATCCGCCTGAGTAAAAGGCTGGAAGATATCTTTCTTCCTATTATGGCTTATGCCAATGCCCGTATCTTTTACGGCAAGCTTGAGTGTGTTCCCCTCGGCGTGCATGAAAACCTGCACTTTTCCTGTCTCAGTAAACTTGACTGCATTGCCTACAAGGTTCAACAATATTTGCGTAAAACGGTTCCCATCTTGATAGATGAGCTTGGGCACGTTGTCAGCAACCTCAACGTCCAACTTGATGTCTTTGCCCGAAGAGACTTCTTTCAGTTGATTAAACACCACCGTGACGCTTTCTCTTGGATTGATGTTCTCTGGGTGCAAAGCAAACCGATCTGACTCTACACGCGATAAATCAAGTACGTCATTGATAATCGTCAGAAGCAGTTGGGCAGACTTGTCCATTTGTAACACCCACGATTCTTGCTCTTCATTGATGGGTGATTGTTGTAGTGCATCTAACAACCCCATCACGGCATTGAGGGGCGTGCGGATCTCATGACTCATCATCGCAAGAAACTGAGATTTTGCCGCGTTAGCAGATTCTGCTTGCTGCCTGGCTTGTTGCAGCTCATGCAGACGCTGCTTCCGTATCGTGATGTCTTTTGCGGTGCCCCGAAAACCCATGCAGTTTCCGCGTTTATCATAGTAAGGCCGACCAGAAAGGCTTATCCATTGCTCCGCCCCTTGGTTGTAGACTTTCCACTCGACTTCAGAGAATGGCTCCTCTACTTGAATTAAATCGAGCAGTTTATTTTTGACGTCAGGTTGTCGATTGAGTTGACCCATGATCGCCTGAGGCTCGGCTGATAACGATTCGTTGGATGGAGAAGAGAGATACGTAAACTGCAGATTGTTATTAATTTCCCAGAACCAATCACCGGCTGTTTTTGCGAAGTCCCTAAAGCGCTGACGACTCGCTGTCAATTCTTGCGTCTTGACCGAAACAAGGCACTGCAAACGCTCTCGATAGTCGATATCAATAATGGTGCGTTCAATCAACGGGCGAAAACGCTCGATAACTTGCTGCGCTTTGGTATCAAAACCGCCCCTATTGGAAGAAAATAGCAATAGTATTGATTCGCTGGCGTTGACTGTCATACCCGTGATCAGGGCAGACCGGCAGGATTCAAAATCTATCGGCTCCAACAAGCTAAATTCTTGAACACGCTCTGGGGCATATAAAATGACAGTCTGACCGTTCACGCAACGTGAAAATGTTCCACCATCTCGCCAATGAAATTTCTCCACTTCATGAGACGTCGACACTAAACAGGAATATCTGTCTTCGGTATCTTTGTTACGCGTAAGCACCAAAGCATTATCAAACGCGACATAACGTTCAATCACTTTAAGTAGCGTATTGAACACTTCAATTTTATTGCTGGCACCAGACATCGCAGAGATCGCCGAAAGGATGGCGCGATTCTCTTCTTTGAATTTATGTTCTCGTTCTTCAACGCGATTTAATTCAAATAACGTTTCCTGTAACTTCTCTGATACAGCGCTTGTCATAACTCATCCTTGTGAAACAAAACTGCAGAGATCATCAAATTTCCATGAGCAATCTCTCCTCCAAGAAACTGCCCTTGCTCACCAAACGTAAATGGGCAGATGAAAGGAGCTTGGTGCATAGACAAACTCATGTTCGCCGCAACATCGTTCAATGAATCTCTTACGTGGAGCATACACCCTGCACAATAGATGGCGATGCCTCCGATTGGATCACGGGGGTTTTTGTCATGGTCATTGGCAGAATCAACAACGCGACCTGCACGGGAAACCAGCATTTCTGTGGTTCCAGACATAAAATGTACGGTTTCACCCTCACCGAGGTTACAGAACATTTGGATGCCACCGTCCTCCGACACAGACGCAGGATGCGAGAGTGTGTAATACGGCATTCCATGGATTATTCCCGTTTGGCGACCTAAGGGAAACAAGGTTGACTGAGCGAACAAATCGTCGTTATCAATGACTCTTCCTGTCGCGCTCTGAAACCAGTTCGCATAAACCTCTGCGGCAGGCTGACCGTTTAATTCCAACAAGGTTCTGCCGTCTATTCGTGTTGCCACAGCACTGTCCCCTAGCGGGGCATATCCACTATGGAATGAATAGCTGACCCGAGCAGACGGAAAAAACACCGCCATGGCAATGCCATTACTCGTGACGTTGTCACTATCAAACAGTGACCAATTGCCGCTCACGCCATCATCGGCAGCGGTACCACCGATAATGGGGACGTTTACGCCTAACTCACTGGTGATCGCGCGGAGTATGGTTTCTTCATGTCCTGGCGTGGTATGGAGTGTGATAAGCGCAGGGAGCTCTCCAGGACGACCACTACTATCAATGGCGCGTTGGAGCACCTGCTTAGCTTGCAAAAACACGTCGTTTTCTGAGGATAAATTGCACAGCGCGCTGCCATAGGCACCAGATTCATCTTGAACTGCCCAAGCTGCAATGTTGTGGCCACCCACGTAGCCTTTATCTGTCATCGTGCCTCTGCATGACGAACACCCTATGATATAGGTATCAGGAAATTGCTTCTTAAATTCATTTTTGATGCTTTGGACGTCTTGGGTTTCGGTGTAGTAGACAAGCATCAGCGAAGGAGACGAGATTTTCTTGCGAATCTCTTCCTTGATAGCCTTGACGGCAGAAGCGGCATTTAAATCGGTAGACGACGATGTCGCAATTCTCATGGGTGATTTCTATAGTGTCGCGGCAATTAAATTAATAATAGCGTTCTCCCTTCTGCTATGACCAGTCTTTCGATTCATTCTTTTCGTTTAATCACTGAATTCTCTATTAATAGACGATAGAATTGTGACATTGTAAGTCAAAATTTTGCTCGCGATGGACAGCCAGCTATATCTCGTCATTAA
Organism: Enterovibrio sp. FF113; assembly: GCF_041439165.1. Taxonomy (NCBI): domain Bacteria; kingdom Pseudomonadati; phylum Pseudomonadota; class Gammaproteobacteria; order Vibrionales; family Vibrionaceae; genus Enterovibrio; species Enterovibrio sp. FF113. The sequence goes on along the minus strand of NZ_JBGONO010000011.1, from coordinate 82,817 downwards.
TACACAGCAACCTCTTGGTCAACGTATAAGCAAGCGATTGGCCGAAAAAGGAAATATCGTCGTCTATCTGACTGATGACGATCAAGAAGGCTATGCCATTGCGGCAGAAGAACCTAGAGTGCGTTACCGCTATTGCTCACCGAAGAATCAAGCCATGCTTGCAGAAGAAATAGAATGGACACAACGCTGCGTATCATTAATCGATGGCATTGTGGTCATGGTCTCAGAGTCCGAAATCGAAGACATTCAGATGCCACTTGATGAGCGATTTTTTTCTTGTGCTCGACCTCAAAATACTTCCTCAGAACTTTCACAAGAGCCGCTGCAAGAACTCTGCATTACTTATGTCATTGTTGCTCAGAAGCCTCAAGCGCCCGACTCACTTAAAGCATTACATTTGGCTTTGTGTTCACGCGCACATGATGACGAAAAATGTAATGGATTTAGAGTCAACTATGTTTTGGTGTCGTTAAATGACAAGGACGAAGAGGATAACGACACAACACAGAGCGATATTGCAACGAGTGCGTCAAATCTGACACATTACTTGACCTCACAGCAGGCTAAAGCGGTACATCGACAAGCTTTCTACTTTAAGAATTCCTCAGATTGATTTGCAGTAAAAAAGCCATCTGTCGCTGCTTTTTTACTAGATTCAGTCAATTCGATCAAAATAGTCATCCAATAGCCAAAATGTTAACTTAAATCGCACAAACATTAATTTAATGTTAAAAGTTAATTTCTATTTGATCTTGATCAATGTGCAAAATGAATTTATGCGCTGCCCCATATTTAACACTGTCAGGTAAAGCATAAATATAAGCACGTTTATTACCCATTACGACGACTTCATGCGCAATCAAAACACTATTATCTGAATCTAAATTCACTTGCAAAGACGACGGTGTTGCTGGTGAGAAAACCACCACAGAACCCCCTGCATCCCCTTGTTTATCATATTGAATATGAACCTTTTCACCTTTCAGTGAAACTTGGCATTCATCCGCCAACATCGTGCAAGTAAGTGTGTTTTTTGAACTAGAATAGTCAATGGTTCGCCAAACAAAAGCAGCAATAAGTACAGCCATAACGACTAATATTTGTATTAAACGAGCGGTGGTTAATTTTTCTGCAGCCATAAGATCTTTACTTTTCCCGTGTTACAGAGCTCAAAGTTTTAATATAAATGTTACCTAAGGGTAAACCGTCTGTGGGTAGAGGCCTGTATTTAACTGATTAAGTGAAGTATTATCGATACCGAAAATGCCACTTTTACAAAGAAATAGCAATGGAATGCATCAAGTGGGTATAAATCAATCACTATTCGCATTGCATTGCTCCTGGGTGGCATTGTGACGTAAAAGTCACGTTGTTTTTACGTGAGTGTAGTAATCAAAAAGTGGAAGCATGCAATATGAGCCAAGATAAGCAGCTTGAACTGGAATACAACTACCGCGTTGTCCGTCAATTTACCCTAGTAACAATATTGTGGGGCATTGTGGGCATGGGTGTTGGTGTTCTCATTGCATCTCAGTTGGTATGGCCCGCGCTAAACTTCGATATTCCTTACCTGACATATAGCCGACTAAGACCACTGCATACCAATGCAGTCATCTTTGGTTTCGGTACAAGTGCATTGTTCGCAACGTCTTACTACGTTGTTCAGCGCACATGTCAAACGCGTTTATTCGGAGGCAAGCTGGCTGAGTTTACCTTCTGGGGTTGGCAAGCAGTTATTCTGTCTGCAGCAATTTCGTTACCGTTGGGTTATACCACCAGTAAAGAATATGCAGAATTGGAATGGCCAATCGATATCTTAATAGCGGTTGTATGGGTCGCATACGCTGTGGTTTTCTTCGGAACCATGATTAAGCGAAAGACATCCCATATTTATGTCGCGAACTGGTTTTTCGGAGCCTTCATCCTAACCGTTGCGGTGTTACATATCGTCAACAGTATGGCGATCCCTGTTTCAGGCATGAAGTCTTATTCGATTTACGCCGGTGCCATTGATGCCATGATTCAGTGGTGGTACGGACATAACGCCGTAGGTTTTCTTTTGACCGCTGGCTTCTTGGGTATGATGTATTACTTCGTCCCTAAGCAAGCAGGTCGCCCAGTTTATTCCTACCGTCTATCGATTGTGCATTTCTGGGCGCTAGTATCGCTCTACATTTGGGCGGGTCCTCACCACCTGCACTACACCGCACTTCCAGACTGGACTCAGTCTTTGGGTATGGTTATGTCGATCATTCTGTTTGCTCCTTCTTGGGGTGGCATGATCAACGGTATCATGACGCTATCTGGTGCTTGGCATAAACTTCGTTATGACCCAATCCTTCGCTTCTTGATCGTATCTCTGTCGTTCTACGGTATGTCTACGTTCGAAGGGCCAATGATGGCCATTAAGACAGTGAATGCCCTATCCCACTACACTGACTGGACCATTGGTCACGTACACTCAGGTGCTTTAGGCTGGGTTGCGATGGTATCGATTGGTGCTGTTTACCACCTTATTCCTAAATTGTTTGGTCAAGAGCGTATGTACTCTTTGAGCCTAATTAACGTTCACTTCTGGCTCGCAACCGTCGGTACTGTTTTGTATATCGTCGCGATGTGGATTTCAGGTGTAATGCAAGGTCTGATGTGGCGTGCGGTGAATACTGACGGAACATTGACTTACAGCTTCGTTGAGTCGCTGGAAGCTTCTTACCCGTTCTATTTTGTTCGCTTTGTTGGTGGCGTTATCTTCCTTTCAGGCATGTTTTTGATGGCATACAACGCCTACAAAACCATCACTGCGCCGGAAGCTAGCTTGAAAGCCATTGAAGAACCCGCATAAGGAGACCAACGAATGAGTTCTAGTCGTCATGAAATTGTAGAGAAGAACGTTGGTCTTTTTGCAATCTTAACGATCATTGCGATCAGCTTGGGTGCATTGGTGGAAATAACCCCTCTACTGTACCAAAAGCAAACCACTGAACCTGTCGACAACCTGCGCCCTTACACGGCTCTGGAAATGGAAGGTCGTGATATCTACATCCGAGAAGGTTGTAACGTTTGTCACAGCCAAATGATCCGTCCATTCCGTGCCGAAACAGAGCGCTATGGGCACTACTCTGTTGCTGGTGAAAGCGTTTGGGAGCATCCATTCCTGTGGGGCTCTAAGCGTACTGGTCCTGATTTGGCGCGTGTTGGCGAACGTTACTCTGACGAGTGGCATCGCGTTCACCTAATCAACCCACGTGCGGTTGTGCCTGAATCAAACATGCCAGGTTTCCCTTGGTTAGCTGAAAATGTGTTAACTGGGGATCTGACAGAGAAAAAACTGACGGTTTTCCGAGACATGTTTGGCGTGCCATACACGGATGAGCAAATAGCGAACGCGCAAGCTGACGTTCAAGGAAAAACAGAGATGGATGCGTTGATTGCGTATCTACAATCTCTCGGCCATGCAATGAAGTAAGGGACTGTTATGGAAATTGTATCGTTCCACAGTATCTGGACACTTGTGATTTTTGTGTGCTTCATTGTGATTGCGCTTTGGGCGTACAGCGGTCGTCGTAAAACGGAATTTGACGAAGCTGCAAACCTTGTCTTCGCTGACGAGGAAAAAGGACTTAAAAAGACAGGAGAAGATAACAAATGACAACATTTTGGAGTCTATTCATCACTGTCATTGTCGTCGCGACGCTAATTGGTTGTGCTGCACTGGTTATATGGTGCAGTAAAGACCTAAAAGGTATTGCTGACGGTGAGGATATGGGACACGAATACGACGGTATTCGTGAGCTGAACAACCCGCTACCGAAATGGTGGTCCTATATGTTTTGGGCCACTATTGTGTTTGGCGTGGTTTACTTGGCTCTTTACCCAGGCTTAGGGAACTATAAGGGTTTGTTTGGTTGGCAGAGTTCTGCGCAGAATGTCAGTAACATCGAAGAATCTCGTGAGCTTTTGGCAAACAGCCAAGGGATTGACCAATACGCACGTGAGCTTAATGCAGCAAACGCCGTGTTTGGTGAAACATTCCGCAAGCTGGCTTACAAGCCGGGTACGGATGAGCTTCTCGACATCACTGAAATAGCGAAGAACCCAGAAGCCGTTAAAGTTGGCCAACGCCTATTCATTCAGAACTGTGCACAATGCCACGGCTCGGATGCTCGCGGTCAATCTGGCTTTCCTAACCTAACAGACAGTGCATGGCTGTATGGCGGGGAACCAGAAACCATTAAGGCCACCCTTCTGCACGGCCGCGTCGGTAACATGCCTGCATGGTTGGCGGCATTTGGCGAAGATGGCGTTGCTGAAGTTTCTGCCTATGCGTTGAGCCTTTCAGGTCGTAAGGTCAACGCTGAAGAAGCCGCGAAAGGTAAAGCACGCTTCGTTGTTTGTGCAGCTTGTCACGGCACTGACGGTAAAGGTAACCCAGCATTTGGTGCACCGGATCTAACAGACAATATTTGGTTGTTCGGTGGTTCACGTAAAGCCGTTGAAGACACTGTTCGATATGGCCGTCAAGGTGTGATGCCAGCTTGGAAAGACATTCTGGACGAAGATAAGATCCAGCTTCTTTCAGCTTATGTTTGGCAGCTAGGAAACCCGCAAAACTAATAATAAGTTGTCATTGTTAGGCCCCCGCTTGCGGGGGCTTTTTTACCCAAGAACATTCGTAAACACAGGAAAGCGATATGAACAAACCATGGTATAAGCAGTTTTGGCCTTGGTTCCTGATTGCCTTGCCCGGCAGCGTCGTCGTTGCGAGCTTATTCACTTTTACACTTTTCAGTAAAAATCAGGTTTCTCTCGTCGCCGAAGACTATTACAAAGAGGGAAAAGGGATTAATCAAGATCTCTCTCGCCTTCGCCAAGCAGATGCATTGTCACTGTCTGCACGCTTAACACTTTCCGATGACAACGCCATTGTTATCCTAGACAAAGGTGAGTTGGCTCAGTTCCCTACGATCAAAGTGACTTTTCAACACCGTACTCTCGCCGACAAAGATATTGAGAAAATGGTGAACTCAGACCAAAATGGTCGTTATCGTCTAGCTCTTGTAGAACCGCTGCAAGGGCCTTGGTATGTTGAAATCAATGCATTTGATGGTAGCTGGGCACTGAATGGCCGCGCTAACTTCCCATCTTCAGACCCAGTTAAGTTGTATGGTCAGAGCAAGGAATGACAAAAGATTGTTATCACTGTGGAGAGCCAGTGCTTACTGGCGACTCTTATAACGTAGAGATCCAGGGCGTAAACCGTACAATGTGTTGCCCGGGTTGTGAGGCTGTTGCCACCACCATCGTTGCTAACGGCCTAACCTCTTACTACGAATATCGCACCGCGCCAGCAGAAAAAGCCAACCTTATTCCTGACGAACTTCAATCTCTCAGCCTTTACGACAACGAAGACGTGCAGCAAGAGTTTGTCCGTCATGAAAACGGGATTGATGAAGTTGTACTCTCTGTCGATGGCGTCTCGTGTGCAGCGTGTGCTTGGTTGATCGAAAAACAAATTAGCACGCAAGACGGCGTCTCTCGCATTCAAGTCAATACAACAACAAATCGCGCCACGTTACGCTGGGATCCGTCCAAAGCAAAATTAAGCACCCTTCTGAGTAAAATTCATGCTTTAGGATACAAAGCCGCTCCGTTTGAAGCTGATAATCAAGAAGCACAATATCACCGCACCATGAAGCAATACCTCTACAAGCTAGGGGTTGCAGGATTGGCAACCATGCAGGTGATGATGTTGGCGATTGCCATGTACTTTGAAGTATTTGGCGACATGGACGAGTCATTTCGTAACTATTTTCGCTGGGTTAGCCTTATTTTTGCCACGCCAGTTCTGCTGTATTCCGCCATGCCTTTTTACATCAATGCTTGGCGCAATCTAAAAGCAAGAACGTTAGGCATGGATGTTCCTGTCTCCATCGCTTTGTTGTTTGCTTATTTTGCCAGTTTGTACGCAACAGTGACCGGCACAGGCGAAGTGTTTTTCGAATCTATCGCCATGTTTACTTTTTTCCTGCTGATAGGAAGGTTTCTTGAGATGCGTGCACGCAGAACAGCGGCAGCAGCCAGTGCAAACCTGCTTAAACTCATCCCGCGTTTGGCAACATTAGATTCTGGCGAACAAATCCCAGCAAAATCTCTCACCGTTGGCCATGTCGTTCGTGTTCTCCCCGGCGAACCCTTCCCTTCAGATGGTGTCATTGTTGAAGGTATTACCACCGTCGATGAGTCCATGCTTACGGGTGAATCCATGCCTGAGTCACGACAGCTTGGCGACAAAGTGTATGCTGGTACGCTTAACATTGACGGCAATGTGAATGTTGAAGTAACGGCGGAGAAAAAAGACTCTTTGATCGCTCATATCGTTCAGCTACAAGACGCAGCGCAACTCGCTAAACCGCGTGTCGCTGAAATTGCTGATATCGTTGCACGTTACTTTGTCGCCGTAATTTTGCTCATTTCTGCATTAACATGGTGGTATTGGCAAAGCCATCGCCCTGAAGATGCGTTTTGGATAATGTTGTCTGTGCTTGTCGCCACTTGTCCGTGTGCACTTTCTTTGGCAACACCAACTGCATTGACTTGTTCTACCTCTACATTCGGAAAGCTTGGGATTCTCCTTCGTCGAGGTCATGTGTTTGAAACCTTGACCAAGATTAATCGTGTGATTATCGATAAAACAGGCACCCTCACCGAGGGCAACGTCACTTTGGCTGACACAGCTGTTTATAGCGATATAGAGAAGAGTGAAGCATTAGCGATCGCAGCAGCCCTAGAGTCGTATGCGAATCACCCTATCGCCGATGCCTTTAAAAATATCAACGTGGCGTCTGGCGTGATACAGGTCGAAAACGTTATCGGCGAAGGCATTAAAGGCACTTATCAAACTCAGGAATGGCGCATTGGTAAGCCTGAGTTTGCCCTTTCTGATACGCGAGCAGCAGAAACATGCAATCATCAAATTTGGTTATCTTGCAGTGGCAAAAAGATAGCGTCATTTCAATTGGTCGACCCTATTCGCGAAAGTAGCCAAACCTTGATCAATAAATTCCACGAAGCGGGTATCGCTGTCACCATGTTAACTGGTGATAACTCAGCAACCGCGACATCCGTGGCAAATCAGCTCGGTATTGATGAGCTTGTATCAGGCGTATCACCTCAAGGTAAGCTCGATTACTTAAAATCACTCCCTGAAGATCAAATCACCATGATGATCGGGGATGGCGTTAACGATGCGCCTGTTCTGGCAGGGGCACATCTTTCTGTGGCTATGGGTGGCGGCACAGATGTAGCAAAAGCGTCTGCTGATATGGTTCTTCTCGGAGATGATTTGACTAAGCTGCTTGATGCTCGTCATCTTGCCGCGTTCACTCAAAAAATCATTCGTCAGAATCTCGCTTGGGCGTTAGGCTACAACCTTGTCATTCTTCCTCTTGCTGTGATGGGATTTGTCGCACCTTATGTGGCAGTGGCAGGCATGTCTGCAAGTTCTGTTATCGTTGTCACGAACTCTCTGCGCCTGTTCAAGAAAGACCTCATCGAAAGATTCAAGGACAAGTAGTTATGGAAAGCCTATATATTCTGATCCCTATCGCCATCATGCTTGTTTGTGTTGCTGTTGGCGTCTTCATTTGGGCGGTCAAATCCGAACAATTTGAAGATCTAGAACGTCAAGGCATGAATATTCTTCTTGATGACGATGAAAAGCTTACGCCAGAAACAAAAAACACATCAGCCACATCAGAGCGAAGTGAAAACAAGTAATGCCAATCTCTGATCTTGTTGCAGCGTTTATGGTTGGCATCTTGGGAGCCGGGCATTGTCTGAGCATGTGCGGTGGTGTAGCAGCCGCTGTTTCATTCGGCACACCAAACAGCCAGAATAAATTGCCTTACCTTCTTTTCTATAACGGCGGCAGACTTTTATCTTACGGTATCATTGGTGCAATTGGTGGCGGTCTTGTTTCTGGTGTTGTCGGTGTTAGTCACGTTAGCCAAAGTTTGATTTGGTTGCGACTAGCTGCCGCTATCATGATGATTTTACTTGCGCTGTACATTGGTCAATTCTGGAATGGGTTGTCTTACGTTGAGCGACTAGGCAAAGGTCTGTGGCGGCATATTTCTCCGCTAACATCAAAACTACTTCCTTTAAAATCACCCTTCGCGGCTTTACCATTTGGTATGGTTTGGGGATGGCTACCTTGCGGACTTGTCTATTCTGCGCTCAGTTGGGCGGCAGTATCAGGAAATGCGTTTCATGGTTTATTGATAATGCTCGCATTTGGCTTGGGTACCCTGCCCGCAATGCTATTTGTTGGCACCTCCGCAGAGTCATTAAAGAAGTTACTTAACAACATGATTTTTCGAAAGTTCTCATCATTAATACTGCTAATGTACGGAATAGTTACCGCTTATTCTGTATACAATCAGTTGTAGTAAGGGTCGATTTATCACGTGAAAGTGGTAAAATATTGACTCAAATCAATTTGGCTAAGCAGGCTCATGATTCAAGACAAAATAATGACTAAAAGAGTTCAATCAGGCGGATGCGCAATCCATTGTCAGGACTGCAGTATCAGTCAGCTCTGCATTCCTTTCACATTGAGTGAAAGTGAGCTAAATCAGCTTGACCAAATTATTGAACGTAAGAAGCCAATTCAAAAAGGACAGCCTCTGTTTCAAGCAGGTGATCCACTTCGTTCTTTGTATGCAATCCGTTCAGGTACGATCAAAAGCTATACCATCACCGAACAAGGTGATGAGCAAATTACTGCATTCCATCTTGCCGGTGATCTTGTTGGTTTTGACGCCATTAATCACATGTCCCATCCAAGTTTCGCTCAAGCACTTGAAACCTCAATGGTGTGCGAAATCCCGTTTGAAACCCTTGATGACCTTTCGGGCAAAATGCCTAAACTTCGCCAACAAATCATGCGTTTGATGAGTAGCGAGATCAAAGGCGATCAGGAAATGATTTTACTGTTGTCCAAGAAAAATGCCGAAGAACGCTTGGCTGCATTCTTACATAGCCTTTCTACGCGCTTCTCTCAGCGTGGTTTTTCAGCCAAAGAGTTTCGTTTGACCATGACACGTGGTGATATTGGCAATTATCTTGGTCTGACGGTGGAAACCATCAGCCGCTTGCTTGGTCGTTTCCAGAAAAGTGAAATGTTGAGCGTGAAGGGTAAGTACATTACCGTTCTTGATCATGATGAGCTAAGTCGCCTCGCAGGTGTCAGTAAGTAATCAATACTGACAAATTGACTGAATACGAAATGGCGCTATACGCGCCATTTCTCTTTTTTTACGTTTATCTTTCTGAATTTATCGCGCCATCCGCCTAGATTGCGTTACATTAAAGTAACGCATCAATAAGTTGGAGGTGTTATGAACAGATATACCAACTTGCTCGTGGCTATAGATCCCGACCACGAAGAACAGCCCGCACTCTCGCGTGCGCTGGACATCGCTAGAAAGTCTTCTGCGGATGTCAAAATTACACTCTTTCTTGCTATCTATGACTTTTCCTATGAAATGACCTCAATGCTGTCATCAGAAGAGCGTCAAGCCATGAGAACTGGCGTACTTCGTCAACGCGAAGAATGGGTAGCATCTTTGGTTGCCCAACATGACACGGAGAGCATTGACGTGACCACACATGTGGTCTGGCACAATCGACCTTACGAAAGCATGATTGCGCAAGTTTTTGATAGCAAACATGACTTACTGGTTAAAACCACACACGAACACGATAAGTTAGGCTCCGTGATCTTTACGCCGACAGATTGGCACTTACTGCGTAAATGCCCTTGTCCTGTTTTACTGGTGAAAGAACATGCTTGGCCGGAATACGGAAAAATTCTTACCGCTGTTAATGTGTCTTCTGAGAACGAAACGCACATCCCTCTAAACGACAAGTTGATTGATGAAGCCAAAGCCATGGCTAAACTTCTCACCGCTGAGGTGAACCTCGTCAATGCCTACCCTGCTACACCTGTTAACGTCACCATTGAGTTACCCGAATTCGACCCAGCTTCTTATACCGATGCTGTTCGGGGTCATCATTTACTTGAAATGAAGGCATTGCGACAAAAGCACGGTATAGACGAGTCGCAAACCTTCTGCCAAGAAGGACTACCAGAAGATGTTATCCCTGCCGTTTCGAAAGAACTCGATGCTGAACTGGTAATACTGGGTACAACAGGTCGTGTAGGGTTGTCTGCCATTTTTATTGGTAATACCGCAGAACATACGATTGATCAGCTAAATTGCGATGTTCTTGCCATCAAGCCAGATGGGTATGTCAGCCCGTTGGCACCAAACTTGTCTGAAGAATAGTGCTTTACTCACATGTGTACATAAGCGCCTGCGGGCGCTTTTCTTTTTTAATCATGCTGGCATCCTGCCCCGAAATCCGTATCATACGCGCCAAACCTTCGCATTGAGCATCGAGAGTCGGGCTTTTTGCCCACAGCGATTTTCCAGTCGCGGATTCGATGGCGTAGAGAAATTTCAGAGGCACTCAGTATTACCATGTCAAATCAAGAACTCACCAAATCACAAAAATACAACCAGAATAAGCTTAACAAACGTCTTCGCCGAAATGTGGGTCAAGCAATTGCTGACTTCAATATGATCGAAGAAGGCGACCGTATTATGGTTTGTCTCAGTGGTGGCAAAGACAGCTACACCATGCTCGAAATTCTGCAAAACTTGCAGAGAAGTGCACCGGTGTCATTTGAACTGATCGCGGTTAACCTCGATCAAAAACAACCGGGCTTCCCTGAGCATGTGTTACCAGAGTATCTTGATAATCTTGGCGTCGAATACAAGATAGTAGAAGAAGACACTTACGCGATCGTGAAAGACAAGGTACCGGAAGGTAAAACGACCTGTTCACTTTGTTCGCGTCTGCGTCGTGGCATTTTGTATCGTACGGCGAAGGAGATTGGCGCAACCAAGATTGCCCTTGGCCATCACCGTGACGACATTCTAGAAACCTTGTTCTTAAACATGTTCTATGGCGGTAAGCTAAAGGGCATGCCACCGAAATTGGTTTCTGACAACGGCGAACATGTGGTTATTCGCCCGCTGGCTTATTGCCGCGAAAAAGATATTGAGCGCTACGCGCAAACGGCAGAATTCCCAATTATTCCTTGTAACCTGTGCGGCTCACAGCCAAACATGCAACGCCAAGTGATCAAAGAGATGCTGCGTGATTGGGACCGACGCTTCCCAGGACGTATCGAAACCATGTTTACAGCAATGCAAAACGTGGTTCCTTCACATCTGGCTGACTTTGAATTATTTGATTTCAAAAATGTTGACCAACATTCAGGTGTCATTAACGGCGGCGATACCGCTTTTGATAAAGAGCAATTTACAGATGTTTCCCCATCACAAGACGATGTGATTGAAGTGGACCCTGCTTTGGCGCTCAACGTTGTTCAGGTTAGCTAATAGCTGACTCACACAACGCTTAAATAACAAAGCCCGCTAACTGCGGGCTTTGTTGTATTTATTCGTTAAAAACAGATTAACTTTGCGGTATCCAAGGCGTCACTTTTATTGGTTGCTGGCTAAACAAAACGCGCTCGTCGTCTTGTAAATCTGCCAGTCGCACAACGGCCACGTTGCCTTCCATATCGATAATTCGGCCTTTACTGGTTTCCAGTGATGATTGCGGCTCTGCGAAGTGTAACGATACACCCTCTACGTCTGGCATAAACCATGACGAGAACATACCGCCTAAATCCTGCATCATTGCCGTCATCTGAGGCACAAGCACGCTAACGTCGTCTACTGACATCTCATTCTCAAAGGCATTCTTTGCCATCACTTGAAATGACACATCGCAAAACGCATCACCTGCAGTTTCGATGAATACATCAGGGTTTACTCTTCGCAAATTACTATCGATCGGCAAAGGGAGCTCTTGCGAAGCGGGAATGACAAACTCCTCGTAGTGCTTCTTTTTTGTCATCCAAGCTTTTGTGATAGTGCAAACCTCTCCCGTTTGAGGCTTCACCATAAAATAGCCCACTTTCACATCAGGGTGAGTATCACTATTGTTATGCTTGAGCTGAGTAAACAGCTTGCTGTAGCTAAATTCAATCTGCGCTGCGCCAACAGGCAGTGAAATTACAGCTGCCACAACAGCAGCCGTAAGTCCTTTGATCATCCTTGGCTCCAATATTCTTCGTTATATCGAATCATGCCTTGCACTTCTTCGACATATGCCTGACCGCGTTCTGAGTAGCTTTCTAATCCATTAGCCAGAGTAACTCCCGTGACCGGCTTGCCGTCTTTTCTAAGGTCAGCACGAATATCACGTAAAGACGCGTAAGCTTTATTACGGTTTACATTAAGAAAATAAGCACGGATGGATTGGAAAGTATCTTTAAACACGGCGACTTCATGTGTTTTACCTTGGCTACGTGCACTTGGCACCATGCCGCAGCCAGAAGTGTAACACCACTGTCCAAAGTAATTATTACCTTCACGAGCAAAGCGTGACGTACCCCACCCCGACTCCTTTGCCGCTTGGCTTAGCACGAGATCAGCCGGAATAATATCGACACGTTTTAACGCCTCTTTAAACCACGCTTGGTCAGGGCCATTTTCGGGTAAAGGTAAATTAAAGAGATCAGCGACCTTGGCAAGGAAAGCCTGATCATCTTGGTTAATACTTGCTGCGCCGGACAGGCTACTTAAACGTGTTCGTGCGTTTTCTATCAGGCCATTAATGTAAGTCACACCAGGCTTAAGGAAGGCTACGAATGCCTTTTTCTTTTCTTCAACAATTTTGTAATCACCAAAATCAGGCTTCTGCACCATTTCTGGTGGTGGAGAAGCCGGTTGGAGTTGATTTAAGTTAGTGATTTGAGTTTGGGGGGCGTCGCTACACGCAGATATAAACAGAGCCGAAGCCAAAACAGCATGGGAAAGCTTCATTTATGCGTTGAAAACCTCTTTATTACCGTCTCCTGAAGAAGAATCATCATCCCCTTCTTGTGACACGGTCACTTCAATACCAACACCGAACATCTCGCGATACAGCACCCCTTTCACGTTAAACATAAACGGCAGTGCAAACAGTAACGCTATCCCGCCTGTCGCGTAAGAAAACACAAACAGAACGGCAATGACGATGTAAACCAAGGTCAATGGTATCAGTTTTTTTGTGATCGCTCTAAAAGAAACAATCATCGCAGTTAAAGGACGTAACTGTTTTTCGCATATCAGCAAAATCGTCATGGAAAACGCGATACCGAGAAAAATGCCAAGCAACGGGATGATTTGATTACCGACACTTTGCAGTGCGGAAATAAAGCACATGGCCATTGTGACGGCGAGTGCATACGCCATACCTTTAATGATGTGACGCGGCTTGGTTCGAAAACCAATAGCGTGGCTCAACCCCATCAAACTGGCACCGGCATACAAAGGTGCACTCAGCACCGTCGTTGCAAAGATGGCAATTCGACCTGAAGCCAAAAGATCCTCCGTCATCGGTTGCTTACCCAAAAGGGCATCGAACAAGACTGCTGGGGAGTCCAGCATGATCGAAAGCGCAATGAAAAAGATGGCAACATTGGCCCCAGCCAGCAACAAGGTCGCGGGTAGGAATCTCCAAAAATGCTTTTGTGTTAATTTGAGTGCTTCCTGAACCACACTGGAAGCACTCAAGGTATAGTTTCCTGTCAGCGCATTTTCTAACGTCCCGCCAACATGGAGTGCGTTGCTCAATTGTTGTTTATTCATAGCAAAGTAACTTTTGTCTTTAGCCTAAGAAATTTCCGTCTTTATAAAGTTATAGGTGATATTTTTTCAACTCGTCTCAAAGTGATGTATTTTTAGGCAACGAATTAAAGCGCTATACTACTGAACGCCTGTTTCACGAAATTTCGCGATGGGCATCACATGCCGCAATTTGGTTGATGTTTCCGCACATCTCGGTTGTCACGCAATTATTGGGCAGGATTTTGCCTCTAAAATACAAAAAAACGCTTTAACTTCATGGTTTGCACGTCTATCATGCGCCGTCTACTTTTTAGGGGAATTTTTTCTAGCTAATCGCCCGTGGTGTAAGGAGAGAGAGTAGAATTGAACGCGACACAACCAATGAAAAAACCCGTTGTACAACTGAAGGGACTCTGTAAGAGTTTCGATGGTAAAGAGATCATTTCAAATTTTGATCTTGAGATAAACAACGGCGAGTTTTTGACAATCCTGGGTCCGTCCGGTTGTGGCAAGACCACAGTACTTCGTTTGATTGCTGGTCTTGAAGATGCAGACGATGGCCAAATTATCATTGACGACCAAGATGTGACTGCAATCCCCGCAGAGCAACGTCACGTCAATACCGTATTCCAAAGCTATGCGCTATTCCCTCACATGACTGTGTTCGAAAATGTCGCTTTCGGTCTGCGCATGCAGAAAGTTGCCGAAAGTGAAATCGAACCGCGTGTCATGGAAGCGCTGCGCATGGTTCAACTTGAGAAATTCGCTCCTCGCAACCCTCATCAGCTGTCAGGCGGGCAACAACAACGCGTAGCGATTGCTCGTGCTGTTGTGAATAAGCCTAAAGTGCTTTTGCTTGACGAGTCCCTCTCGGCGCTGGATTACAAACTGCGTAAGCAAATGCAGAACGAGCTTAAACAGCTCCAGCGTAAATTGGGAATCACCTTCATTTTCGTGACGCACGATCAAGAAGAAGCATTGTCGATGTCTGACCGCATTATCGTCATGCAATCAGGTGACGTAGTTCAGGATGGTACGCCTCGTGAAATCTACGAAGAACCTGCGAACTTGTTTGTCGCACGCTTCATTGGCGAGATCAATGTATTTGACGCACACGTTATTGCACGCATTGATGAGCAACGCATTACGGCAATCGTAGAAGGTCAAGAATGTCAGGTCTACTGCAAACTTGATGTCGGTGCTGGTGACAACGTTAAGGTTCTGCTTCGCCCCGAAGATCTTCGCATTGAAGAAATCAGCGCAACAGAGTCCAGCAATGGCATTGTTGGTTATGTTCGTGAACGTAACTACAAAGGCATGACGTTGGATTCAGTGCTTGAACTTGAATCTGGCATGTCTGTCATGGTAAGTGAGTTCTTCAACGAAGACGATCCTGATGTTGACCACTCATTAGATCAGAAAGTGGCGATTACCTGGGTTGAAAGCTGGGAAGTGGTACTGCCTGATGAAGAAGCTTAATCTCCAAAACGCCATTATTGGCGTCATTGTAGGTTGGTTGCTGCTGTTCGTATTAATTCCGAACCTGATGATTATCGTCACCAGTTTCCTGACTCGCGATGACGCAAACCTCATAGAGATGACTTTCACCTTGAGCAACTATGCCAAGTTGATGGATCCGCTCTATGCGAAAGTGGTTTGGCATTCCTTTTACATGGCAGCCATTGCTACCTCGCTATGCCTATTGATTGGGTATCCGTTCGCTTACATTATCGCGCGCATGCCTAAACATATGCGCCCGTTCATGTTGTTTATGGTGATCGTTCCGTTTTGGACGAACTCCCTAATCCGCACTTACGGTTTAAAAATCTTTTTGGGCACACGTGGCTTACTCAATGACGGCTTACTCACACTAGGCATAATTGAGAAACCGCTTCGCATCATGTACACCGAATATGCGGTCATGATTGGTTTGGTATATATCCTGCTACCTTTCATGATCCTGCCCTTGTATTCAAGCATTGAGAAGTTAGATAACAGCTACCTTGAAGCAGCGAAAGACCTAGGTGCCAGCAAGTTTCAAGCGTTCGTTAAAGTTATTTTGCCACTGACAATGCCAGGTATTATTGCTGGCTGTCTATTGGTTCTGCTTCCTGCTCTTGGCATGTTCTATGTGTCAGACCTACTTGGCGGCGCGAAGAACCTCTTGATTGGTAATGTCATCAAGAGTCAGATCCTCAATGTTCGTGATTGGCCGTTTGGTTCAGCCGCGAGTATTTCTCTGACAGTATTGATGGGACTGATGCTGTTGGCCTACTGGCGTGTCAGCAAGCTAATGAACAAGAAGGTGGAGCTGGAATGAATCGTTTCTTCAAAACCAGCTTTATGTCGCTGGTCTACGCGTTCTTGTACATTCCTATCGTCATTCTTATCGTTAACTCTTTTAACGAAAGTAAGTTCGGTATCGAATGGAAAGGTTTTACGACCAAGTGGTATACCCAACTGCTAAGCAACGACAGCTTGGTACAGGCTGCAGGTAATTCACTGACTATTGCAATATTTTCAGCAACGGCAGCGGCCATTATTGGTAGCCTGACCGCAGTTGCGCTGTATCGCTATCGTTTTCGTGGCAAAAAGTTCGTCAATGGCATGTTGTTTGTGGTCATGATGTCGCCTGATATTGTGATGGCGATTTCGCTACTGGCGCTATTTGTGTTGATCGGTGCGCAATTGGGCTTTCTTACCCTATTGCTGTCGCACATCACCTTCTGCTTACCATTTGTTGTGGTGACCGTATACAGCCGCTTAAATGGCTTTGACTTACGAATGCTTGAAGCAGCGAAAGATTTAGCAGCAAGTGAGTGGGTTATCCTGACCAAGATCATTCTGCCCCTTGCAGCCCCAGCGGTTGCAGCAGGTTGGTTATTAAGCTTTACCCTTTCATTGGATGATGTGATTGTCAGCTCGTTTGTCACTGGGCCAAGTTACGAAATCTTGCCGTTGAAGATTTATTCGATGGTCAAGGTAGGCGTATCGCCTGAAGTGAACGCACTCGCTACACTCATGCTTATCGTATCTCTCGTGCTGGTTATTTGCTCTCAGCTACTGGCACGCGACAAGGTGAGATAGTCGTCAAAGGGCAAGTGTCGGACTTCCTCTTACGCTTGCCCTGTCGATTTTCGCACTTTTCAGTCACGGGTGACGACGTACACCCGTTATTCTAACTAACCAATACCTACGAAAAACACAGGAGTTGTTGATGAAACCCTGGTCTAAGTTTGTGCTGGGAAGCTCTCTAGCCTTCTCTCTTTTCTCAAACACTGCTATTTCGGCAGAAAATGAACTCTACTTCTATAACTGGTCTGAGTATATTCCGACTGAAGTTATTGAAGAGTTTACCGAAGAAACCGGTATCAAAGTCATTTACTCAACTTATGAGTCAAATGAAAGCATGTATGCCAAACTCAAAACGCACCCTGACGGTTACGATTTAGTCGTTCCTTCCACGTATTACGTGAAGAAAATGCGTGATGAAGGCATGTTACAACCTATCGATAAGAGCAAGCTAAGCCATTTCGACGGTTTGGATCCAAACAACCTCAATAAGCCTTTTGATCCAAATAACGCGTACTCTGTCCCTTACATCTGGGGTGCGACAGGTATTGGTGTCAACACCGACTATGTCGAAAAAGACAGCGTAAATTCGTGGGCGGACCTTTGGAGTCCTAACTACGAAGGTCAGTTGTTGATGATGGATGACGCCCGAGAGTTCTTCCACATTGCTCTCACCAAGCTTGGATATTCAGCAAACACGACCAACCCCGAAGAAATCAAGCAGGCTTACGAAGAGCTGAAGAAAATCATGCCAAACGTGCTGGTATTCAACTCAGACTTCCCTGCTAACCCTTACATGGCGGGTGAAGTAGCACTGGGTATGCTTTGGAACGGTTCTGCTTATATCGCTCGTAGCGAAGGCGCACCTGTTGATATCGTATGGCCAGAAGAAGGCGCGATTTTCTGGATGGACAACCTTGCCATTCCAGCAACAGCAAAGAATGCGGATTCTGCGCACAAAATGATCAACTTCCTTCTTCGCCCCGAAATTGCGGCGCGTCTTGCTATTGAAATTGGCTATCCAACGCCAGTAAAAGCGGCCTACCCGCTTCTTCCAAAAGCATTTAAAGACGACCCAAGTATTTATCCACCACAAGAAGTGATGGATAAAGGCGAATGGCAAAGTTCAGTTGGCACGGCAAACGTGCTGTATGAAGAGTATTTCCAGCGGCTAAAAGCAGGCCAATAATCTGGCATGTGGTCCCATGACTGCAGATAATACAAAAACATAAAGCGGCTTCTCAGCCGCTTTTTTTAGCAAATAATCAAACGAATAATAGTGATTGGCACCAATGTGTCCAATCTGGACGCTAGGATTGAAGCGCGAGTAGTTCTTCAACCAATTTCGGAACCAGAATACTCGCTTTGCCATAACGTTTTTCATCAAACTCGCTTTCAACAGCACTCGGCTCAAGATTGACTTCTATGGTTTTCGCTCCACCGATCGCTGCTTCATGAACAAATCCCGCTGCCGGGTAAACCGACCCTGACGTACCAATAGAAAGAAACAGATCCGCGCTGAGTAACGCATCATGGATTTTATCCATGGCGATAGGCATTTCACCAAACCAAACAACATGAGGGCGCATCGGAGATGGCATCTGACAACAATGACAAGCATCATCAACCATGATATCCCCTGTCCAATCGACCACTTGTTTTGAATAGCTACAACGTGCCTTAAGCAATTCTCCGTGCATGTGGATCACATTTTCACTACCTGCACGTTCATGTAAGTTATCGATGTTTTGCGTCACGATAGTGACATTGCCTTCAAGTTCGCGTTCCAATCGCGCTAGCGCTTCATGCGCCAAGTTAGGTGCAACACCTGATTGAAGCTGTTTTCTGCGCTGGTTGTAAAAGGTTTGAACCAGTGCGGGGTTTCTCGTAAAGCCCTCAGGCGTTGCTACATCCTCGATATGGTGCTCTTCCCATAATCCATCTTGCGCACGGAAAGTTCGAATACCCGACTCCGCGGAAATTCCTGCACCTGTCAGTATTACTATGTTTTTATACGGGAATTGCATATTGAGCATCCTTTCTCGATTTGATCTTTAACCTTTATAACATTGTTGAATTGAGCAAAACAGGTTCAGCATGCTAGACCATGGTCGAATTTGACATGATTTACTGAATTTACACATGAAATCAAAATTCTGTCTTATATTTAATCTATGCCTTAAATACGAGATTGAGATTAACCATTGCGGCGTTTTACACAACCCCTATTTATCTCCATGCTTTCCCTGCTGACGGTTCCTGCCGTTTCGGCGAGCGAGAGCGTGAAAATAAGCGGTTTTGGCAACGCAACCTACATTAAATCAGGTACTGATGACTTTGGTTATAAATACGATCTGACGAAAGAAGCACAATACGGTGGCTGGGAGTTTGATACGGGTTCAGCCTTCGGGCTTCAACTCAATGCGAACATTGCAGACGACGTTGACTTCGTCGTCCAAGGTGTTTTCCAAGATCGCATTGAAAATGATTTAGATAAAAGCATCACTTGGGCATTCTTACGATACAACGCAACGCCAAATCTTACGTTTCGCATTGGTCGAATCGCGACGCCGCTTTACATGTTGTCCGAGTATCGTGATGTCGGATTTGCCTACCTATGGACGAAACCAATCACTGATTTCTATGCGAACATTCCCATCTCCTCAATTGATGGCGTTGATGTTGCCTATAGTGTTCCTTGGGAGCATGGACTGTTTGAAGCTCGGTTATTTGCTGGGCAATCAGACATTACCATTGAAACAGTGATCGAACCTTATGAGGTGTCACTGTCTCCAGTAATCGGAACAAAGCTCTCCTACTCCGTTAAAGATTGGCTTTTTTCAGCAACAGCTACAACAACTGTTGTCAAACAAGGCGATCCATCTACTAGCGTGACAGCTGGACTCGAACAAGACCCTGCACTCATGTTTTTCTGGCCAGAAGTTGGCACTATTGCGTCCGACTTTAATTTTGTTGATTCGCGCTTTTACTACTACTCACTAGGCGCACTCTACGAAACGGGTGACTGGACCATACAATCAGAATTGAGTTATACCGATGCAGAATGGCCTTTTTTCCCCGATCTTACTGCCGGTTATCTAAGTGTCGGTAAAACCTTCTCCAATGTCACCGCATTTGGTTTTGTATCTAAAACAAAATCGGTTGGAGATATGTATGATTTAACGCCACCAAATTCACAGGGGCTTGCAATACCAGACATTGCGGCGGCTTATGGCTATACCAAATCTCTTCTCGATGCTCGTGTTATCAACCAAGAAACATTGGGCTTTGGCGCACGAATTGATCTCAGCTCTCAGGTTGCACTAAAAGGACAAATAGAAAGAACATGGCTGAACAACCAAGATTTTGGGGCGTGGTTGACCACGGTGGAAGGATTGAATGCCACTGTGCCAGACTATATTGATACATACTCGATCAGCCTAACGTTTGTGTTCTGATATGAAGATACTTGTATTAGCAATGCTCACAATCATTTCCTTAGCATGGGTACCTACTAGCCGTGCAGAACTGGTCGTCGTTGTGAATCAAGAGAATCCTCTCGCTAACCTGTCTAGTCGCCAGCTTATCGACCTTTACATGGGTCGCAGTAGCCATTATCCAGATGGCATGATGGTGTTGACCACTGACTTGCCAGACAGTAGTCCTGAGAGAGAGGCGTTTTATCGACAATTAGTTGGAAAGTCTGCTGCCCAAATCAATGCTTACTGGGCGCGATTGCTCTTTGCTGGTAAATCCGAACCCCCTTATACAATCTCGTCGACAGAAAATGCCGCTGATTACGTTAAAAATAATAAAAACGCCATAGCGTACATCAATGAAGCAGAACTCTCGCAAGGCCTGAAAGTGGTATACCGGTTTGAAGATTCTCAATAAAAGAGTTCATATTCGTGTTGCCTCAGGGGTAGCAAGTGGTGCACTCATTTTCTCCGTCATTGCATCCATTGTCTGGTTCTATATTTCTTATCACGATGAAGTCGATCGTTCTCGAAATCAAATTCGACAAGTTATCACGACGGTAGAGCAAACAGCCTCAATCGCCATGTACCTAGGAAACAAAGAGCTCGCAGAGGAAGTGCTGCGTGGGTTAGAAGCCAATGACATTATTTCAGCAGCGCGACTAACGAGTCAGGAAGGCCTATCGGCATCATTTGAAGGTAGTGGCGATTTAAAGCAAACCGACATCGCCGTGATATTTCCAATCAAATCGCCATTCAATGAAAACGAAATTGTCGGCGACCTGCTGATTTACCCAAACCAGCAGTACATCGAAGACAATGCGATTGCACTCGCGAAAATCCAAGTCATCGTGCTTGTGCTCTACTCAATCATCATTGCTTTTTTAACGCTGGTCATCGTTAACCGTATCCTCACAGAACCATTGAAAAACGTGGCAAATCGATTCCACTTGATCACGCCAGGTGATTCCACACGCATTGAGATCCCTTTTGGTCACAAGCACAATGAAATCGGGGCATTAGTTGGTGATATCAACCATATGCTCGATGCGGTAAATAATCAGATCGATAACGAGCGCGATCTTAGATCGCAAACCGAGAACCTTTCAAAGAAATTCCGCTTTATTTTTGAGCGCGCGAGTGCTGGTATCGGATTGATAGATGCCACCGATCATCTCATTGTCGCAAACCCCGCGCTGCTGAGACTCCTAGGGCAAACCTTCATTGTTGATACCGAACGCTTCTCCAAAACTGACTTCACGGCCTATTTTAACGACCCACAAGTGATAAAAGAGTTTATTGAAGAATTCTGGGCCAAACCAGGTAACCAATTCAGCGCCGTAGATATCCAACTGAAGCACAAAGTTAGAGCGACAGATCGTTGGGTACATTGCCTATTCTCCAAAGTTGAAGACATCAACAACCCTGATGACAGTTTATTAGAGGTGGTGCTGTATGACATTACCGAGCGCGCTGAGCGTGAACAGAATATTATTTACGAAGCAGAACACGACCCAATTACACAATTACTCAATCGCAGAGCAGGCATGACCAAGCTTGAAAACTCAACCATGGAGGCGGAGAAAAAAGAACGTAGCTTTGCCGTTTTAATGATTGATTTAGATGGCTTCAAACATGTCAACGACACTTACGGTCATGATGCGGGTGACAAAGTGATCATCGAGGTAGCACATCGAATTAAACAATTTTTCCGTGGTTCAGATGTCGTCGCCCGTTGGGGTGGAGACGAGTTTCTGATCGGTTTTTCCTACAACCCTAACTACGATACCGCTGTCTCTGACATTGCCACAGACTTAC
This sequence comes from Enterovibrio sp. FF113, assembly GCF_041439165.1. NCBI lineage: Bacteria > Pseudomonadati > Pseudomonadota > Gammaproteobacteria > Vibrionales > Vibrionaceae > Enterovibrio > Enterovibrio sp. FF113. The sequence continues at coordinate 60,697 of NZ_JBGONO010000011.1, read as the reverse complement.
AGTTCCAGATATCTCAGCCTATCCAAATAGGTCATGAACAGACTACTGCCGTTGGTTCAAGCATTGGGATTAGCCTTTTCCCAGACAATGACACTGCTGTTGGGCCTTTGATTGAACAAGCTGATGAAGCCATGTATTACGTCAAAAATAACGGCAAAAACTTTTTTCATTTTTATCAACGAGAGAAAGTAGCCGCCCCAGCCAACAAATAATCCTACCTTGGATCATCGGAAAAGAAGCGTTACGCTATCGTCTAAATCCAATATGTCCCTTGCTCGTAGGAGAAACAATGCATCCATTGCGCGTATCAGTCAGAGCGGTATGCTATCGCGATGACACCCTATTGCTCGCCGAACATAGAGACGAGCGTGGCCTTTGGTATATTTTACCAGGCGGAGGCATTCAACATAACGAAACACTCGACATCGCCTTTAAGAGAGAATTGCTTGAAGAAACTGGCGGTGAAGCAGACATGGGCGATGTGTTATTCGTCAGAGAAGTCATCGCAGATAAGCTAGATACAACATTCCTTCCTCAACACCTTCACCAAATTGAACTGTTTGTTGAGGCGACAAATTTTCGTGATGTAGCAACCCCATCGCAACCAGACAAAAATCAGATTGGCACAATATGGATGCCATTAGAAAGACTGCCCAGTCTGCTTTTCTTTCCAAAAACCATGGTTGAAGCCTTCCAGACCCGCCAGTTTGACCGCATATACCAAGGCCACATTATGTAGGTGCTACAGATACTCAAGCACATAGGCAACAACCATGAATTTTATTTATATAATTTGCTGAACAGTGAACTGGCTAGACCATTGCAAGCCTGTGACTCAGTTACAATGCCGGACAAGATAAACAGTGGAAAACCACAGTAGAGCTCATGCAGTTAAACAACTATTTTAGTCAGAACAATAATCAGTTTGCATTTACGCGTCAGCAGGCGAGCCATTTTGCTAAATTGGTCGCGGGCGATTTTAATCCTATTCACGACGAAGACTCAAAACGATTCTGTGTTCCAGGTGATCTCCTTTTCTCTGTCTTACTGGCAAAAGCCGGTATCAGCCAAAAAATGCACATCTCGTTTGGCGGCATGATCTCAGACAACATGTCCCTGACGTTCAAAGAAGATGCACTCGGTACAATCGAAGTGCTAGATGCGAATGACAAATGCTATCTGACCATGACGCGCGAAGGCGACAACTTGGTTGATGAAAAACTCGCTGCTAACGTGGCAGAACATTATGTGAAATTTTCTGGCATGAATTTCCCGCACATCATGGTGCCTTTGATGGAAAAGAGCGGGATGATGATCAACCCCGACCGCCCTTTGGTTATCTATGAAAGCATGCACCTAAACTTCCACCATCTAAACTTCTCAGCGCCTACCGTTGAGCTGACGGATTCAGTGATGGAAGTGAATGGAAAGCGCGGAACGGTAAGTTTGGCCTTTTGCTTCAAAGAAAATGGTCAGATCATTGGTGAAGGCAGAAAAAAATTGGTTTGCAGCGGCCTACGTCCATTTGAACATTCTGCCGTTGATGCACTCGTCGACAAATTTAATAGCCGAAAATCTGTATTCCTATCTGCGCTGCCAGTTTAATTCATTAGATCGCGTCAATACGCGTATCTTATAGCAGGCAATAAATACGTAATATTGACCCCGAGTTATTCGGGGTTTTTTATACCCGTCAATGTCTTACTTATAAATATTCGCGCCACATTTGAGACCGTGTTCTATATTTAAGTTACGGTCATCGCACTGGAGCCGAATATGACAATTGACAAGTTGCTTTCTCATGTAGACAAACTCCCTAAGATTCCCAAGGTCGTCCAAGAACTCATGGATCTCGTTAATAGCGACGGCTCAGACATGAATCAAATCTCGACCAAAATTGCTATGGACCAAGTGATAAGTGCCCGTGTATTACGGTTGTCTAACTCTTCACATTTTGGTCGCGGGCGAACGGTAGCTTCTGTGGACGACGCGGTTATTCGTCTTGGATTAGGACCCATTCGCACACTCGTGACGGCTTCTGCACTGATGAGTACATTTCCCAAAATAGAGGGCTTAGATCTCAATGCTTTCTGGGGAACAACGTTTGAAGTCGCTACATTTTGTAAAGCGATAGCAAAAGAACTTAAATCAGACCAAAACGAAGCATTTACAGCCGGTATGCTGCACAACATCGGTGATCTGTTGATCTATACGGTCTATCCCGACCAGGCGCAAAAAGTCGAACTGCACATGGATATGGGTAAAACGAAACCAGAAGCGCAGCAAATTGTGCTAAGTACTGACGGTGCTGAGTTAGGCGGCATGCTCGCAAAGAATTGGAAATTTGCCGACACGCTCATCGATGCAATTTCGCATCAATACTCTGCAGTGCAAGGCGACGAATTTTCACAACTAGCCGCCATCATTAATCTATCAAGAAAGATTGATTGCAACTGGGAAGGGTTAGCGGATAGAGAAGCGCAACAGACGTGGCTTAACCATCAGCTAGAATACAGCATGCTGGGTTTAAACGAAGATTTCATAGAGTTGGTCGAAAACACCCGTGGGGTCGGCAGAGAGCTAGCAAGCTCCCTCGCCTAACAAGCCAACATCAGATCAAATAGCCGCCAATGCTGGCGGTTTTTTTTCGTCTGATTTCTATTGAAAAAACTCAAAATATCAAACTTTTCGCCGCAAGCTAGAAATAGTGCGCCATAGCAAGATACCGCGATCGAATATGTTCTATCAATGCACGCAGTTTCTCTGGCGGATGGCGCGTATGGGGGTAGATAGCATAGATCCCCAGTTTCTTAGCAACTTGATGGGGTAACAAGTCAATCAATGTGCCCTGTTGCAGATCGTGATACACCAAACATTTTGGCACGTACACGATACCGTGGCCGGCCAATGCCGCTTTTCTCAGCGCTGCAGCATTATTAGTCGAAAAGTTTCCGCTGACCTTAACGATACGTTTACTTTCTGTTCCAGGTACGAAGAACTCCCAATCCCCTTCACCTGTCGTTTGGTAGGTGTAATGTAAACAATTGTGGTTTATCAACGCATCTGGGGAATTCGGCTTGCCCCGCCGTGTTATATACACAGGAGCGGCACACACCAACCATTGCGAATCGATAATATGACGTGCGATCAAGCTTGAATCTTCAAGGTAGCCGGTACGAATGGCTAAGTCGAACCCTTCATCAATCAAATCAACAAAACGGTTGCTGAGTTTGACATCGATCCTTAAGCCATTGTGTTGGCTGGCAAACTCAGCAATAGCTTCGGCCAGCAATAAATCTCCCGATATGGTAGGAACAGAAACACGCAGATGCCCTTTAATCTCAGAAGAGAGTTGAGTCACAGAGTCAGTCACATCTTGGTTCAGCTGAACCATTTGTTTTGCTGTGGGAAGCAAGGCTATTCCCGCCTCAGTGAGAGATAGCTTACGCGTGGTTCGATGGAGTAATTGAACCTTCAAATCCATCTCAAGCCGCTGGATACGCTTACTCACGACGGAATTTGCTAAACCAAGCTTGTCTGCTGCAAGCTTGAAAGACCCAAGCTCCGCCACTTCCGCAAACAAAATCACATCATCTGAACGCATTGATTATATCCATTAAGGAAACAATTAATTCATTTAATGCTATTTATTCACTTATGGCAATTGCATATTCTCAATGTCTAATAAATAGGCGCAGCCTGACAGAATCAATGAGCTAGCGTTATACATGGATACACTGTTGCGAGGACGATTTATGCAACCTGCTCGGATTTACCCAGCGAAACCTGCCAAGGTCTATCTCTACGCAACCTGTCTGGTTGATATGTTTGACCCAGACACAGGGATAGACGCGATTTCCGTCCTTGAGCAGCAAAGCATCGAGGTTGTATTTGTCGACAAACAAACCTGTTGCGGACAACCTGCTTATAGCTCTGGCTACACCCAAGAATCACGCGATGTGGCGCAACATCAAATGTCCCTGTTTCAAGAACCTATCCCCATCGTGATCCTTTCTGGTTCATGTGGCGGAATGATGGTTCATCACTACCCTAAACTCTTCGCCGGTCACCCCATTGAACAGCAAGCGTTGGCCTTTTCGCAAAGGGTGTTCGAGTTCACCGAATTTCTCACTAATGTGTGTCGCGTAAAACTCGAAGACAAAGGCGAGCCTACCGCCGTGGTTGTTCACACTTCTTGCGCAGCAAGACGAGAAATGAACGTACACCATTATTCTGCGCACTTGCTCGGTCAACTCAGTAACGTGGACATTAAAAAAGCAGCATATGAGGAAGAGTGTTGCGGGTTTGGCGGGACTTTTTCGGTGCGTCATCCCAACATCAGTGAAGCCATGGTCACAGACAAAACCCACAACCTGATCAACAGTGGCGCGATTGAACTCGTGAGTGCCGATTGGGGGTGCATGCTTAACATTAACGGCGCGCTGGAATACCAAGGTAAATCATTCAAGGGGCAACACATAGCTCGTTTTTTGGCGAAACGCACACACGCTGACGGAGGTGCGTCATGAGTCATAACACACCAGAGCATTTTCATCAGCAAGCAAAAGAAGCACTCGCTGACAAAGAGCTAAGACAGAACTTCCGAGGCGCCATGGATTATCTTCGTGGGAAGCGACGTGAAGCCTTTCCCGATGCAGATGAAGAAAAAGCGGTTCGAGACCGTGCAGAAGCGATTCGTCAGCGATGTTTAAGCAAGCTACCTGATCTGCTAGAAAAGCTTGAAATACAATGCCAACGAAACGGCATACAGGTTCATTGGGCACAGAACTCTGATGAAGCCAATGCGCTGTTTAGTGCGCTGGCAAAGAAGCATCAAGCGAAGCTTATCGTCAAAGGTAAATCGATGGTGAGTGAGGAGATTGGCCTTAATCACCACATGGAAAAACAGGGCGTGCATTGCCTTGAAAGCGACATGGGCGAATACATTGTTCAGCTTGATGGCGACACACCTTCTCATATCATCATGCCGGCAATTCATAAGAACAAGCAGCAAGTTTCTGACACGTTCGAACACAATATCCGTGATTTCAAACCAACCACGGATGTCGATGAGCTAATCAAAACCGGGCGCAAAATGCTGCGCCAAGCCTATCAAGATGCAGAAATTGGTATTTCAGGGGTCAATTTCCCTGTGGCTGAAACGGGCACACTGTGTTTGGTGGAAAATGAAGGCAACGGGCGCATGTGCACCACCATCCCAGACGTCCACATCGCCATTACAGGCATTGAGAAAGTGGTTGAGTTCTTATCGGATATACCACCGCTATACAGCGCCCTCACGCGTTCTGCGACGGGACAAAACATCACGACGTATTTCAATATGATCAGTGGCCCCCGTAAAGACGGCGAATTGGACGGGCCAAAAGAAGTGCATTTGATTTTACTAGATAACGGCCGCACTCAGGCTTACCACGACGAAGAACTGCGCAAAACGCTTCAATGCATTCGCTGCGGCGCGTGTATGAACCATTGCCCTGTTTATACCCGCATTGGCGGTCATGCATACGGTACGGTTTATCCGGGGCCGATCGGCAAAATCATCTCCCCTCACATGATGGGCCTTGAAAGTACCAAATCTATTATTACCGCATCCAGCATGTGTGGCGCATGTGAAGAAGTCTGCCCTGTCCGAATCCCTATTCCATCCTTGCTGCAAAGGTTGCGTCAAGAAGCCAAGCACAATGCGAACGACGGGCATGAAGCGCTAAATGGTCAAGACGCCGACAACAGCAATATTGAAAAGATAGCCATGAAGGGCTTTGCATTCGCAGCGAGCCATCCCTCGCTGTATCACAATGCGCTGAGTATCGCCCGAAAGATGAACGGCGCAATCCCTAAGCACTTGGGTAACTGGACGCAATGTCGCGTGAAGCCCAAGCTCGCCACGACGTCACTGAAAGCAAAAATTGCCAAGCGTAACGGGAGCAAAACATGACGAACCAAAGCCAACAAGCTCGCACAGCAATATTTGCCAAACTCAATGCAGCGCCAAAGCAAACGGTCAACGCGTCGCTTCCAGGATGGCAAGCGTGGCAAGATGACGACGCTCAGGCTCGCGCTGATCGCTTGGCAACATGCATGACAACGGCTCACACCGAAATTATCCGCGTCTCGGAAAATAATTTATTGGCGCGATTGGTCGCCTGTCTCGGTGACAATAGCTTCAAAAACGTGTTGCTGGGCAGAGATAATCCATTCACGGCGGCTCTGCAGGCCGCCGATATCGAATGTGATATCAAAACCTACGACCAGTCTATCGATCAGGTCAAAAATGACCTGTTCAATCATATTGATGCGAGCCTAACTGTCATTCCAGCCGCTATTGCGGATACCGGCACTCTTGCCGTCATCACGGGTGATAAAGAACCGCGAGCTTTGTCACTCGTTCCACCCACACATATTGCCATACTGCGGGAATGTGACATTGTTTCTAACTTCAGTGACTTGATGGCTTCGCCGTTCTGGACACAAGCAGGATGGGACACCTGCCCACCGACGAACCTATTGCTGATCTCTGGGCCATCAAAAACTGCCGATATTCAACAAACGCTCGCTTACGGCGCACATGGCCCCAAGCGATTGATCGTATTTATGGTTAAGGAGTAACCATGAGCCAGACGCTGGCAAATAACACCAAGGCACAACTACTTGATAAACTAAACCAACGTATTCCTTCATCGCGTTTGATCACAGACAACACGCGTAGGTTAGCTTATGGAACAGACGCCAGCTTTTATCGATTAATCCCTGAAATGGTTGTGCAGGCAGACGATCTCGATGATGTCATTTTCATTATCAACACCTGCGTTGAAATGAAAGCACCGTTCACCTTTCGTGCCGCGGGCACCAGCCTTTCTGGACAAGCGGTCTCAGATTCAGTATTGATTACGCTTACGGACAACTGGCGAGAACACGAGATTATTGATGATGGGGACAAAATACGGCTTCAGCCAGGTGTGATTGGCGCAGACGCCAACCGTTACCTAACACCATTTATGCGGAAGATCGGCCCAGATCCGGCATCGATCAACAGTTGTAAGATTGGTGGCATTGCCGCCAACAATGCTAGCGGCATGTGCTGTGGCACGGCGCAAAACACTTATAAAACCGTGGATTCAATGAAAATCGTCTTCCACGATGGTACCTTGCTTGATACGTCAAATGCCCAATCCGTCGATGAATTCAAAATCAGCCATCGTGAGATGATTCAAGGTATTAAATCTCTGTGTGCCGATGTCGAACAGAATCACGCCTTGAAAGAACGTATTGCGCACAAGTATCGACTCAAAAACACCACAGGCTACGCCCTGAATGCGTTAATTGATTACCAAGACCCTATCGACGTACTGACTCACTTAATGGTGGGTTCAGAAGGCACGCTCGGGTTTATAGCAGAAATCACGTACCACACAGTCATAGAGCATCCTTTCAAAGCCTCTGCGCTGCTCGTGTTTGATGATATTGAAACCGCATCTAATGCGGTGACCGCATTGTCTAAAACCCCCGTTTCGGCCGTCGAAATGATGGACGGTCGTGCACTTCGTTCCGTGGCAAACAACCCCGGCATGCCCGATTTCATGCCAGTGCTGACACTAGAACACTGTGCCCTGCTGGTTGAAACACGCGCCAGCGATGAAGACACGCTCTACATGCAAAGTAAAACCATTATGGCGACACTCGCCGCTTACGACATTTTGCATCAAGTGGCGTTCACCTCGGAAGCAGAAACCGTCGGTACGTTATGGGGCATTCGAAAAGGTATGTTCCCCGCAGTCGGTGCAGTCAGGCAAGCAGGCACCACGGTGATTATCGAAGACGTCGCTTTTCCCGTTGAGAGATTGGCAGGAGGAATTCGAGAACTTCAGGCGCTATTCAGTGAGTTCCAATACCATGAAGCCATTATTTTCGGTCATGCTCTTGAAGGTAATCTGCACTTCGTTTTCACTCAAGGATTTGACAGCGAAACTGAGGTTGAGCGCTATGGGAAATTCATGGATGCCGTCACACAGCTTGTGGCGGTTAAATACCAAGGGTCACTAAAAGCGGAACACGGCACAGGACGCAACATGGCACCCTATGTTGAGCTTGAGTGGGGGGCAGACGCCTACCAGATAATGCGACGGATCAAGTCTCTGTTTGACCCGCTAGGGCTGTTAAATCCAGGCGTCATTATTAACGACAACCCAAAAGCGCATATCACCCACCTTAAACCCATGCCCAAAGCCGATGACTTAGTGGACAGATGTATCGAGTGTGGTTTCTGCGAAGCCGTCTGCCCATCACGCACGCTGTCTTTGTCGCCTCGCCAACGGATTGTGATTTATCGTGAATTACGCCGTCTTGATGGCGTTAATGAACCTGCCAGAAAAGCTGAATTGCAAAAAGCGTTTGATTACCTCGGTGTGGACACCTGTGCCGCTACTGGATTGTGCGCAGAGCGTTGTCCGGTTGGCATTAATACTGGCGATCTCATCAAGAAATTGCGCACTGAAAAATACAAACGTTTCACCCCTATTGCACGTTGGACAGCAAAGCATTTTTCCACAGTAACCTCACTCACGCGCGTCGGGCTATCGGCAAACCAATGGTTACAAAAGACGATCGGAGAGAAAGCGCTGGGTTCAACCGTTAACGGACTATGCAAACTGACGAAGGGAAGCACGCCCGAGTGGCAAAATCGTTTCCCAACCGCAAACCGCTACAAGCTAAAATCGAGTACGGAGCGCAGCCTTAAAAAAGTGGTGTATTTTCCGTCTTGCGCCAGCAGAAGCATGAGCAATGAAATCGGCAGTGACGAGCATCGGCCACTCACAGAAGTGACAATGTCACTCCTTGAGCGTGCAGGATATCAGGTCATCATTCCAAAAAATCTCAGCAACCAATGTTGCGGTATGCCCTATGACAGCAAAGGGATGACAACGATCAGCAAAGACAAAAGCTATCGTTTAGAGGCAACATTATGGCAAGCCAGCGAGATGGGAAAACTCCCTATATTGATGGATACCAGCCCCTGCGCAAAACTGAGCAAAGAACTGTTCACTTTCCCTTTAGAGGTGTTCGAGCCAGCCAGCTTCGTACTGGAACATGCTATTGATGACCTTAATATCACGCCCGTAGACGAAACGGTCATGCTCCACATCACATGCAGCACCAGAAAGATGGGACTTGCAGATACATTATTGAAAGTGGCTAAAGCCTGCGCAAAAGAAGTGATCGTGCCTGAGCATATCGAATGTTGTGGATTTGCCGGTGATAAAGGCTTCTTCACCCCTGAGCTCAATGCCGCGGCGGTCGCACCATTGAAGATGCAAATCCCGGAAGGCTGCTCTCGCGGCTTCAGTAACAGCCGAACCTGTGAAATAGGCTTAACCCATCACAGTGGTATTTCGTATCGTTCAATTTTGTATTTATTAGATGAAGTGTCGACAAAGCGCCAGACTGCTCATACCGCGAACAAGCCAACGAGGATAAAAAGCAGCGTCACCTGTCCTGAATGGCAACTAGGTTGGCGAGAGTAAGCTCTCGCCTTCATCAAGCTCGAAGGCTAAGGGCTTTGTGGACAAACTGCGCCCTTCTATCATTGCCAATAGTGACAACGCTGCTTGCTCACCCGTTTCAACATCTGGCGTGACGATGCTTGCCAGCCTTGGCATCATAGACTGACCGATATCTAATGCGTGAATACCTGCAATACCTATATCTTCTGGCACGCGTAAATCAAGTTGCTGGCACTCTAGCAAAACACCGGCCGCCAACTCATCATCAGTACAGAAAAATGCATCAGTGTCCGAATAGCGCTCCATCACTTTTCGCGCCATCTTTTTTGCAACGGAAACGGAAGACTCTGATTTAGCCGTTAAGCTTCTCGCCTGCAAGCCCGCTTGCTCCATCGCATTCACATACCCCTGAAGCTTACTCTGCGTGCGAATGCCCTTTTTGGCGCTCAAGCACACAATGTTCTCGTAACCACGCTCAATCATCAAAGTAACCATCGACATAGCAGCAAGCTCATTATCGATGCCAACAGACATTGTGCTCGCGTCGTCTTCCGTACTCATGACTTCATCAGCATCCAACACTTCAATAAACGGAATACCAGCCGTGCCGATCATCTTCAATGCACGCTCTGAATGTTCACTGTCAGCAAGGATCAATCCATCCACATTAAAAGACAATAACGACTGAATTCGCTGCTCTTCAATATCCACATCGTATCCGCCATGCGCCACCATCACTTGATAGTTTACAGTTTCCGTTACTTTCTCTATGCCTTTGATCACGTGTTGAAACACTGGGTGACTAAGGGAAGGAAGAACAACACCAATCGTTCGACTACTGCGATTAGACAAGATACCTGGCACACGGTTAGTAATGTAACCGACATCATCCAGGGCAATTTGAATACTATTACCTGTCGATTTGGCCACTTTGTCGGGGTATTTCAAGTAGCGGCTCACCGTCATCTTTGTCACGCCGACTATCTCGGCGACGTCTTGCATCGTTGGCCGACGTTTTTTTTGCATAACCCAAAATCCTTAACCGAACGACGAAAATAGCCGCTTGGTTAAATTCTTGAACACATTCAGAAATTTGCCACGGTTAATATGCAAAGTGTGAGGTTACTAAGGTATATCGCTTTGTCTAACAGCACTTTTCTATGATTGGCTATTGCTTGCTCTTATCAATACGCACATAACGTGCAAATTTAGGAATACCATTTTTCGTGTAACCGTTGTAACGATAGGTCACAAGACTTCCAATTTCAGGCGGGGTTCCTCTTTGTTTATCCGTAAAACCTGTACCGATTTTAAACACCTTTCCATCGTCCGTTTTCACCACAATCGATCCCATTCTCCCTTCATGCTTACCTTTCCCCTCAACATGCCCGATCACCAAGGCTTCGGCATCGATGGCAAGTTTGAGTTTCAATACGTTGTCACTGCGGCCCAAGTCATACCCACCAGTCATCTTTCTGAGCATCAAACCTTCGCCGCCATTCTGGTCAACCTTCGTTAACAACGATTGAACGTGAGATTCACTGAGTGCAGGAAAATGCGCCACATATTGAATATGCTCGGCAGCCGTTTGATCAACAAAGCGAACCAATGCGTCAAACCTTGTCACAAAATCATGAGGCTGATTAGGAAGATCAAACAGCATATAACGAATGGATCCCCATTCCATGTCATCAGGCTTGTCATCCATAACCACTGACATCACATGCTCGAAGCGATTTCTGCCTGCCCATAGTTCACCTTCAACAGCATAATCAGGTAAATCATCAGTGAACCATGACGGTGCAGAAATCGGTGTTCCCTGACGGGTTATAAGCCGATCGCCAGTCCATATCGCCCTAATGCCATCAAGCTTTTCACTAAACAGGTAATCAGCCCAGTCGATTGCCATCCCTTGCTGATAATCCGTCGCCAACTGAACCACGAGTCGTGTTGCATGCGTTGACAGTGCAACCTTCTCTTGGTCAAGGTTGTTGCGAGAAAAACCATCAAGAAAATAACTCTGCTTTGAAAAGTCCGATTTTGATTGGTTCTCTTGTGCGAGCACGCAGGCTTGGTAACTCAATATCGACGAGATAGCGCCCGCCATGACATATTTTTTCATCGCCATTCCATAAGCAATAATTTGCTTATCATTTTCTTTATACAACGATGAAGTGCCACTTGAATGAATTATTGTGGGACTGCCTATATAGTTAGGCATTTGTTGTTGCAGTTTGATGCAAAGAAATGGCGCGTTCTCTCGATTCGCACCAAATAATTTCGGACAATATTAGTGATGTTATAAGCGAGTGATCTCAGCCAAATGCATAAATGTAAGAACCATTTTTGATGGTATTAATCACTTTCTTCGACAGATAACTCGGCAATGCAGGACAACCCCAACTTCTGCCAAGCTGACCCGTTTTCGATATGACTTTGGGATGAGCATATGCCGCTCCATGGATGACAATTGCACGCTTGCGCGCATTGTCATTAAGCCCTTTCGATAGCCCATCGAGACGCAAGGAATAACCATGTTTGCCATAATACGTTTCCGCAGCTCGATAGACGCCTATTGAGGTTTGACGAGAATTAACACGATTTGAAAAATCTTTGGCATAAAGACTACCGCTGTTTTTCCCGTGAGAAACATAAGATGAAAAAAGCGTTTTTCGTTTAGCCGCATCAAACACCCAAAAGCGCTTTTGTGAAGACGGCTTGCTGTAATCAATCAAAGTGAAAATTGACGTATCGTCTTTGTGCGTCTTGAAGTGGTTATACGCTTTCTCGAACTTATCGTAAGAGACTTCATGAGATAGCTTTAGCTCGCTATACATGGTCTTCGCACCAGGAAGATGCGAGGCAAAAGCATTTGCCGAAAAAACAAATAATGTCAGCGCAAACAGCGCTTTTACTGCCCTAAACATGTTATTCCCTATTAATTAGCACATCATTCATATCGAGTTCCCAAAAGTCACTGTTACGTTGGGAAGTATTAAATGAGTACCAAAATTCGTGCCAGCCATGGCATAGCAACGAATGGTTATTTTATTCAATAAGTTAGAATTAGTATTTTTTCTGGCTGACTGATATTCATCATTTAAGCCAGATCAAACCGACTTTGAAGGCATGTACTTGCCGCTTGTCAGCATTCTGTCGTGAAGATCTTGCCACAACGGCAAAAAGTGAGAAAGCCAGCATAACTGCTGGCTTTCTGTTTTTAAGGTAAGGTGCGTCTGATATGAAACAGCCTTGTAAAGACCTTATATGACGCTGATCGCATTTTTAATCCGCTTATCAGAAATCGGATAAGGCGTCCCTAATTGCTGGGCGAAGTAACTTACGCGTAATTCTTCTATCATCCATCGGATTTCTTTTACCGTTTCGGGGATTTTCTGCCCTTTCGGTATTTTGTTGAGTAACTCTTTGTACTCACCCACAATGGATTCAATTTTCAGCATGTGCAGACGGTCTTTGTTCGGGTCAATTGGCAATTTTTCCAAACGACGTTCAACCGCATTTAAATACCGTTGGATATCTGGCAAACGCTTCCAACCGCACTCTGTCGCGAAACCTTTAAAGATAAGGCCATCGACCTGTGCCTTGATGTCCGACAGTGCAAACGCCATAGTAAAGTCAATTTTCCCCTTCAACTTCTTATTGATGTTGAACGCCGTTGTCAGAATCTGCTCTACCTGTTTCGCAATATCTACCACAGTGTCACCCAATTCTGCGCGAACATATTCCTTCAACGCGTTGAATGCATCAGGTTCCCATTTCAGACCACCTTGCGCTTCAATCAGCTTATCCACCCCACACGCAATACAGTCATCAATCAAATCCAATACGCGACCGTATGGGTTGAAGTACAACCCAAGCTTGGATTTATTTGGCAAATTGTCATGCAAGTATTTGATCGGTGACGGCACATTCAACAAGATCAAACGACGCTGGCCTTGTTGCATGACCTGACGTTGTTCTTCTTCCGTTTCGAACAGCTTAATCCCTACCGAATCTTTGTTATCGATGATTGCGGGGAATGCTCGAACTTCAAAGCCACCGCGCTTTTGCTGGTACATCTGTGGTAGTTGACCAAAGCTCCATGTCGTCAACCCCTGCTGTTCGATGTCATCATCGGCAACTTGTGACAGGGTTTCTTGTACTTTCTCTTTCAGGCTCTCTTTTAGCGCATACAGATCCTGATTCTCGCTAAGTTTGCGGTTTTTATGGTCAACCGCGCGGAAAGAGATTTTCAAATGCTCTGGAAGCTGTGCGAGTTGCCAAGCATCACGCAGCACGGTTGTTCCCGTCATGCGTTTCAACTCTTTCTCAAGCGCATCAAGGATCGGTGCTTCCATCGGTGTCACGCGCTGAAGAAATGCAGACGCATAGTTCGGTGCAGGCACAAAGTTACGTCGTAACGTCTTGGGTAGTGATTTAATCAGTGCCACCACCAATTCATGGCGAAGCCCAGGTATTTGCCAGTCAAATCCTTCGGGTTCAACCTGATTCAGAACAGGTAGCGGGATATGAACCGTGACGCCATCGTGATCTTCCCCTGGCTCAAACTGGTAAGAAAGCTTGAGTTTCAAGTTTCCTTGATGCCAGAAATTAGGATAATCCAGCTCTGTAATGTGGCTGGCATCCCCTGCCAACAGCATGGCTTTTTCGAAGTTCAGCTTTTCAGGTTCGTCTCGGCTAACGTTCTTCCACCAGGAATCAAAATGACGCCCAGAGACCACTGTATGTTCAATACGCTGGTCGTAGAATTCATAAAGCGTGTCATCGTCGACCAAAATATCGCGGCGACGTGATTTTTTCTCAAGCTCTTCGACTTCTTCTAACAGCTTACGGTTTTGATGGTAAAACTTGTGTTTGGTGTCCCAATCGCCTTCCACCAGCGCTGACCGTATAAATATCTCGCGGCTCAATACAGCATCAATGTTGCCATAATTCACCTTACGATTAGGCACGATAGGAATGCCATACAGCATGACTTTCTCATGAGCAAAGACAGCCGCTTGCTTCTTCTCCCAATGAGGTTCGCTATAGCTGCGCTTGATCAAGTGCTTGGCAAGAGGCTCAACCCACTCAGGTTGGATCTTTGCGGCAACACGCCCCCATAACTTGGAGGTTTCAACCAGTTCCGCCACCATGACCCATTTTGGCTGTTTCTTGAAAATGCCAGAACCAGGGAAAATACCGAAACGCGCATTACGAGCGCCTTGATACTCATTCTTCTCTTGATCTTTCAGGCCAATGTGTGAGAGCAAACCGGCCAGCAGTGACGTGTGTACGGCTTGATAATCTGCGGGCTCTTGGTTGATTTTAAAACCAAGTTCATGGACAACCTGACGGATTTGGAAATGCACATCCTGCCACTCGCGAACACGCAAATAGTTAAGGTATTCTTTCTTACACTGCTTGCGGAACTGATTACCCGATAGCTCTTTTTGCTGCTCTGCGATGTAATCCCACATGTTGACGAACGACACAAAATCAGATTCTTTGTCGTTAAATCGACTGTGTTTCTCATCAGACGCTTGCTGCTTATCCGATGGACGCTCACGCGGATCTTGAATCGACAACGCCGCCGCAATCACCATGACTTCTTTCAGCGCACCCATACGTGCTGATTCCAACACCATGCGTGCCAAACGAGGATCGATAGGCAATTTTGCGAGTGCACGCCCCGTTTCAGTCAGATGTTTGTGTTCATCGTGGCTCTTGCCTTGCTTCAGTGCACCAAGCTCTTCTAGCAGACGCACGCCATCTGAAATGTTTCGGCTATCCGGTGGCTGAACAAATGGGAAAGCCGCAATATCGCCAAGCCCAATCGCGGTCATTTGGAGGATAACGGACGCCAAATTGGTACGCAGGATCTCTGGATCAGTAAATTCTGAACGCGACAAGAAATCGTCTTCGGAGAATAAACGAATACAAATACCGTCAGACACACGTCCACAACGACCTTTACGCTGATTGGCACTCGCTTGCGAGATGGCTTCAATCGGCAAACGCTGAACCTTGGTGCGATAGCTATAACGAGAAATACGCGCCGTACCCGGGTCAATAACATACTTGATACCCGGCACAGTCAGCGAGGTTTCCGCCACATTGGTCGCAAGAACAATTCGGCGTCCTGAATGCGTCTGGAACACGCGATTTTGCTCACCCGATGACAAACGTGCGTATAGCGGCAAAATTTCAGTGCCACGAAGATTGCGCTTTTCCAACGCATCCGCAGTATCTCTGATTTCTCGTTCGCCATTCATGAAGATCAGAATGTCGCCCGGCCCTTCGTCATGCAACTCATCCACGGCATCGAAAATGGCTTGAAGTTGATCGCGATCGTTATCATCGCTGTCTTCAACCAATGGACGATAACGCACTTCAACCGGATAGGTACGGCCAGATACTTCAATGATGGGTGCACCACGGAAGTGATTAGAAAAACGTTCCGGATCAATGGTTGCGGACGTAATAATCAGTTTTAAGTCTGGGCGCTTCGGCAGCAATTGCTTCAAGTAACCCAGAATGAAATCGATATTCAGACTACGTTCGTGTGCTTCATCGATAATGATGCAGTCATACTGACTCAGAAAGCGATCATGCTGTATTTCTGCCAGCAAGATACCGTCTGTCATCAGCTTAACTTTCGATTCCGCCGAGACTTGATCGTTAAACCGCACTTTATAACCGACGGTTTTGCCCAACTCAGTGTCGAGCTCTTCCGCAATACGATTCGCAACGGTACGGGCGGCAAGACGTCTTGGCTGCGTATGGCCAATCAGACCAGAGACACCCAGCCCCAACTCCATACATATTTTCGGCAACTGGGTGGTTTTACCCGAGCCGGTTTCACCCGCCACGATCACCACTTGGTGATTGGCAATGGCCTCTGCAATGTCATCTTTTTTCTGACTAACGGGCAGTTGCTCTGGGTAAGAAATTTTTGGCATAGATTGCAGGCGTTGCATACGCACTTGCATTGAACGCGCAATGTCTAAAGCCAGCTCTTCAAAGACGGCCTGACGGGCTTCGTCTTTCTTAATGCGCTGTGCCCCTTTGATGCGTTTGCTCAGACGAAATCTGTCTTTGATCATGCAATCGTCTAGTGCCGCGAACAGGGTTTTTTCGTTATTTTGATGATTTGAAGCGGTCAAAACGGTATCCAAGAAATGCTGTTAATAATGAAGATACATACACGGTACGTAGTCGCAGAACAAATGTGCGCAATACCGTCTTAAAAATTGCGACGATTCTACCACAGACCTTCTTAAACGCCCTCTTCAATCTCTGTCACGTCATCTCTCGTCTAATCCCTGAATATCACTTGAAATAAAGCGTTAGCATGAAATTAGCAGAGCCCTGTATTTACTGCATATCGTTATGCTGTCATCACCTCGCTAGCGCATTTGGGTTATGCGCCAATCCGCACTAGCTCTACCCACAGGAATAGTGAATCGCGAAAGAAACAATCTTAACGATAGAACGGTCGTATCAACTCTCTTCCTCATGACGATTATCATGTATGTGAGACAGCCAAAATTTGCATGCCAATTACACTTTATCGTACGACATACCTAGCTGGACCACGATGGAGATAACAATGACAACAGTGTATGGAATTGACTTTGATTATGTCGCTTTAGGATCTGACGAAGACGATACGTTTGAAGGCATGAACGGCAGTGATTTTTTAAATGGGCTGGACGGAGACGACGGGATCATTGGTTTTGGCGGCGATGACGTTATATTCGGGGATGACATTCCCATCGATGAGTATTTCGAAGCCGAAGCCGAGGCGTTGGAAGGCACCTTGAGTGCGCTGTATGAATCGCTCAAAGAGCAAGATTTCTCATGGGTATCACCTGAAGACGTGAACATGGCACTTTCAAGCGTTCAGCAATTCATTGCGGAAAACCCGGCGTTTCTCAATCACATCGCCTCGTTCGGCGGTGATGACACCCTTACGGGTGGCACAGGACATGACATTGTTTATGGTGGTGCGGGGGACGATTACCTAGGAGGTGGTAGCGGCGACGATATTCTCATCGGTCTGGCTGGTAATAATGATTTACTTGGTGGCGTTGGCAACGATGTTCTGATTGGTGGCATTGGTAACGATCGCTTGTTCGGAAATGACGGCACTGATTATCTCGTCGGTACCAGTGGCAATGATTTCTATATTGGTGGTGACGGGCAAGATTACTTCATGTTCTCTGGGCTAATGGAAGGCGAGCAAAGCCAAGATCGTATCGTTGATTTTGAGCAAGACAATGACATGGTGTTTTTGTTGAATATGGCAGATGATTTTGATGATTTAGACATCAATCAAGTCGGATCAACCGTTGTTTTGAACCTCTCCGATTCGCATGCAGTCACATTTAACAATGCACAGCTAACCGATTTCTCGAATGATGATTTTATTTTCTACAACGCATAGCGGCTAAATCCCTTTCCTTTCCTAAAAAAGAAAGGCTGTAGTTTGCCTTTCTTTCGTTCTTTTCTCGGTCAACGCCTCCTGCAAATCGCATTCACCTTGTCCAATGGCAAAAATACTTTGTCTTCGCTAAATATTTTGTTTCTTGCGTGAATCTTTGCCGATGGAAACAATAGATATGTTAACGAAAGCCAACGCAACGTGCCCCACCCTTCGTTAACAACTCAATAATGTCAGTTGAAACTATCATTCAAGGAGAAAAAGATGCCTACACAACATGCAAGCGCGGTTTGGGAAGGAACGCTGAAATCAGGCAAAGGCACTATGAAGTATGGGGACGTAACGGGCCCATTTACGTTTGCATCACGATTTGAAAATGGTGCAGGCACTAACCCAGAAGAACTCGTTGGCGCAGCGCATTCTGGATGTTATTCCATGTTTCTTTCAGCACTGCTTTCAGAGAAGCATTTTGACCCAACGATTAAAACATCGGCCAAAGTTCATTTAGGTGAAGATGACGGCCCAAAGATCACCTTGATTCAGCTTGAATCTAAGGTGTCAGCGGAAGGGCTCACAGACGAGATATTGCAAGAACTCGGTGCAATCGCAAAGCAAAAGTGTCCAATTTCACGACTGTTCACCGGCACTGAAATCACTCTGTCTTTATCTCTGATTTAGGACTGTCCTGCGTCATTTTCAAACAGGTATACGCCGGGCTTGTGCTCGGCGTTTTTTATATTTAGACGCCTATTGCAAACACAAATGCTGTTATGCCCTGTTAGTCGTTTTAGGCCACGCTTAATATCCCTACAATTTATACATGTTTGTTAACAATAACCTCGGCTACAATGCGTCTCAATTACCAAATAGTCACAGAAAGGAAACCTTGTGAGTCAGTTTGTTGTCTGCGCGTTATACAAGTTTGTTGAATTAAAAGATTACCAAGACCTTCAAGCGCCATTAACGGCGTTGATGGAAAAGCACCAAATACGAGGCACTTTACTCCTGGCACAAGAAGGGGTTAACGGCACGGTAGCTGCGCCTCGTGAAAGTATTGATATTTTCCTCGCTAACCTCAACGCAGACCCACGCCTTTCCGGTATCAATTTCAAAGAATCGTTCTCTGATGAGCAGCCTTTTAACCGCAGCAAAGTGAAATTGAAGAAAGAAATCGTCACCATGGGGATAGAAGGCATCGACCCCCGTCATGTGGTTGGCACTTACGTCAAACCAGCGGAATGGAACGCGCTGATCGCCGATCCTGAAGTATTTGTTGTTGATACGCGCAACGATTACGAGATTGAGCTAGGTACATTCGAAGGCGCAGTTAACCCACACACTGAAACCTTCCGTGAGTTTCCCGACTATGTTAAAGAGAACATGGATCCGAAGAAACACAAAAAAGTGGCCATGTTCTGTACCGGCGGTATTCGCTGCGAAAAATCAACAGCCTACATGAAAGAGCAAGGGTTTGACGAGGTCTATCACCTTGAAGGTGGTATTCTGAAATACCTTGAAGAAGTGCCAGAAGAAAACAGCCTTTGGAATGGTGATTGCTATGTTTTCGATGGTCGCGTTGCCGTTAATCATCAGTTAGAACAAAGCGACTATGAGCTTTGTAATGCGTGTCGCCTGCCAATCACGCAAGAAGACAAACAGAGTCCTCAGTTTGAACACGGCGTAAGCTGCCCGAAATGTTTTGGCACTCACACTGATGAACAAATCGCAGGGTTTAGAGAGCGAGAAAAACAAGTTCAACTCGCTAAACAACGCGGTGAAGTCCATGTCGGCGCTGACGCCATCAAGCATAAAAACTTAAAACGTGCACAAAAGTTATCGCTAAAAGAAAAGCAACGCTCGCGCCGTAAATAATACGATTAGAAACACTGGCCGATCCCCTCGGCCAGTTTTGCTCTGTTAAGCTTTTGAGAATCACGCCCCTCAGTCTCCATCACCTCAACTTTTACCGAACGGTATGATTTGTTCCATACCTTACTTGGCATGATGTCTGTTTCCACCGCGTTGTATTGCCAGATTTAGATATCTTTGCTCACTGTGAGCAAGGCGAGCGATAAAAAAGCGCGATAACATGCCATGCTCCCTGCCTTCGGCTTAAAAGCATTCCCAAGCAAATTCTTGATGAACAAGCCACCCATCCTGCTTCGGCGTATATTTTCTTACCGTGACAGCTACTACGTTCAGCATAAACAACACACATCCATCGCTATTCGCCCAGCAAGTCACACACCCCACACTTAAATCCCATACGAAATGTAATCGATTAACCTGCCACTCTCATTATTGAGAGATGAAAATTGTAAAAAATATTTACACTCGATGTAGGTCAGGGAAATTCAGCAATGGTTCAACGTTTCATTAATGTGCCTGTTCGGACAAGAGTTCTTCGTGTTTGGATAACAGGTATTTTCGTGACTGTTGTTAACGTGACATAGCGGCTTCTTAATTACATATCCACCAATAAGAAGCGCCCTCTGCGAATGTGCACCTGCGCAGTGGTTATTTGAGATAGACGCAATGACTGCATAACAACAGGTTGTGATTTTTTTCAGTCCAAACTGCGGTGATTGGCGAAACGACATCGTCACCATCTATTGCGATTGAAATCAATCAGTGACGTATCCACCAGCAATCAAGGGATGAAACAATGAGTGATGATAAAATAGCGGAGCTCAGAGCACTAATTAATGCACCAAGCCCAGAGTCCGACAGCAGCACCAGCAATTTGACCCGGTCTGCTCGATTTTTCAACAAACAGTGTTACGACGGCACAGATTTTGTGCAAGGAGGGCCGGAGGTTGGGCTTGGCGGAAACGAGAAATGGTTAGCGCCGTACCCCATGGTTTCACTGCCGCAATATGATAGCGTTACGCTGAGTGAAAGGCAGCAAGCGCTTGAGCAAGCAAAAATAGATAACTTTTTTGAATACGCCAAGTTACCTGGCGCTGTTATACACGGAAACGTCACCACGACTGACGTACAAGATGCTAATGAGTGGCGTTACCGAGGTGGCTTAGAAGAAGCTGAGTATAACTTCGGTGTGAATGATGCTGACCCTGACTTTGCAGGCGTCCGACTGTTTGAAGGCACTATTGCCTATCTTGAAAAAAACTTTTTAACGATAGTGCTTTCTCCAGATATCGCGGCAAAGTTTATCAACCTCCTCACTGTTATCTATAGCTCTCTGGCCGATAACAGACCAGGGCGTATCACCTTTGAAATCATGGATCCTATTCTGCTGACTTTTCCGAGCAGAAAGTGCAACAACGTGGATGAATTGGATTTCTATCCCGACTTTTGTACCACGCACCCACAGTATGAGCAGCGGATTAATCAATGGCCAAAAGCGTCATATGACAATGATTTTCGTTCTGATGATGTTGTTGGATGGTTGATGACGGCAGCGCCTACGCCAGTGTTCAATTATCTGAAACCTTACACACAACATCAGAGAAACTTTCCAGTCACGAATAAACATTTCAAACGCGTCGCGGGTTTTGAGTCTGATGATTTAGACCAAGCGATGGCAGAAGACCGACTGTTCATTTTGGATTTCAAAGATTTTCATGATGAAACCGTCGCGCCACGTAACTGGGATAATTCAGGTGCAAGGTTACATGCCGGTATTGCTTTGTTCGCTATCCCATCGAACGGAGGCACACTAAAAACAATTGCCATACAGCCAACTCAAACCCCTATCGGCCATTCATTTTGGGACAACTACAACTGGTTCTTCCTCAATATCTTTGGCTATGGCAATCAAAAATCCCCAGCATCAAGAATTATCACCCCAGCAGATAACTACTGGGCATGGCAAATGGCGAAGAACTGCATCACGACAATGACATCCATGGCCGCGGTGGTGGACCACTTGTCTACGCACGTTTACCTCGGTCCAATTCCTGTTGCCTATTTCCGAAACATCCCCAATCACCATCCTTTGCGTCCACTGCTGGACACGCACTTGATGGCGCTGGTAACCAATAACCATACAGGGATCTTTGAAGAGGTAGGTGTTCAAGTTATTGGCGAGGCCGACCCTTATGGCAACCCTTATAACGGTCTGTTGACTGGCGCTATTCAGCGTCTGTCTGGTTTCAGTAGCACCACATTTTTAAACGCCACTGTGCGAAGGAAAAACCATTACCACTTCTTCGAACACAGCACACCGTTTGATCGAATGGAAGATCCCGCGTTCTCTCAATTGGACGACTACCCACAACATGATGACAATCGTTTAATGCCCATCATCCATGAATGGGTCGATGGCTACCTTCGCTTGTATTACCACTCTGACCAAGATGTCCGTGATGACAATGAGGTTCAAGCTTTCCTTTATGAAACCACTCATGAAGGCAGAGTTCGCGGTTTCCCCGACAATGCAGATTCAATCGAAGAACTTGTCGATATTGTCGCAAGGATTGTTTACTGGATGTCCGTCAACCATGGTTTCACCAGTCTTGCATCGTTCATGAAGTTAGGCGCACTCGGTTTTTATCGTGGTCACCCTATAGAGCCGACTCACCCTTATTCAGAAAGAGATTGGCTCAACGTATGTCCACCAATGAATGTTGGCGCAGGGTTGTTCTTCTTTTCTCGTATCTTTACGGATCTGCCCGAAGACTGGCACCGCTCTTTGGGTAAATACCCCAAAGGCCAGTTCAAGCATGATTACAACGTCTATCCGTTACTCGATGTTTTCCAATCACAACTTCAGGATCTCGATGACGAAATACGTGCGAAGAACTCAGAACGCCGCTGGAGTTATGATTTGAGAATGCCTTCAACCATCACGGTCAGCCCTTGGAATTAATGACTTGGAACGACGGCTTTGACATTGAAGTTTTTGGAGACCCAATATGAAACAAATTGATTTAACACGAAGAGCAACGATGCGAACCCTTCTCATTGCAGGGGGATCTTGTCTGGCGCTGTCTCAAATCAACATTTGGAAGCAGCCAAAACGTGCATTAGCGTCAACGACAGACAATGCTAAATCGCTTGCTGCGGCTGAGGAGTTCGAATTATCGTCCCCTGAGCAAGACGTGTTCGTCGCAATAAAGAAAAACCTGACGTACTCAAAAACAGTAAAAGATGAACAGATAGCGGAATTTGCAAAAGGAATGGTTGAAACCAGCCCACCTGGCACTGATTTCAAAAAAGCCTTTGCTGGCTTGCAGCAAGAGTTCCAGTTGATGGAATATTTTATTCGCTATATCCATGCTTAATATTGATTAGAACCAACATACAATGAGGCCATATCATCATGGCCTCATTTTTTTGCGCCGTTGAGCGATACCTTCGATCTCCCCGCTTTTTATGCTCCCCAATTAACGGTGTATGGTCTACGCAGCAAATTGCTAAGAAATCACGTCATATCATACCTTTTGGCACTATTTCGGCACTCTACACCTGCCGCTACAAGGCATTCTTTGGTTGCTGATAGTCTTCTGGCACACCAAGACAAACCGATTATTCAGTTGGCACTTAACATCAATATGCACCTTTCTATAACACGGAAAGCATTTGCATTAACTAATCGAAACCATGGAGGTCAAAATGTTAATGTCACACTCCCCTAAAGTTAAGTTGTCACAAGCGGCACTGCTCGTTGCATCAATACTAAGTTTTGGTAATGCAAACGCGGCTGGCTATCAGATCGCCTTTGACTCTGTCAGCGGGCTAGGACGCGCGTACGCAGGTGAAGCGGCGATTGGCGACTCTGCGGCTGCCATGGGACGAAATCCAGCACTCATGGCACTGTTTAAGCAGGCCGAAATTTCTGGCGCCATGATCTACTTCGATGCGGATATTAATGTCACAGGAAGTTCAGATGCACTTTCATCCGATGACACGGTGCCCTCACAATTTGTGCCCTCCACCTACTATGTCCAACCTCTCAATGAACAACTGGCCTTCGGGCTTGGCTTTTACTCAAACTATGGGCTAGGAACTGATTTAAAAGATGATTTTGCCGCAGGTGACATTGGTGGCGACACCTCATTGCTGTCAGTAAACCTGAATCCTTCAATCTCTTACCGTATCAATCCTATGTTTAGTGTGGGTGCAGGTGTCAGCCTTATCTATGCAACTGGTGAAGTTAACCGCCATTACGGCGCAGCAAATCCTGTGTCTCCTTCAAGTAAAATTCTTAGTTGGGAAGCTGATGACTGGGCGTTAGGCTGGAATTTGGGTGCATTGGTTGAACTTGATGAGAACAATCGCTTTGGCTTGGCTTATCGCGCAGGTGTAGATCTGGAACTCGGTGGTGATTTCACTGACCATACTCCTGGCTTAGTCGCTATCCCCGGCGGAGGATCTGTAGACAGTCAATCAGACGTCCCCTTACCTGCTACCGTTGAATTTTCTGGCTTTCATCAACTGAACCATACATTCGCTGTGCACTACAGTGCGCTATGGACACAATGGAGTGATTACACCGAATTCAAAGCAACTGGCACGGGTTGTTCTGTTACTGGTGGCACCTGCTTTAACAAACCAGAAACGTACGACGATAGCTGGCGCTGGTCCCTTGGTGCGACATATCAGCTCAATCAAGCGATCAAACTCAGAGCGGGTGTGGCATTAGATGAAAAGGCAGGCACGACGACATTAAGCATTCCCGATCAAGACGCCTTTTGGTATGCCGCTGGCCTAAATTACCAACACAGCGCTGAATGGTCTTTTGATTTTGGCCTTGCATACATGGATAGATCAAACGAAAGCTATACGGAAACGAGTTTATTTGTGGGAGAGCAAGACTATCAAACCAAAGGTTACCTCGTGATCCTTGGGGCTCAAGCGAACTATCGTTTTTAATAGATGTTTTTGAATACGCGCTTTATATAAGCACGTCCAAAAACACGTTTAGCACCCGTTCTAATACTCGTTACCACTTTGACTCAGCCCGGTTTACCGGGCTTTTTTATGCCGTTACGTTAACATATGGTTCTGATGTATGTGCCGCTGTACCGCTTTAAGAAACATAAACTCGGTACTCAATGTGCCACCTTCTATGGACTAAAACTATTCACAAAAAAAGCCCCAACAGGCTCATGCTGGGGCGTAAAACTGTTGCGATAGCAACAGTAAAGGACAAAGAAAGGATTTGCTGCGTTGGTTAATCAAAGCGCATTGGGTTTCACCCTCAGCTCACGTCGTAAAATCTTACCCACGGCTGATTTAGGCAGTTCGTTAACGACAGTGATCTTTTTTGGTATTTTGTAGGCAGTTAGATTCTCACGGCAGTATTGCTTGATCTCCCCAATATCAATGGATTCTGTTGCTGTGATATAGGCGTCGACGGCTTCGCCAGTGATCTGGTCTGGCACACCAACCACGGCAACTTCTATAACGTCAGGATGTGAACACAACACTTGTTCAACCTCGCTGGGGTAAACGTTAAAACCGGACACCAAAATCATGTCCTTGAGTCGGTCAACAATTTGGATACAGCTATCATCCAAAATCATTCCCATATCTCCGGTTTTAAAGTAACCATCAGCGGTTAAAACCTCTGCGGTTTCTTCAGGGTTCTTCCAGTAGCCTTTCATCACCTGTGGGCCTTTTACAACGATTTGCCCCACATCTCCCTGCGGCACTGGCGAATCATTTACATCCCAGATCTCGACCTGTGTTCCAATCAGAGCCTGCCCCACTGTCCCATAATGCTCTTTACCGGGGTAATTGATACTAATCACTGGCGATGTTTCAGACATGCCATAACCTTCGGTGATCTCCCCGCCCGTCGCCTCTTTCCACGCCATTCTGGCGCTATCGATAAGCGCGGTGCCACCCGATACCGTCATTTTTAAATGGGAAAAATCTAGCTCACGAAAGCCCGCGTGCTGGCACAAACCAACGAACAACGTATTAATGCCAGCCATACCTGTAAATTTGTGGGGTTTAATCAAGGCAACGAAGCTATCTAAATCCCTTGGGTTTGGGATCAGGATGTTGGCATGACCCTGAGAGAAAAACAGGATCAAATTCACCGCAAACGCGTAAATGTGATAAAGCGGCAAGGGACAGACAAAGATCTCTTTACCCGGCTCAATCGTGGTAGATAACCTTTCAGACAATTGCATCGCATTGCTAAGTACAGAGTGATGGGTCAAGCAAGCGCCCTTTGCCCTTCCTGTGGTTCCCCCAGTGTATTGCAACATGCACACGGCATCGGGCGGAACGATAACAGGCATTAATGTTTCACCTTCACAGGCAGCCAAGGCGCTGTTTAAATCGGTCTGATTAATGTCTTTTTGGCATTCAATATTTGGCAACTCGCCTGCGGTGGTGTAAATCACCACGTCGATATCGGTTTGATCAATAATCCCCGAAAGCTTTTCAGCAAACGGAGAAAAAATCACAATGGCTTTGGCGCCTGAATCAGAAAATTGGTGCAGCATTTCTCGCTGTGTATATAAAGGATTGGTATTCACCAGCACGAGTCCCGCTCGCAATGCTGCAAACGCGACAATAGGAAACTCAAGAATGTTAGGCAGCTGAATGGCGATGCGATCACCCGGTTGCAGCGCGGTATGAGTTTGGAACCAGCACGCTAACGCTCTGGATCTCTCTTCCACATCACGATAGCTAAGTTGTGCGGGCCCACAATAGAACGCTGTTTTGTCACCGTACTCTTCACATGCCTGCACGATAAAGCGCGCTAGGTTTGTACTGTAATTTTCACTGTCAGTTCGAAACACGGGGAATTCTCCTTTTCGTCAAACCAAACCCAAGCTAGGGCAACTGTCTCGCCAGAGGTCTCTCCCTAATCTAGCGAAGAGAGCATATGATTAGCGGACAAAAAACCGATAAAACCATTGATGCAGTCGCGTTCCATAGGGTGGAAATAGCATGTCAGCGAAGAACAGCCTACCGCGACTAAACACGGACTTCGCATGAGAGAAAGTTCGAAACCCTTCTACACCGTGATAGCTGCCTAAGCCT
This sequence comes from Enterovibrio sp. FF113, assembly GCF_041439165.1. Classification (NCBI taxonomy): domain Bacteria; kingdom Pseudomonadati; phylum Pseudomonadota; class Gammaproteobacteria; order Vibrionales; family Vibrionaceae; genus Enterovibrio; species Enterovibrio sp. FF113. The sequence continues at coordinate 33,766 of NZ_JBGONO010000011.1, read as the reverse complement.
GAATCACCTGTTCCCCCAAAAGGTAGGTCATCCACCACCACATGAAATGCCGCATCATTGATACACACACCACCTGCATGGGTGTTGTTCAATACCGTATTCTGAAAGTGTTTGTCGAAACTTTGAATGTAGAGCCCCAGCGGGCGCGAGTTGGCATTTATACTATCAATCACTTGGCTCAAGTCGTCGTATCCAATAATGGGCAATATGGGCCCAAATATCTCTTCTTGCATCACTGTCATTGTTCGATCACTTCCAATGATCAAGGTCAACGGCATATAACATTCATCCTGGTCCGTGGGCACTTCCCCCAAAGGGATCACTTCCGCGCCGAGTGATTTGGCTTGCTCTAAATAGCCCACTAATCGGCCATGTTGCCGTCGATTGATAATGCGCGTTCGTTTTGAAAAGCCATCAAGTGACGGATACATCGATTCATGTCGCAACCGTATGGCAGCAACCAATTCATTCACCCGACTTTTAGGGCAGTACACATAATCTGGTGACACGCAGGTTTGACCTGCATTCATGGTTTTCCCATAGATAAAGCGCTTAACCGCTTCACCGAGCGGGATTTTGTCATCGATAATCACGGGTGATTTACCCCCCAATTCCAGTGTTACCGGAACCAAATTTTCAGCCGCTGCCCTCATGACATGTCGACCGACCTCCGTTGATCCTGTAAACAGAAGATGATCAAACGGTAAACCAGAAAAAGCCTGCGCCACTTCCGCTTCTCCCAAGGTAACGCCCACTTTGCTGGAATCAAAGATACCTGCTAATAACTTCACCAATACAGCATTGGTGTTTGGCGTGTATTCGGACATTTTAATCATGGCGCGATTACCCGCAGCCAGTGCCGCCACTAAAGGCCCGATGGTAAGAAACACCGGATAGTTCCAAGGCGCAATAATACCTACCACCCCTTTAGGTTGATAAACAACCTTCGCATGTGCCGGCTGAAACACGATGCCAACGGCACGTTTTTGTGGCTTCATCCATCGCTGTAAGTGCTTCAGTGTGTAATCCACAGAAGAAATAGAAGAGAAAATGTCACCCAACATGCTTTCATCATGACTGCGGTAACCAAAATCCGTTTCTAGCGCATTAAGCAAATCTTGTTTGTTTATCAAAATTGCCTGCTTAAGCTGTTTCAGCTCACGCACTCTCTGTTCGTAACTTGGAAAACGGTCTTTATCAAACGCCATTTTCTGGCGATCAAACAAACTGACCATTTGCGTTTTTGCCGTTGCTACCAAACTTTCAGCTATCACGCTATCTGGGATTTGCTCTGCATTACTCATAGGAACTCCTTGTATTGGCACGGCAGTGCGCTTGGTTCCAATATGAAGTATTCGAGATCAGATCTGATTGTTAATTTGCGCCAAAGACTTATCCCACACGCGACGATGCAGAATTAAAACGATGATAGGAAATGTGAAAATAGAGGATCAAAGACCAGTCGACTTGGCTTTAAAGTGGGCGGGAGTGTGAGTCGTTAAGCTCTAGGATGGATGTGCTCGATCATTGAGTTTGTAGAAAGATAATTGTGACGATACTCCCCAGGTGCACACCCTTCCCAACGACGAAAAGCACGATTAAAGTTGGCCACATTGGAAAAACCAACCAAATAGCCAATCTCGCTGATACTCATGTGGGGTTGTTTAATGTAGCTCAGTGTTAATCGTTTACGGGTGTTATCCAGAATTTCTTTGTAGCAGGTGCCCTGTTCGCTCAGCTTGCGTTGCAAATTACGCAAACTCAACCCAAGTTGTTTCGCGACATCGGCTTGTGAAGGTGCGCCCATGGGTAATTCTTCTAGGATTTTACTTTCGATGAGGTAAGTCAGGTTTGTCTTATCCACTCGGCTCATGAACTTATTGAGTATTTCGATGTGCAACTGATTAATGGCGGGATTATTGCCAAATGCCCGCTCTTTGGCTTGCTCTAAATCAAGCACTACAGCATTGCGTTCGCAGCCGTATTCGATTGGGCAGTTGAAGAACTCAGAGACTACAGGGCAATCATCACTTGAACGCTCAAAGGTGCATTGGATCTTAATAGGGTCGATATCGCCACCTACCAAATCTCGCGATAGCTGCACAAGTGTCGCTAGAAATGACTCGATAAGGTCTGGAGATAGCACCAATCTACCGCTATCGGTATAGCGATATACGACGAGTTCAACGATAAGTTCATCGCCCGATTCGTAGGTGTCCATGTTGCTGCAATTCGATACAACTCGCTTGTACTGGCTCACACGTTCTAACGCTTCTTGCAAGCTGAACGCCGACTGCACGGCATAACCCAACGCGTGCAACGCCGAAGGGTGAAAAGAACGCGCCACTTCTATATTGAATTGACGGTTTCCCACACGCTTATTACAGAAGGTAAAAAGATTCCCTAGACTCTCGACACAAATCCGCCCTTCCGGATCGTTAACTTCTGCAGGGTCGATATCAAACATCTCCAATGTTTTCACTGGATCGAGATCTAGCGATTTCATTGCTCGAGTAACAGGGATAATCCAACCACTTAACGTAGAGTAATATGCATTCATTTGAGCCACTTCCAACTACAACACTCAAATTGTTGCAACAATGTTGCAGGATGTAAAGTTAACGAATGGAGGTTAAGCAAGTGTTGATTACGTTTAGATTAGCGCATGCTCTTTGCGAGTCCATTCGCTTAGCCGATCAAGTTGGCCGTCTATTTCTCGCAAATAAATATTTATAATTTCAGTGCTTTAATGTCACTTTGACATTGTTGAGATGAGCGCTTCATACCACGTCTATAAGACATCGATACGAGCTAGTACACAGTAGAACACCATTAAACCTTTAGAAAAAATGCGTCTTTTTTGATGCTTTGTGACTAAGGCAAAAGAAGGGCGTTTTCGTCAAACAGCATGCAGCCTACTTCAAATCTAGACACGCATAGCTAATAGACCATGCAACCGCCACAAACATAGTCTTAAATACCCATACGTGACTTAGCTCTCACATCTGTTATTTGTTAAATAAATCTGTATAATTCCCCGCCTATTCATTCGTGCTTTAATTTCTGTTGATTTGGCAACTCTCATTCAGCGATTAGCCAATCTTATATACCTAGGAATACTTCTTTGATCTCAACCGCTAACATCACCATGCAATTCGGCGCCGAGCCATTATTCGAAAACATTTCTGCTAAGTTCGGTAACGGTAATCGTTATGGCTTAATCGGAGCTAATGGCTGTGGTAAATCAACGTTCATGAAGATTCTTAGCGGTGCGCTGACGCCAAGCTCGGGCAACGTATCAATCACCCCTGGGTTAAAGCTTGGCGTACTGAGCCAAGACCAATTTGCCTTTGAACAAAACAACGTTATCGACGTCGTGATCATGGGTGACCGCAAGCTATGGGAAGTTAAACAAGAGCGCGAGCGCATCTACTCACTGCCAGAAATGAGTGAAGAAGATGGTATGAAGGTCGCTGAGCTAGAAAGCGAATTCGCCGAAATGGGTGGCTACACCGCCGAAAGCCGCGCGGGTGACATCCTACTTCAAGCGGGCATCGAAGAAGAATTGCATTTTGGTCTGATGCAACACGTTGCGCCAGGCTGGAAACTGCGTGTGCTACTTGCACAAGCCTTGTTTGCCAACCCTGATATCTTGTTGCTAGATGAACCTACCAACAACTTGGATATTCACACCATTAACTGGCTTGCAGAAGAGTTGAACCAGCGTAAGTGTACGATGATCATCATCTCGCACGATCGCCACTTCTTGAACTCTGTATGTACCCACATGGCAGACATTGATTACGGTGAGCTACGTATTTACCCAGGTAACTACGAGTACTTCCTTGAGGCGTCTAGCTTGATCCGCGATCAGCTCTTATCAGGTAACGCGAAAAAAGCGGCTGAGATAAGTGAATTGCAGGACTTTGTTAACCGTTTTGGTGCGAACGCATCTAAAGCGAAACAAGCGAGTTCACGTGCGAAGAAGATGGATAAAATTAAGTTAGACGACGTTAAGTCGTCTAGCCGCATGAGCCCGTCTATTAATTTTGGTGAAGGCAAGAAACTGCATCGCCAAGCCCTTGAACTGCAAAATCTAGGTCACTCTTTTGACGACGAGTTGCTGTTTGAAAACGGCAACTTGTTACTTGAAGCTGGTTCTCGTTTAGCCGTTATTGGCGAGAATGGCGTGGGTAAGACAACACTGTTGCGCTGCCTCGTGAACGAAATCGAACAAAACCACGGCATTGTTAAGTGGTCTGAAAACGCATCAGTTGGTTACTGCCCACAAGACAGCACTGCTGACTTCGACAACGATCTAAGCATCTTTGATTGGATCTCGCAGTGGCGCACAGTGAAACACGATGATTTGATGGTTCGCGGTATTTTAGGCCGTTTGCTGTTCACTGCCGATGATGTGAACAAGAAAGCGAAGAACTGTTCAGGTGGTGAAAAGAACCGTTTGTTGTTTGGTAAGTTAATGATGCAAGACATCAATGTGCTTGTCATGGACGAACCAACCAACCACATGGACATGGAAGCGATTGAAGCGCTAAACAATGCATTGAAAGTTTACGAAGGTACGCTTATTTTTGTTAGCCATGACCGTGAGTTTGTCTCGTCTCTTGCCACTTCTATTATCGAAGTGAAAGGCAAGACGCTGGTTAACTTCCAAGGCACTTATGATGAGTACCTCGATCACCAACAGAAATTGCTTCAAGTGGCATAACACCACAAACTGACAATGTACGACGCAAAAGTACAACGTAGAAACATGCGACATAAACTGTCGTTAGAATAAACACTTAGTGGCTTGGAGGGTAGATTAACTCACCATCCCAGCCACGAGTAATGGAGAAACTCTTCATGACTGAACAAGAAAGAATTGAACTGCAGCAAAACAACCCGCTGCATGGCCTAAAAATGGAAGACATGCTCACTCAGCTTGTTGATCATTACGGCTGGGAAATACTTGATACTGCAATGCGTTTGAACTGCTTTAATACCAAGCCAAGCATCGCTAGCAGCGTGAAATACTTAAAGAAAACGGAATGGGCAAGAGAGAAAGTAGAAAACTTTTACCTGTACCGCTTTAAACGCATGCCTAAAGCGTCTGAAGCTGAATTTGAGATGCCAGCTCGCTCACGTACCTTTGCACATGGTTTAAAGCCGAGAGAGCCGATGGAGCTGACAGTTGAGTCCATTTTGCTTTCCCAAGCAAAAGCTGCATCTGCGCATAAAGAAAGAACCGGCCGTCGTCCTAGTCGCCGTTAATATTTCAAAAAAAGCCAAACTTTATTATGGGTTTGGCTTTCTTGTTACGTGTTGCCCTGCTCTGCCCTAGGTCATTGAGCCTAAGACGATATTTTTAGTGAACCTCTCATCTTTTTCACCGTCTGAAAGATAAGAAGCACCAGCAAGTCGCTGACAACTTCTCAAATTATCCCTCATACTCTTATTCTATATGTATTGGTGGGTGTGACTTCACTCAGCCATATGCCATATGTACTCAAAAGCTGATTCATACTGATAAAGCTCATCAATAAACTTCACTAGGTAACCTACATGTTTTCAAAACTGTCTTCGATTCTAAGAGAAGTCTTTACTGAAGAAGGTGGCAGTGCCGCTTCAAACGAACACCGTTATCAACGTGCGATGGCAGGTTTATTGTGCGAAGTCGCCAGTGCCGATAACGAACTCGACCCTCGTGAAGAGGCAGCTAAAACACGAATGCTTGGTGAGTTATTAGGGATTGAAGAAGCGGCGTCAAACTCACTCGTCAATGAAGCGCGCGTCGATGCATCAAACTCCGTGTCACTCTATGACTACACAGACAAGTTGCGCCAGCTAGATCAGCAACAGCGATTCAGCTTGGTCAAAGCGATGTGGGAAGTCGCGTATGCGGACGGTAAGCTCGATCCGCTAGAAGAGTCTGTGATCCGAAAAACGTCGGAATTGTTATATCTCGACCACGCATTGTTCATCAAAGCAAAACTTGAAGCGCAAGCCGACGCCAAGCACTAAGTTAACGTTCATCAAACCTAGTGCGAGACATCGTGCTAGGTGTTTAACATCAGCAGTTGACCGTCAATTTCTACTCGACGTAAGCGAGTGCCAAACACCGCTTCCAGCGTGTCCACGTGCATCACTTCCCTAGGACTACCTTGAGATACAAGGTGGCCATTTTTAAGTAACATCACCCTATCTGCATCACTGAGTGTTCGATTGATATCATGATTGGACATGATCACCGCAATACCACGATCAGCAATGCGACGAATCATCTTGTACATCACGCTTTGCTGAGCGATGTCGAGTGCGCTTGCTGGTTCGTCGAGAATAAGCAGTTTTCCATCGGGATTTATATCAGGCCAAATTTGTAAGCACACACCGGCAAGTCTTACGCGCTGCCATTCCCCCCCCGAAAGCTGCTCCGTATTGCGATTCAGCTTATCTTCAATCCTCAAAGTTGAGCATATGTCTTTGACGGCCGCATCTAATTCAATGGGATTACTTTTGGTCAACGCGGACAAACTTAAACTGAGGTACTGATAAACGCCGATGGCAAAAGCCGGCTTTTGTTGTTGGCTCAAATACGCTCGTTGTCTTGCTAAGGTTTTGCTGTCTATATCCGCCAGTGCGATGCCATTTAAGGAAACGTTGCCTTGGCCTTCCGTTAAACCAGACAATAATTCCAACAACGTGCTTTTCCCGCTTCCGTTTGCGCCAAGCAGATGAACAATCTCGCCTTGCCAAACAGAAAAACTTAACGGAAGAAGACGCGTACCCAATGCAATATTCTTAGCTTCAATCATGCGCGTCTCAATAACATCCAGATAAATAGAGGCGCACCAAGTGACGTTGTCACTGCACCTACAGGTAACTCTGCTTCAGCAATTGCCATACGCCCTATCGTGTCAGCCACTAACAACAGTGAAGCACCAGCGAGCGCTGAAAGCGGAAGAAGATACCTGTTTTCTGTCCCCAGCCAAAGTCGCAAAAAATGCGGAACCACTAAGCCGACAAAGCCAATCACACCGGCCATGGCTACCGACGCGCCAACAAGCACACTGACCATCAAGATCAGCTGCCATCTGAGCGTTTGAATATTCAATCCTAACTGCTTCGCTGGCGCTTCACCCAGCATCATCAGATCCAGGTTATGCCCTTGCGTACACAGCCAAAGCACAGCAGGCACAACCACCACGGCAAGCGTTAGCTGCGCCCAATGCACACCTGAAAGGCTTCCCATCAGCCAGTAAAGTAGCTGACGAAGGTTAAGGTCTGAACTGAAATAGAATGCCCACGTTACGATGGCGCCGGAGAGAATACCCAGTGCAACACCAATCAGTAATAGCCTTGCTGTCGACATAGTTCGCTTGCGAGCTAACCATACCAGTACGCCAGTAAAAGATAGCGCCCCAAGCATCGCAGCAGACATTAATCCGTACTGAGTGGCTAACGCCGGGAAGAAAAACATAACAAGCACAAGGGCAAGGCTTGCACCACCGGAAATGCCTAACACGCCGGGCTCTGCCAATGGATTACCCAGTAACACCTGCAGCACCGCACCAGACACCGCCAAAGAGGCGCCAATCAAGATGGCGGCAATAACGCGCGGGACACGAAGCTCCATCAACAATTGTTGCGTGAGAGGAGAATCAACATGGAAAGGGAAAATCCAGATCTCACCTGCCGCCAGTGAAAGCAATGAGCACACAATAAGCAGTGCGACAGCGGTAATGAGAGCGGTATGCCAGCGCCGAGTGCGACGCTGAACAAGTTGAAGTAAATGCATGGTTTTATAGTTTAAACGTCAATAGCCGCCAACCATACAGAGAACGCAGAACAATGAAAAGTGCTAACTGATTGCAAACGGTCCTGGCTCGCTTCCCACGTTAACAAAAAGGGGTTTCGATTCATCCGGAACAAAAGGTGTCACCAGTAAACAAGCGCGCTGACCTACCGCGACGTTGGCATTGGGGAACACAGCCGCCTCCCCGCCCTTTTGCGCCACGTATAGCGTGCCATTTTCTTCTGCCAGCTGTTCGCCTTCCTTGAAGTAAGTGAAGTTTGCTGCATCATTACTAAAAGCCAAAGAGAAAGCATCGTCGGTTTTGGTAATGGTGCGCGTCACCTTATAGATAGAAAGATCATGTTCAATCGCGACTTCGACGTTTTCACAACCACATAGAAAGTTTATCAGCGCGTGTTTAAGCGGCGCGAATTCTGACATATCGTTTTGATACAAAGGCGCGACACGACCCATTTCAAAGGTTGCGGCCAATGCACCGAAATTCTCACCACTCCACCAACTGAATGTTGAAGATGGCGTGCGGCTTAACAGCATGGCATCCATCTGTGCCGACTTTAGGAAGCCAATAAGAGGGCGAACATCGGTTGTCTTTGTTGAGGCAGGTACGACGGCAAACATGTAGTGTTTGGAATCACGAATGGCGCTGTGCATATCAAAGTGCCACTTCTCATCATTGCCTTTGGTATTGACAAAGAAGCGGCGAACATATTCTTGAAGATGATTAGCCAGCTGACATTCTGCATTGCGATCGGCGTTAACATCAGCAAAGAGACGGTTCAAATTTTCCTCAATAAAACGCGTGTGAGCATGAATCGCATCAGGATGCGCAATGATGAAAAGAGTGCGTGATTGAGGAACCCACGCGCCATTCAGTATTTCACTCACCAAATCATCAACCAGCTCAATCGGTGCGGTTTCATCACCATGAATACCAGAAGAAATTACAATGGCGCGATTCGCGTTTTCTGGTGAAACCTCCAATACGCCAACGTCATGATGAATAATATCGAGACCATTTGGCAGTTGAAATGAATACGGTTTGAATGTCATCGGCGAAGACAAAGTGTGCTTGAGAAAGCCACCGGAGAGTTGACTGTCCATTTTCAAAACTTCCTAATTTATTATTTTCGTATCTCGCTAACTACTATACCCGAACAATATTAGGATTCATGTTTGTGTTATTACGTGGTGTAAGAATTGAGAGATTGAAAGGCATGTTTATCAGGTGGTGCGTGATTTTTACCCAATAAAAAACCGCAGCAAAAAGCTACGGTTCTTAACATGCCAGGGCATAGAAGCAAATTAACTAAGAAGTAACTGTCTTCGGAACAGACTTTCTTCTAAAATTACCATCGAGAATTACTTGTCGATTTTTGCGTTTTCTACGCGTGCTTTCAGCTTTTGCCCCGGGCGGAACGTTACTACTCGACGAGCAGTAATTGGAATATCTTCACCCGTTTTTGGGTTGCGGCCTGGACGTTCGTTCTTTTCGCGAAGATCAAAGTTTCCGAAACCAGACAGCTTAACTTGCTCGCCACCTTCGAGTGCTTTTCGAACTTCTTCGAAGAACGCTTCGACGGTGTCCTTGGCGTCCCGCTTGCTCATCCCGACATTTTCAAACAGGTTCTCAGCCAGATCGGCCTTAGTGAGCGCCATAGGTCATTCCCTCAAGAAATGTTAAACATAAATGAGATACATCGTATCTTCACTACCAATTGCACTGCATTGGAAATATTCACTTGCTCCACTGTCGGGCAGCATATTCCGCATCAGTAACTTACGAACAGTGTAAGCCAACTGGCTGATTTGCGCCAACTTTTTTCCATATCATTATTTAGAACAGTGCTCTGTTTATGAGGATTTCATTCTTGCGTCATGCATAAAAAATGAGACATGACGATGGCAAAATCCTGTTTAGATGATGTTTTTATTCGAGTTTTAAACAGTTAAAAACCAAGGTCTGTTATCGTTTTGATAAAACTTAGGTTTATCAAAACGATAGGTGTTAGAACTTTTGGACATAAAAAAAGCAGCCCGAAGGCTGCTTTTTATTGATAGTTTTCGCATTAGTCGCGAAGGTGAGCACCGAATTTTTCGCCAAGTGTCGCAACAACTGCCGCAACCGCCTCAGAAATATCACTTTCTTCTAAAGTACGTTCAGTAGATTGTAGCGTCAGAGCGATAGCCAGACTCTTCTTACCTTCTTCAACGCCTTTGCCTTTATAAAGGTCGAAAAGCTTAGAGCCTTTGATAAGTGCATTGTCGGTATCTAAACATGCGCGTACAACTGCTTCTGATTCTACGTCATCAGCAACAATCACCGCGATGTCACGACGGTTCGCTGGGAACTTAGAAATCACAACCGCTTCCGGAATCACACGCTGATTGATAGCAGCCCACTCGATTTCGAACACGATAGTGCGACCATTCAGGCCAAACTTACGCTCAAGCTCAGGGTGAACCGTACCAATGTGGCCGACAATCTTGCCGTCGACTTCAATCGCCGCGCTCTGACCTGGGTGCAGCGCCGGATGCTTAGACGCTTTGAAACTGTATGCCAACTCATTAGCAGTTAGCTCCAGAACCGCTTCCAGATCGCCTTTAAGGTCAAAGAAATCGACAGTGTTAGTCGCAATGTCCCAGTGCTCTTCAGAACGCGCACCGGCAATCACACCTGCCAGCATCATTTCTTGGCGCATGCCGTTTTCAGCAGTCGCTTCAGGAATAAAACGCAGACCTGCTTCAAACAGACGCACACGTGGTTGCTGACGTTTCTGGTTGTACGTCACTGTGTTTAGCAGACCTGTCCACAAGCTCAAACGCATTGCTGACATGTCAGCAGAGATTGGGTGTGGCAAGATCAGTGGCTCAACGTTTGGCACGATCAGCGCCTGTTGAGAAGGCTCAACAAAACTATAAGTAATCGCTTCGTGGTAACCACGGTCAACCAGCAAATCACGAACGCGTTTCAGAGGTTGGTTGACCTCTTTATATTCGTTCATGGTCAGGTGCGCTTCAGGCGCTTGGTTTGGAATGTTGTCGTAACCGAAGATACGCCCTACTTCTTCAACCAAGTCTTCTTCAATGGCCAGATCAAAACGCCATGACGGTGCTTTCGCTGTCCAACCTGCTTCTGTGGTTTCTACGTCACAACCCAGACGCGTCAAGATCTCCACAACATCGTCAGAAGAGATGGCGTGGCCCAGAAGGCGATCCAATTTGCTGCGACGCAGAGAAATGGTTTTCGCTTTAGGGAGATTCTCTTCAGATTCTTGACCGACGATTTCACCCGCTTCACCACCACAGATATCAATCAGCAGTTGTGTCGCACGCTCCATGGCGTGGTACTGAAGGCTTGAATCAACACCACGCTCAAAGCGGTGTGATGAATCCGTGTGCAAGCCGTAGCTACGTGCACGACCACGAATTGAATCAGGTGCAAAGAATGCAGCTTCTAACAATACGTCAGTCGTCTCGGTAGTCACACCCGAGAACTCACCACCAAAGATACCAGCAATAGCCAGTGCTTTGTTGTGGTCAGCAATAACAAGCGTGTTGTCGTTTAGCTCAGCTTCATTACCGTCCAGAAGAACCAGTTTCTCGCCTTGCTTCGCCATACGCGCAACGATGCCACCTTCAATCTTAGAAAGATCGAATGCATGCATAGGTTGGCCTTGCTCAAGCATCACGTAGTTAGTGATGTCGACGATTGGATCAATAGAGCGAATACCGCTACGACGCAGCTTTTCTTGCATCCAAAGTGGCGATGCCGCTTTCACGTTCACGTTGCGAACAACTCGGCCCAAGTAACGTGGACACGCGATAGGCGCTTCGATAGCAACAGAAATCTTGTCATCAATTGACGGTGCTACGTTTTCAAACGCAGGCTCAGACACTTCAGCGCGGTTCAATACACCCACTTCACGTGCCATGCCTTTAAGGCTCAAGCAATCAGCTCGGTTTGCCGTCAGATCAACATCAATGGTGACATCGTTTAGCGAAAGGAACTCGCGGAAGTCAGTACCCAAAACCGCGTCTGCAGGTAGTTCCATGATACCGTCAGATTCAACGTTAATGCCAAGCTCGGTGAACGAGCACAGCATACCGTGAGAAGGTTGACCACGAAGTTTCGCTTTCTTGATTTTAAAATCGCCAGGCAGAACCGCACCAACGGTTGCTACAGCAACTTTAATACCCAAACGACAGTTTGATGCACCACAAACGATATCCAGCAGCTCTTCGCCACCGACGTTTACTTTGGTAACACGTAATTTGTCCGCATCAGGGTGTTGACCACATTCAACCACTTCACCAACGACTACGCCGGTGAATTCACCGGCAACAGCTTCAATGTCGTCGACTTCTAGGCCAGCCATGGTGATTTGGTGTGCCAGTTCTTCGCTATTGACAGCAGGCTTAACCCACTCGCGAAGCCAGGATTCACTGAATTTCATTTCTCAATTACCCCAATGCTTACTTGAATTGTTTCAGGAAACGCAAATCGTTCTCGAAGAACGCACGCAGGTCATTCACGCCGTAACGCAGCATGGTTAGACGCTCAACACCCATACCAAAGGCAAAACCTGAGTATTTCTCTGGGTCGATATTTACTGCGCGAAGTACGTTCGGGTGAACCATACCGCAGCCAAGGATTTCCAACCACTTACCGTCTTTACGACGAACATCCACTTCCGCAGAAGGCTCAGTGAATGGGAAGTAAGAAGGACGGAAACGCACTTCAAGATCTTCTTCAAAGAAGTTGCACAGGAAGTCATGAAGGATGCCTTTTAGCTGCGCAAAGTTAACATTTTCGTCAACCAGCATGCCTTCAACTTGGTGGAACATTGGCGTGTGCGTTTGGTCGTAATCATTACGGTAAACGCGGCCAGGCGCGATGAATCGCAGCGGTGGCTGGCTCTCTTCCATAGTACGGATCTGAACACCTGAAGTGTGCGTACGAAGCATCAAATCTGGGTTAAAGAAGAAGGTGTCATGATCAGTACGTGCTGGATGATCTTCTGCAATGTTCAGTGCATCGAAGTTGTGGAATGCATCTTCGATTTCTGGACCTGTTTTTACGTCAAAGCCCAAATCACCGAAGAAACTTTCAATGCGTTCAATGGTACGAGTTACCGGGTGAATGCCACCATTTTCAATGCGACGACCAGGCAGGGTCACATCGATAGATTCAGCAGCCAGCTTCGCTTCAAGTTCAGCGCTTTCTAGCGCATTTTTACGCTCAGAGATCGCTTGCTGGACAGCCTGCTTAGCTTTATTGATGCTTGCGCCCGCTTCACGGCGTTCCTCATGCGGCAATTTGCCCAATGCTTGAAGTTGCGTAGTTAGCTCGCCTTTCTTACCTAGGTACTTAACACGTACCTCATCCAAAGCCACAACAGAGTCAGCCGATTCGATAGCTGCCGTTGCGCTGGATAGAATGTCTTCTAGTTGTTGCATCGTTTCCTCATCCACCCTTTCAGGCGATTACTTACGGAGTAAAAGATATACCAATTCTCGTAACAAAATACGTGAACCAATCGCGACTCGCATCGGCGAATTTTGCTCTGAGAATTGGTATAGACGTAACGGTACATAGTAAATAAACCGTGAACTAAAGCCAAACTGAAAGTGACATCAAGTGCTTGTCATGCCTATTTCATCACCACATTTATGGTTGAATCATGTAAATCGCGAAGAAGTTGGCCTTTTCATGAAAGGAGAAGACTCAATTATCCGCATCGGAGCATGTAAAAATGGACGCTGAAGAGGTAAAGCGAAGAGAATTAGACTGGGTTTATACCTGAGTAACCTCAGAATACTGCAGTTAACATTAATCAGGCATACAAATTTCAGATGTAAAAAAGGGGAGCCTAAGCTCCCCTTTCTTGCAAAATCTATTCTGTATAATTACAGAGCAGCTTTCGCTTTCTCAACAAGTACAGAGAAAGTAGCTTTGTCGAATACAGCGATATCAGCAAGGATCTTACGATCGATTTCGATAGACGCTTTCTTCAGACCGTTGATGAAACGGCTGTAAGACATACCATTCTGACGAGCCGCAGCATTGATACGTGCAATCCAAAGTTGACGGAATTGACGTTTCTTCTGACGACGGTCACGGTAAGCGTATTGACCAGCTTTGGTAACTGCTTGGAAAGCTACGCGGTAAACACGTGAACGTGCACCGTAATAACCTTTAGCTTGTTTTAGAACTTTCTTGTGACGTGCACGAGCTTGTACACCACGTTTTACGCGAGCCATGGACTCTCTCCTAAACTAAATCGTTAATAAACTAAGAAAAATTATGCGTATGGAAGCATACGAGCAACTGCAGCAACTTCGCACTTAGGCAGAATTGCATTTGGACGCAGTTGACGTTTGTTCTTAGTAGTACGCTTAGTCAGGATGTGACGTTTAGTCGCGTGCTTGAACTTGAAGCCGCCAGCAGTTTTCTTGAAACGCTTAGCTGCACCTTTGTTTGATTTCATCTTAGGCATGATGAATAACTCCGCATTGTTGCATGTTAATAACAATGTAATCCGGCGAACAAAGAGGCTACACCCGAAGGCATAGCCTCTTACGTTACTTGTATGCCGAAATTACTTCTTTTTAGGGGCAAGAACCATGATCATTTGACGACCTTCGATTCGCGTTGGGAAGCTTTCTACCAAACAAATTTCAGCAGTGTCTTCTTTCAAGCGATTCAAAACGTCAACACCGATTTCTTGGTGCGCCATTTCGCGACCACGGAATCGGATTGTAACCTTGACCTTGTTACCCTCTTCAATAAAGCGAACCAGGTTGCGTAGTTTTACCTGATAGTCGCCAATATCGGTACCAGGACGGAATTTGATTTCCTTAACCTGAATAACCTTTTGTTTTTTCTTCTGCTCTTTCGTAGCCTTGCTCTTTTCGTAAATGAACTTACCGTAGTCCATCACGCGACAGACAGGTGGTTCGGCATTAGGGCTAATTTCGACCAGATCCACACCTGCCTCTTGAGCAGTTGCTAGAGCGTCTTCGATTGAAACTACGCCAACGGCTTCGCCGTCTAGGCCGGTCAAACGAACTTCGCTAATACCGCGAATTTCGTCATTCAATCGATGAGCATTTTGTTTAACTGGGACTTTTCTTGTTGCGCCTTTAATACCTTATTCCTCCAAAATATTGAGCGTTCGGGTACGAACTTCGTTCTCGAGCAGAGAAATGAATTCGTCAATTTTATATTTACCCAAATCTTTACCTTTGCGTGTACGTACCGCGATTTCACCGGCTTCCATTTCTTGGTCACCGCAAACCAACATATAAGGTACGCGCTTCAAAGTGTGTTCACGGATTTTAAAACCAATCTTCTCGTTTCTCAAGTCCGCTGACGCTCTAAAACCTGCTTTTTGCAGTTTTTTTGCTACTTCCTGAACATAATCAGCCTGATTGTCTGTGATATTCATGACAATCGCTTGCTGAGGAGCCAGCCATACCGGGAAATGACCCGCGTATTCTTCAATCAAAATGCCAATGAAGCGTTCCAGAGAACCCAAAATCGCACGGTGAATCATGACTGGGGTATGGCGTTCGTTGTCTTCACCAACGTACGTTGCGCCCAAACGCTCAGGCAGAGCAAAATCGAGCTGAACAGTACCACACTGCCATGCGCGATCCAAACAATCATGCAAAGTAAATTCAATCTTAGGACCATAGAAAGCACCTTCGCCTTCCAAAATCTCAAATTTGATGTCCATTGACTCAAGTGCTTCAGCCAATGCCTTCTCTGCACGGTCCCACATTTCGTCAGAACCAACACGCTGTTCAGGGCGTGTAGATAGCTTCACAACAATCTCATCAAAACCGAATGTTTTGTATGTGTCGTAAACCATAGAGATGCAAGATGTCACTTCTTCTTGAACTTGGTTTGGCGTACAGAAGATGTGAGCATCATCCTGAGTGAAGCCACGAACGCGCATCAGACCGTGCAATGCACCTGATGGCTCGTTACGGTGACAGCTACCAAACTCCGCCATACGCAGCGGCAAATCACGGTATGACTTCAGACCTTGGTTAAAGATCTGTACGTGACCTGGGCAGTTCATCGGCTTAAGCGCATATTCACGGCTTTCAGATTGCGTGGTGAACATGTAGTCAGCGTACTTGTCCCAGTGACCAGAACGTTCCCAAAGAACGCGATCCATGATCAGTGGGCCTTTGACTTCTTGGTATTCATATTCGGTCAGTTTTTCGCGGACGAACGTTTCCAGTTCACGGAAAACAGTCCAACCATTGTGGTGCCAGAACACCATACCCGGCGCTTCTTGCTGCATGTGGTACAGATCAAGTTGCTTACCTAGTTTACGGTGGTCACGCTTTGCCGCTTCTTCAAGACGAACAAGGTGCGCTTTTAATTCTTTCTTATCGTAAAACGCTGTGCCGTAGATACGCTGCAGCATCTTGTTGTCGCTGTTACCACGCCAGTAAGCGCCAGCAACGTTTAAGATCTTGAAGTTTTGGCAGAAGCTCATGTTCGGCACGTGCGGACCGCGGCACATGTCGATGTATTCTTCATGGTGGTAAAGTCCTGGGCGATCGTCTCGAGAAACGTTTTCGTCCAGAATTTCAATTTTATAAGTCTCGCCGCGTGATTCAAACGTATCGCGCGCTTCCTGCCAGCTTACATTCTTCTTAATGACCTGATATTTGGTTTTTGCCAAATCTTTCATGCGCTTTTCAATCGCATCAAGGTCTTCTTGGGTCAACGAGCGATCCAAGTCTAAGTCATAGTAGAAACCGCTGTCGATGGTCGGACCGATCGCCATTTTTGCATCAGGGAACAGTTGCTTGATCGCATGACCCAGCAAGTGAGCACAAGAGTGACGAATGATTTCGAGACCGTCTGCGTCTTTTGCAGTGATGATTTCTAGCTTAGCGTCGTGTTCAATCAAATCACACGCATCAACACGGTTTCCGTCAACACGACCAGCGATACAAGCTTTAGCAAGACCTGGGCCGATGTCGAAAGCAACATCATAAGTAGAAACCGGGTTGTCAAAAGAACGTTGACTACCGTCAGGAAGAGTAATTACAGGCATTTTTATGTCCTATTTACAGTGGTGCTACACACGAAGTAGCACTTGTTTTAGTTATTGGCGTCTGAACTCGAGGAGTATTGAATAGACGTCTTAGAGAGTGCTTCGTTAGGTGCTCATTTTAATACCAATCAAAACGGGCGCACCTGAAGCGAGACGCGATTGTAACCGCGCCCCTGCCCGTGATCAATTCGTATCAATACACAATTGTGTCAAATCAACAAATCACCACGGTTTTTCATTGTGTTGGATACACTACTGTTTCCTGTATATACCTACGCAATGTCAATATGCTGGTATAGCAGTTACAGGTGCCCAGAGAAATTCGTGCCCTTGGCCATGCGGTCATAAAGGATGACATTGACGCAAGCAGCCAGGTTCATACAGCCATTCGTAGGAATGTAGATAGTTTCCGCACAAAACTCGGTGATCTCTTTCTTCAGCGAATTGTCTTCTGGGCCAAAGATGTAAAACGCACGAGCAGGATGTTTGTAGTCAGGAAGCGGTTTTGCGCCTTCCACCAACTCAACGGCAATTGGAATACAACCAACCGGCACAACGGCTTTGAGATCATCAACACCAATAAGCGGCGTATCTAACACTCTGTTTTTCGTGTCGGTACAAAACTTTGCCGCCCTGTCGTAACGGGTTCCGGTGTAAAACACGGAATTCACACCGTAACAGCCAGCAGCACGCATAACAGAACCGACATTTTCGGGTGATTTTGGGTTTACTAACCCTATACAGCTGTAACCTTGTTTCATTTTTTCCAATAACGCCAAAATTTAAATTGGCGACATTCTACATGAATTCTGAAAGCCCTTGCTGCTTGAAAAACGTTTTCAGGAAAAAACAGTCTTTGAAACGCCAAAGTATTGAGGCAATAAAAAGCACTTGGGCGGGATGTTTTTGATTAAAAGCCGCGGGTTTTGAAAGGAATAGACATAAAATAATGGTATAAACGTCGCTTGCTAAATCGTCATACAGAGATTTTCTTGTAATGCCATCAACGTCCACTTCCCCCCTGTTCTTGTCGCTACTTTTTCCTTTCTTTGCTTTTGCTGACAGTCAAACAGCAGAGACCGAGTTGTCTTCTCACTCTTTACATTACAGCCAGCTCATTGCAGAGACCTGTTCAACACAAGTCACTCAACAAGACAGAGAACAAAACGCATTTCGTAAGATGTCTAGCGCTCTTGCCAATGCGCAAGTAATGGACCGCCAATATACGGTTACACCGAGCCTACTCGAGCAAATGCATAAGCTTTTACCAAGGTACATTGATTGTGATGCACCCGCTCAAACCCAGCTAGAGCCTATTGTTGATAGCTTCATTTCGTTTCTCGCCGTGAATCGTAAGCTGCCGAGTGATGAGCGCCGTGCCTATATAAAGTACGCGATGAAACTGTCAGAAATTGATTCGCAGTCAAAGTGAACTCATTCCCCTACGTCTACGTAGAGGAATTTAATGTTGCACTGCTATCGCTTGGGCCTTCATGGCGTTCGTCAAAGAGGCCTCTTTTTCCGGCTTATAACTTCGCCACGAAAAAAGGCATCAACAACGACTGATAAATGAATGTCTTTCTCTTCACCTCGTCGTCAAAAGTTTCCTAGGCAACCCACTCACTTTCATATCAAACTGTTAAAAGCCCTCATAAATCGTAGATTTTTCCTATTTTCGGCTGATTACAACAAGCAATAACAGATAGTTACAATCTCATCACGCTTAATGTTTCAATAATATTTCACACTACCATCAAGTATCTGAGACAACTGACCCCTGCATAAAATGCATCGTTAAATATACACCTTCACCCCCCAGCGCACCTTGCGATATAGCAAAGACACCTGCAGTATTTTCTAAAAATATTGAATGGTGTTTTTTATCACGCTGATATCAATTAATGCTCGTTGCGTTAGTCATTCGCAATAAAAAAGTCTGCCACTCGTCTCGATGTCTGATGCTCTCTCAGATAGGCGCTTTTCGACGAGTTGCTATCTAAACGTCTCGGTCAAGCAGTACGAGGCATCTAAGGAACGTGAAGGTAAATTCACAACATTAAGGAAAAATATCATGGGATGGTTTACAAACTTTTTTAAGGGAATTGGGGATGCTATTAGCGCCGTTGGCGATGCAATTGCTGATGTAACCACGGGGATCGCCAATGTGGTCAGCACAGCAGTCAGCGTCGTTGATGAATTTATTAGCGACGTTGGTGATAAAATCGCTGATGCCACCGCCGACATACCGATAGTCAACGGCATTACCGCAGCAGTCGCGACAGTCATTGATGGCGTTACTGATGCAGCCGAAATCGTCACACATCACTTTATGATGAATGTAGCGCAAGTTGGTCAAGCGACAGGAACCGTCATCTCAACAACAGGTGACGTGGTTGATGCCGTTTGCGAAGGTAATACAGAATGTATCCCCGAGATCATTAAAGATGGTATTGGTGAGATAGTAGAAACTGCTGATCAACATCTTGCGATGCACCTTGAGCATGATATCGAATTACTTCAAATCCCACTCGAAATGGTCGCAGAAGCATCCAGTGAGCTATTAACGGGCATCATCGGTCACAATGACATTTCTCAAGCACCGTTTCTATTAGATGACGCTCAAAGCTTTGTGTTCGACACTGTCATTCACGAAGGCATCCTTGAGCCCGCTGTCGACGCATGGGCGGTTACCAACAATCACGTGTTTGGCAACGTGGTCGATCAACTTTCACATGCTGACATGGGCATGGGTTGGGCAACAGACCACGGAATGGGTCCTGATACTGGTCACAGTACTGATATGGGCCATGGAACTGACCATAACAACGGATGTGGTTGTGGTGACACAACAATGCCAGCTGTGGCTGACGAATTTATGTGGGTGTAACCCATTAAGTAACATCTGGGCGTTTAAAGCGTCCAAGTCAACGCTAAAAACGGCCTCATCGCATTCAGCATGAAGCCGTTTTTTATCTATTCTAGCCCCATGCAGTTTGCGTAAAACGTGGTGGTTGCTGGCCAGTCTGAAAATACCCCCACTACCCCAACATCTTGCGCCAATACGTCCAGCAAAGTCATGACATCACCGTCGTTATTGATCACGTCTTTCACTGATTGGTAATACCATCCGCCACCATTGCCAAGATGACCAGAACGCTCCAACGTCCAAGTAATGATGCCTAACCCCGCTGCTTTGGCATGTTTAGCATAATCAGACGGCGCAATGTTACCCTTCTCATCGACAGTGACCAATGCATAAAGTGGTGGCGATATATATCCCACACCGCTCTCTTTCAGCGCTTTCATGTCTTTTAACGACGACTTCCAGCTTTCATCATCGTACATACGTGAATCTAAGTAGACCGATTGTTGACCAAATTCAGGTTCATTGGCGACCCAGTAATCCACATCATCAGTATTGAAAGACTGCGGATAAACGTCCAACGCTTTTACACCTGCCTCTTTGTATTCATCAATCATTTTTTGTGCGTAATCGCGCTGCGTAAAGCCATTGTAGGGCATAGGAACTTTGGGCTCTTTTAGTTCAGGTGTCATTTTCACGCCCAAACTTTTCAACAGTGCAATGCTCTCTGCATGCGTCATCAAGGTGCCACGACTGGCATACAGGTCAGTACGAAAATCTGCCGTACCTTTCATGTATTCTTCTGGTGTTGTCGCCATGGGGTTCGCCCCATCCATTTTTCCTTTGAGTTGTCTAAATTCGTCCAAAGTGAAATCTGACGTGCGGCATTCCGCCGTTGCTTTCTCGCCCGTTTGAGGATTGGCAGGCGTGAATGGTACGGTGCATTTTTCGGCTAATTTTGGATAAGCCAACACATCCGTCGTGGTGTGCAGATCGTTTTGAGAATGACGACACACCAGTTGCTTGTCTTTGGTAAAGGTGACATCACACTCTATGATCCCCGCGCCCATTTGCGCTGCAGCCACATAGGATTCCTTCGTGTGCTCGGGAAACTGCAATGAAGCCCCGCGATGACCAATTGAGAAGGTGCTTTTCTTCGGTGAATTTGAAAAGCATGCTTCAAGCTTTTCTTTGAGCGGACCACTGTCCATGTCGGCGACCAGATAAAAAGGACGAGGCCCTAAAGTGACAGGGTCGGCAGCCATCACACTGCCTGTTGCGAATATCGAAAATAGAACGCCAAAGCTGACGATATTTTTCATGGTCTTTTCTCCCTAGAGGGTAAAGTGCGATATCTAATAACATTTGCGATATAAGAATAGCGATATAACCGTAATCGAACGGCATTCTGTGCTTTCAATATGACTAATTTGAGACAAAAGCTTGACGATTGGATGTTAAGTTCAGCCTTGTCTTTGAATCGCAACACCTTCACCCTGACTTGCTAGGCACATAACTTCTTCGCCCCTTAAAAAACCACACTTGATTTTCGCCGCCAAGTCATACACTCTTATTTGTATATACGAATAGTCACGGTGTTCATATGACAGCTACGCCTCGCTTTAAACAAATTCAGGAATACCTGCAGAAGAAAATTGAATCACGAGAATGGACAGTAGGGACACGCGTTCCTACTGAGGCGGAATTGTGCGAACAATTTTCAGTAAGCCGAATGACGGTTAACAAAGCGGTGAGGGATCTGGTTAATGAAGGCTGGCTAGAGCGCACACCAAGGCTTGGTACATTTGTGTGTCAAAAGAAAGCTGAAAGTCCTCTGATGGATATTCGTAACATCGCCGACGAAGTTCAGGAACGCGGGCAACGCTATCACAGTGAGATTGTCTCACTGCAAAGCATCAGTTCGCCTGAGGATGTCGCCATGCGTTTAGGCATGATGCTAGGGTCAGAAGTCTACAAAAGTGAAATCGTACATTTCGCCGATGATATGCCCATTCAACTTGAAATACGTTGGGTGAACCCCGCACACGCTCCCGATTACTTAAAGCAGAATTTTTCAACCATCACACCCAATCAGTATCTGGTTTCTCAATGCCCTCTGAGTACGATAGAGCATACTGTTGAAGCAATTCTCCCTCCCCCGCACGTTGCCTTACACCTTAGTATGGACAGCCGACACCCCTGCTTGTTACTGCATAGAAGAACGTGGAGTGAAGGCCAATTGATCAGTGCGGCGTTACTGTATCACCCTGGCGATCGCTACAAGCTCAGCGCGAGAGCCGTTCTCGATTAAGCCAGCGACAAGATGCTGACAAATATCTCAAAAACACTCACTGGCCACTTAGATTTACACTTTTGATCACATTCATGTAACACAGTGTCTTGCACCTGTTGATTTAATTGTCTATACATTTGTATAGACATATTGATTACAGGCGCAGTTGTAGATGAAAACAATGTTCACTGACTGCCGTATCGTCAGTTTGCACACAGACGTAACCGAACAACAAGGTTACCAAGTGCAAGAAAACATGATGATTGCGGTTGAAAATGGCGTTATTAGCGCCCTCGGTTCGTCATTGCCATCAGACGGCTTCACACATGTCTCACTCGAGAATCGACTTGTCACGCCCGGTCTCATTGATTGCCATACCCATTTGGTTTTCGCTGGCAACCGCGCTAACGAATTCGAGCAGCGCCTCAATGGCGTTTCTTACCAAGATATTGCCGCACAAGGTGGCGGTATTCTTGCGACGGTTAATGCCACACGCAAAGCAAGTCTTGAATCCCTCATTGAACTCGCGTTACCACGTGCAAAAGCATTGATTAGTGACGGCGTCACAACTGTAGAAATCAAGAGTGGTTATGGCCTAACGGTTAATGACGAACTGAAAATGCTTCGCGCCGCGAAAATGGTAGGACGAGAAGCAAACATCCACGTCACGACAACGTTGCTTGGTGCACATGCACTTCCTCCTGAGTTTGCTGGAAGAGGCAACGATTATATCGATCTGGTGTGCAATGAAATGATCCCCGCTGCCGCAGAAGAAAATCTAGCCGATGCCGTGGACGTATTCTGCGAAGGCATTGGTTTTAGCAAGATACAGATGCAGCGTGTGTTCGAGGCGGCCCTTTCACATGGCCTGCAAATCAAAGGTCATACTGAGCAACTTTCCAATCTGGGCGGTAGCGCTCTTGCTGCCAAAATGGGCGCGCGCTCCGTCGATCATATTGAATACATAGATTTAAGTGGCGTGGAAGCCCTCGCCGCTAACAACACCGTAGCGACCTTGCTTCCCGGTGCGTTTTACTTTCTAAGGGAGACTCAAAAGCCACCTATTGATCTGCTACGAAAAAATCACGTCCCAATGGCAATAGCCACCGATTTCAATCCCGGCACCTCACCGTTTGCCAGCCTGACACTGATGATGAACATGGCGTCGACATTCTTTGGCCTAACTCCCAAAGAAACCCTTTATGGCGTCACCAAACATGCCGCCCAAGCATTGGGACTGAACAAAGGTCAGCTAGCCATCGGATCCGATGCAGACTTTGCGGTTTGGGATCTTTCCGAGCCCGCTGAACTGAGCTACCAGATTGGAGTGACAGGCCTCCATGCTCGCTACCTCAATGGAGTAAAAGCCAATGACCATTGATATGTCGCTTTGGCAAGGTCGCATTGATGAAGAAGACGGTGACAAAGGTGCGCGGCTTCATCAAAAAATTCAACCTGCTGACAAAGCGAGCGAGCCCGGCATTATGCTGATGGGCTTTGCGTGCGACGAAGGTGTTTCACGCAACAAAGGCCGCGCCGGCGCATATGCTGCGCCCAATGAAGTTCGTAAAATGTTGGCAAACCTACCGTGGTACGACTCACGTCCGTTTTACGACAACGGCAATACGCCTTGTGACGATCACGATCTCGCAAAAGCTCAGAAGCTACTGGCAAAAAACGTTACCGATGCTCTCAGACAAAAGCACTTCCCCATTATAGTGGGAGGAGGCCATGAAGTAGCATGGGGCACGTTTCAAGGGCTCGCCAACCACTGCCTACAAAAAAACACGACCACACCTCCGCGTATTGGCATCATCAATTTTGATGCGCATTTTGATCTTCGTGCGCCGTCAGGGCAAAGCGCTCAAGGCAGTTCAGGTACCCCGTTTTCACAGATTGCAGATTTCTGCCAACACCGTGGTTGGCCGTTTCACTATGCGTGCATAGGTGTCAGCAGAGCCAGCAATACTCAAGCTCTTTTTGATCGTGCTGAATTACTGTCGGTTTTGGCCATTGAAGACAAGCATATTTCTGCGGAATCGCTATCGACAGTGCGAGACAAACTTCAGGGTTTCATGTCACAGGTCGATGCGCTTTACCTCACCATCGACATTGACGTGTTTCCTGCATCAACCGCTCCAGGCGTCAGTGCACCTGCCGTTCATGGCGTGGCTTACCCACTGGTGGAGTCATTAATTGAAGACATTCTGTCTGCTGAAAATAGCGACGGAACAATGAAACTTACCCTTGCCGATATCGCAGAACTTAATCCGCGATATGACATTGATAACCACACTGCTCGCCTTGCTGCCCGTCTTATTTGGACAATTACTCGCAGCCTTTCTGGCCCTACCCATTCTCAAGGAGTGATGTAATGAACGACCCTCGTCTGGATCTCTCGCGGACTATAGAAGCCCCAACAGGCACAACGCTTACCGCCAAGTCATGGCTTACCGAAGCGCCGCTGAGAATGTTAATGAACAATCTTCACCCTGATGTAGCAGAA
This sequence comes from Enterovibrio sp. FF113, assembly GCF_041439165.1. Taxonomy (NCBI): domain Bacteria; kingdom Pseudomonadati; phylum Pseudomonadota; class Gammaproteobacteria; order Vibrionales; family Vibrionaceae; genus Enterovibrio; species Enterovibrio sp. FF113. Next base: position 9,208 of record NZ_JBGONO010000011.1, on the reverse strand, counting down.
CACCCGCATGCGCTGGTGGTGTACGGCGGTATTGGCCGAGCAGCCAGAAACTGGCAATGCTTCGACAAAATTGTTGACGTGCTGACTCGACTCGAAGATGACCAGACCTTGTTGGTTCAATCCGGTAAGCCTGTGGGCGTATTCCCTACCCACAAAGATGCGCCTCGCGTCTTGATCGCTAACTCGAACTTGGTACCGCACTGGGCAAACTGGGAGCACTTTAACGAGCTCGATAAGCAAGGCTTGATGATGTATGGCCAGATGACAGCAGGAAGTTGGATATACATTGGTTCACAGGGCATTGTTCAGGGCACATACGAAACCTTCGTCGCTGTGGCGAAAAAGCATTTTGGTGGCGAAGCGAAAGGTCGGTGGGTTCTGACGGGCGGATTAGGTGGCATGGGTGGTGCACAGCCCCTCGCTGCCACCATGGCTAACTTCTCAATGATCGCCGTCGATTGCGATGAAAGCCGTATAGATTATCGCCTACGCACAGGTTACGTCGACAAAAAGGCCATCGACCTCGATGGTGCCTTAGCCCTGCTTCAGCAATCACTCGACGACAACACACCTATTTCTATTGGTTTGTTAGGCAATGCTGCGGACATCTTTGCAGAACTCGTGGAACGCGGTATCACGCCAGATGTGGTTACCGACCAAACCTCGGCGCATGATCCACTCAATGGCTACCTGCCAAAAGGCTGGACCATGGAATACGCCGCCGAACAGCGCAAAATTGATGAAGCGGGCGTAGTCAATGCCGCCAAAATTTCCATGGCAGAGCAAGTCAAAGCCATGCTGACATTGCAAGAACGCGGCGCGGCGACGCTCGATTACGGTAACAATATCCGTCAGATGGCGCTGGAAAAAGGTGTAGAGAACGCGTTCGATTTCCCCGGATTTGTGCCTGCGTACATTCGCCCATTGTTCTGCCAAGGCATTGGCCCTTTTCGCTGGGTCGCACTGTCTGGCGACCCAGAAGACATCTATAAAACCGATCAAAAAGTCAAAGAACTGATCCCTGATAATCCGCATCTTCATCAATGGCTAGACATGGCAAGAGAGCGTATTCAGTTCCAGGGCTTGCCCGCGCGTATCTGTTGGGTTGGTTTGAAAGATCGTGCTCGTCTTGGTTTAGCGTTCAATGAAATGGTCAAAAATGGCGAGTTGAAAGCCCCTATCGTTATTGGTCGAGATCACCTTGATTCTGGCTCAGTCGCCAGTCCAAACCGTGAAACCGAAGGCATGTTAGATGGCTCAGACGCCGTCTCAGATTGGCCGCTCTTGAACGCGCTTTTGAACACTGCCTCAGGTGCGACTTGGGTGTCACTCCATCACGGTGGCGGCGTGGGCATGGGTTTCTCGCAACATTCTGGCGTTGTCATTGTCTGTGACGGTACCGAAGATGCCGCCAAACGCGTCGGACGGGTACTGCATAACGACCCGGCCACAGGTGTGATGCGCCATGCAGACGCAGGCTATGGCATTGCTATCAACTGCGCCAAAGAACAGCAACTGGATTTACCGTTGCTTGATGTCCCAAATGTGCCCGTGATTAAGTAAGGAATAACCATGTACAAACTAACATTGACCCCGGGCGAACTTACCCTGAAACAACTTCGCGCGGTCAGCCGCGAAGGCGTACAACTTTCTTTCACAAGCGGCGTAAAAGAACACATGCAGCCAAGCATTGATACTGTCGCCAATGTGCTATCCGAAGGGCGCGTGGTCTACGGTATCAACACAGGCTTTGGCTTGTTGGCAAACACGCGCATTGATGCCGAGGATCTGGAAACACTTCAACGCTCTATTGTGTTGTCACACGCTGCTGGCATTGGCACTTTCATGGACGATCATACCGTCCGTCTGATGATGGTGTTGAAAATAAACAGTCTCGCTCGTGGTTATTCCGGTATTCGATTTTCCGTCGTTGAGGCATTGGCAACGCTGATTAACGCAGACGTCTACCCCTGTATTCCAAAGAAAGGCTCTGTCGGTGCATCTGGCGATCTCGCCCCACTGGCTCACATGAGCACGGTGCTTCTAGGTGAAGGACAAGCAAGACATAAAGGCGAGATAATTTCTGGCGCTGTTGCACTGAAAATAGCGGGATTAGAGCCTATCACCCTTGGCCCTAAAGAAGGTCTGGCACTTCTTAACGGCACACAAGCTTCAACGGCATTTGCGCTTGAAGGCTTATTTGCAGCGGAAGATCTTTACGCATCCGCCACAGCATGTGGTGCGTTGTCAGTAGAAGCGGCGCTAGGAAGTCGCCGCCCGTTTGATCCGCGCATTCATCGTGTACGCGGGCATCGCAGTCAAATAGACGCCGCCGCGGCTTATCGTCATTTATTAGAAAACGACAGCGAAATTGGCAACAGCCATCAAGGGTGCGAAAAAGTGCAAGACCCCTACTCGCTGCGCTGCCAACCACAAGTGATGGGCGCTTGCTTGCAACAGATCCGCAATTCAGCCGACGTACTAGAAATTGAGTCTAATTCCGTGTCCGATAACCCCTTGGTGTTTAGCGACGATGGTGACATTATTTCTGGCGGCAATTTCCACGCAGAGCCAGTCGCAATGGCGGCAGATAATCTCGCCCTCGCCATTGCAGAAATTGGCAGCTTGTCTGAGCGTCGTATGGCATTGCTGATCGACAGTGGTCTGAGCAAGCTTCCACCATTTTTAGTCGACAATGGCGGCGTTAACAGCGGATTCATGATTGCACAAGTCACCGCGGCAGCACTGGCAAGCGAAAACAAAACACTCGCACACCCTGCGTCAGTTGATAGCCTACCTACGTCTGCCAACCAAGAAGATCATGTTTCCATGGCGACTTTCGCAGGCCGCCGACTCACCGAAATGGCTGAAAACACACGAGGTATTCTTGCCATTGAATTGCTTTCAGCCTGTCAGGGTTTGGATTTCCGCGCGCCACTAAAAAGCACAAAACAGCTAGAGCAGATCAAAGCGGAGCTAAGAAGTCATGTTAGCTTCTACGACAAAGACCGTTACTTTGCGCCAGACATAGAAAGTGCCAACAATCATCTCAAAAATGCCAGCCATAACAAGTTCATGCCAGCACAGTTGTTGCCAAGCATCAGATAGTCATAGCCGTATTTTTGATTATAAAAGCCACTGATTAAGCTCTCACTGAACATTTACCGGAGCCTTTACCGTAAAGGCTTCGCTGATTTTTTTACAAAAACCGAATATCTATCATATATTGCAAGCTTTGCAACACCTCACTCTGCACAGATTGCGCTACTATTTTGTTATCACACCAAATTTGCACGCTTAATGCAGAGGTTCCCTATGTGGCATTCGCTTTCTGTTCAGCTTTCACTCGCTCTCGGTCAGCAGTTTGAAGTCGAAGAAAAAATGCCGATTGACGGTGGCGATATTAATGAATGTTACGCTATCAGTAGCGGCGAAATTCGTTTCTTCGTCAAAATCAATTCACGTGAAAACCTCCCAATCTATGAAGCGGAAGCAGAGGGTTTGCGCCATTTAGCAAACAGTGCAGAGGTTTCCGTCCCGCAAGTTATCTATATGGGCGTGATTAAAGAGAAAGCTGTATTGGTGTTGGATTATTTGCCCATGAAACCGCTTGATGACGAAAGCGCCTATTTGCTGGGTAAAGACATGGCGCGATTGCATCAGTGGGGTGAACAACTGGAATACGGTTTCGACATTGATAACTTCATCGGCACAACGGAACAGCGAAATAGCTGGCACAGAAAGTGGGCTAACTTTTTTGCGGATCACCGTATTGGGTGGCAGCTAAAATTAGCCGAAGAACGTGGTATGTCGTTTGGCGACGTAGAGACGATCGTTGAAGCCGTAAAAGACCGGCTTGTCGGCCATCAACCAAAAGCCAGCTTACTTCACGGAGATTTGTGGAAAGGCAACGCATCAGCGACCATTAACGGCCCGGTTGTCTTTGACCCCGCTTGTTATTGGGGTGATCGAGAAGTTGATGTCGCCACGACACAGCTTTTTGGCGGTTTCCCGCAAGACTTCTATCGAGGTTACAACGAAGTGTTCCCACTTGATGAAGGCTTTGAGCAGCGCAAAGACATCTACAATCTCTACCATATGATCAACCATTGCCTGATGTTTGGCGGGCACTATCTCGAAGAGACAGAGGCTTTGATCAACAAACTGGGGTTAACTGAATAAAGTCGTTTACGAGTTACATCGAATTGAATTAAATTGTGGGCGCATATTGGCGCCCTTTTCGATCTTGTGCGCTTTTTCTTCCGCCCGACAGATGGTATTTCCTATGATTCAAGCTGCAATTTTTGATATGGATGGCCTGATCGTTAATTCAGAGCCTTTCTGGCAAGACGCTCAGTTAGCTGTACTGAGTGAACTGGGTGTACAACTCACCCGACAAGACACCATCGACACCACCGGCATCCGTATCGATCAAATCGTTAAGCACTATTACGAAACACAAGGCTGGCAAGGCCCATCTTGTGACCAAGTGTGTGACATGATTTTGGATAAAGTGATCGAACTAGTCGCAATTCACAAGCCCATTATGCCAGGTGTGATTCACGCTCTCGAGCTATGCAAAGCTGCCAACCTTCGTATTGCACTGGCGTCTTCGTCGCCGCTTCGATTGATAGAAACCACGCTCAAAGCGCTGGATTTGGAAGACTGGTTCGAGCAATGCCACTCAGCTGAGCATTTGAAGTACGGTAAACCTCATCCAGAGGTATATCTCAATGCCGCAGACAGCCTTGGTATCTCCCCTGAAAATTGCGTAGCACTTGAAGATTCGTTTACGGGTTTATTAGCCGCGAAAGCAGCGCAAATGCGAACCATTGTTGTGCCAGAACATGCAGTTGCCGACCAAGCTCGCTGGGTGATCAGTGACGTCAAACTTACGTCGCTTAACGAATTAACCACGGAAATATTGACGCGATAACACTGAATTGGGCGTGATTTTCACCAAATTACGCCCTTTTTTCATCCATTCTCTGAATCCCGCTCGCAATTCGACATACCCACACACACCTAGCAACGTTTAGTTACGTAACCCATAACAACCAGAAAATCATTTCGATCAAACACATTATGCAAATGAATGCTTTAGCGTGAATTCTGGTCTCGGGTCATAGTTTGACCTTATTTCACTGAGCAAAGATTCTTCATTTCTTAGAATGGGAACACATGATTGGTTCAGGCAACAGCTACCTTTTCACCATCATGTTGAGAAGCTCGCGGTTCAGATAGGGAGTTGGACATGCAAAATTATACTGAAAGAGGGATCGACTGTCCGCATTGTGGACACAAGATTCGCATTACATTGGATACAAGTGGTGGCGACCAAGAGTTCTATGACGATTGCCCATCTTGCTGCCACGCTATTCACCTGAATTTGCAGATTGACTCGCAGCACAAGACGATCAACTTATTTGTCGACGCGGATGACGAGCAAATTTTTTAAATTGCCCAAACACATATAGGTTACGTCAAAAGCCAGCATTGCTGGCTTTTTTACGTCTCGTGCTTCACGTCGAATAGAACAAAAAATAGTGACGCAATTACATGCGGGCCGCCAACACTCGCTCTACTGTGTCAACAACGGCTTGTGTTTGCGGGTCGACTTCAATGTTTACCTTGTCTCCCACCTTGCGCCAACCCATGTTTGTTCGCTGCATCGTTTCTGGGATTAAATTGACGCAGAAGCAGTTATCTCTCACCTCACCGATCGTAAGGCTGATGCCATCAATGCCTATGTAGCCTTTATCAAACACATATTTTGTTATGTGCTGAGGCAATTCCATCCACACTTGGCGATTGTTCTCGCTATCAATCACATCTGAAACCTGCGCCGTGCACATGATGTGGCCTGACATGGAGTGGCCGCCAATTTCATCGCCAAACTTGGCGGCTCTTTCAAGGTTAATCTTGTCACCCTCAACCAAAGTGCCAAGGTTTGTCAGGTTTAACGTCGCCTGCATTAAATCAAACCACACAAGATCGCCATCCACTTTAGTGACAGTCAGGCAACAGCCGTTGTGTGCGACCGACGCGCCGAGAGTTATCCCTTTTAATAACTCTTCGGTAAAGCGCACGGCATGGCTTTGAAAGTCTGTCTTCTTGTCAATATGAACAACATCGGCTGTAGCCTGAACGATTCCTGTAAACATGTTTGCCCCCTGATACCCATAAAAAGCGCTGCTTTGTCTATTCTATCTATCGCGAAAACTGATACCCAGTGACAGTACGCCCGTATCGGCGTCCATCATCAAAAGCAAACAATAAACTCGTTAAACAACATCTTACGCCAGTGTCACTGTCTTGAGTCAACATCATATATAAATATGTAGTACTTTCTCCGTTGTATTGATTGCCGAAAGTCTCGGCAGGCGTATAATTCGCTGTCCTTTTTCCTGCCTCTTTTCTATTTCGGAGTTATAGGTGCAAAATTATCGCCTAGAAGCCAAATCCATCATTAAGTTGGGGATCCCAGTCTTTATCGCGCAACTTGCGCAAACCTCAATGGGATTCGTTGACACTGTGATGGCAGGTGGCGTCAGCGCCACAGACATGGCTGCGGTTGCCGTTGCATCCAGCATTTGGTTGCCCTCTATACTGTTCGGTATCGGCATTTTGCTTGCCATGGTTCCCATCATTGCTCAACTGCATGGATCTGGCCGTCAAAGTAAAATTCCGTTTCAAGTACAACAAGGCATCTACATGGCGTTGATCATGTCCGTGCCTATTATCTTGGTGCTGATTAACGCCGGTTACATCGTTAACTATATGGACGTTGAACCTGCACTGGCTGAAAAAACCATTGGCTACTTACATGCCATCAGTTGGGCCGTACCCGCGTTCTTGTTGTTCCAAGCACTACGAAACCTAGCCGAAGGCATGTCCCTCACTATCCCAGCAATGGTGATTGGCTTTATCGGCTTGGCAGCGAACGTGCCGCTAAACTGGATTTTCGTTTACGGTAAATTCGGTGCCCCAGAACTCGGCGGTGTCGGTTGTGGTGTTGCAACTGCAATCGTGTACTGGCTGATGCTGGTAGCAATGCTTATCTACATCAAGGTCAACAAACGTCTTAACCGTGTTGAAGCGTTCAATGGATTTTCGAAACCAGACGTTCCAGCGCTTTGGCGTATTTTCAAAATGGGCTTGCCTGTTGCTGCTGCCATTTTCTTTGAAGTCACTCTGTTTGCCGTTGTTGCCCTTCTGATTGCGCCTCTAGGCTCAATGGTTGTCGCAGCACACCAAGTTGCGATCAACTTTTCATCCATGGTGTTCATGTTGCCAATGAGCTTGGCAACGGCAGTAAGCATTCGTGTTAGTCATCAGTTGGGCGAACGCTCTATAGAGGGTGCAGCACGCGCCGCTAAACTCGGTATTCTGATTGGTTTTGGCACCGCGTTGATCACGGCAGCACTCACCGTGTTGTTGCGAGAGCCTATTATTCACCTCTATACTAAGAATACAGAGGTTGTCACCATTGCTGCGAATCTGATGTTGCTGGCAGCTATTTATCAATGTACCGATTCCATCCAAGTGGTCGCTGCGGGTGCATTGCGCGGTTACAAAGACATGCGCGCTATTTTTGAGCGCACGTTCATTGCGTATTGGATCCTCGGCGTACCGATGGGCTACATCTTAGGTATGACCGACTGGATCGTGGAGCCAATGGGCGCCTACGGTTTCTGGATAGGTATTATCGTTGGCCTAACGTCTGCCGCGATCATGCTAGGAATGCGTTTACATTGGATTCGCAAGCAGCCTGAGTCCTATCAGTTGGCGATGGCTGAAAAGTAATCGTAACGCTTCCTCACTTCTCAAATCCCGACGTCATGTCGGGATTTTTCTTTGTGTGCCACGATTTTCGATCCTGCTTTTCATATACTTCGTAAACGTTAATAGTAATTTGAAATAATGGAATACTGCTGGCTTGAAGATCTCACTCCTTTTAGTGAATACCCTGATAGTTGCGACGTTGAATGGTTGCTTTGGCACAGATCCGGCGGTGGAAAACTTCTCCAACTATCAACAACGACTCGCCAATGTACTCGATACCGAACGACTTCCTCTGCATGAAGCCGTTGTTATTGCGTTACCCAGGAAACGGGATCTTGTTTTTCCCCTCGAAGATGTCCGCATGGGCTTATTGGATGCTTATGAACTAAGAGAGTGCGGCTTGTTTCAACTTGTCGCAGACAGAAATTCGATTCTTGGCAAAGTTCAGGATGCGTTTCGCCAATTGGACTACGAAGTGAAACTGCTCCGTACATTAGAACGTTGTTTAGACTTGGTTGAAGACATAACTCTCACTACAACATTAAAAGAGATTCAGGCGCATAAGCGACGTCAAATACAAACCGTATATTGGAATACCTTTGTTGCCAGTGATGCATGGCGAAAACAGCTCACACCGCCAAGCTCGACAATGATCCCGCCTGAAGCCCCTCTTCCACATAGCGATGCCTTGCTCGCCATCACTGCATACACCAATGCGATTATATCGCCCAGTTCCAACCTCAATATCATCGCCATGCAAGAACCGATCGAAAAACAGCGCTATCTCGGTGCGTTGTTTTATTCCATGGATGAAAGTACGCGCTGGCTAAACACCATCACACAGCAACTTGAGCGCGATGATAGCCAAGTGATTTGCGGAGCCAACCGCGACAAAACACGACTCAATTATCTGCGAAATGTTTTTGACACGTTTTTCGTGGGTGACATACAGCCCTATCTTTCCAAAATCAACAGTCTATACCTTGATGTACAACCGGCTCTTGAGGCATTGGATGGACAACTGCCTAAAACAACGCCATTTTTAGCGTATAGCGATGCCTATCTGGGTGGCGCTCATTATCAAGAGTTTCAGCTATCCATCAAAAATCACGTCGGGTACTGGCAACGCCTTTTCAAACGTTGTCAGCTACAAGTAGGCAATCAGGCGAAAAAATAGACTGAGCCTTACTTCTCAGAAACCAAATACTTGAGCTTTCGTGTACACAGAGGCACCAATTTGTTCACCAAATCGTCAAACGAACGCAGAAGCACAAAAAAGTCAGGTTTTACGCTTGCGCGCGTTCCTCCTACTCGCTAATATTCACCCCGCTTTCACGGAAAGCTTCGCTGAAGTTCAGCACGGTATGCGTCTATAGCTCAGTTGGTTAGAGTACTGCCTTGACATGGCAGGGGTCGGCAGTTC